>JBBECO010000071.1:0-24332 GCA_040881785.1 Vicinamibacterales bacterium
TCGATTCTGCCAGCTTTTCGAGCCGACCGCCAAGTCTTCTGATTTCGATCCGGCTAACGCTGCGGTTCAGCCGCGCCGCGCCACGATCCCACGCGGCGTCGGCTGCAACGGCTTCTAGCCGGCTGTTGCCTCATCAACGCGACCATTCGGATTGATCTCTTCGACCCGGGTGGGCACCTTCTTCAGACTTGGAGCGACGACCCTGTACACGCGATCACAACGCGGACACCTGACCCGCGACGCCTCACTCTTCGAATCACGGCCGTCTGAGTAGCCCACGAGTGGCAGAGTTCGATCGCACCGACACAACCACGCTGCGTTGTTTCCGGTCCGGACACCGGTCTGGCCCGCCCCGACCAGGAAGACCACCGGGATCTCATGCTGAGCTTGGGACATTCTCACCTCCTTCGTTGCGATTCGGCGGTGCGATCTCACCAGACGTGAGCCATCATCGAATGCCCAAGCATCTCTGAACACCTCGAGCGGCGGAGGACGGTTTCCCGGGCCGCCGTCCGGTCACACCTCGCACTCGCCACTTCGGACGACGAACGCCCTTTGTGTTCTGGATACCGGGATTCTCTGCTGAACCGGCTTGGATGAGAAAGGTTTTCGAGCTCTCCGATGTACTTTCCGTTGGCCTTGCCCTTCCGGCGGGGATGACCTATGAGGAAGAGAACTGCCCGATGCGTCTCGTGCGCCCGGTGAGCCCGGGCGTACTTCCGGAGGTTCGAGCGGTTGAAGACCTCGCCGTCGAAACGCCTTCGTGTGAGACCGACGTAGTGCGGAATTATCCGACCCTTAAGACTCTGCAACGCGAAGATGTAGCACCCGGTTTGCTCGGCGAGCGTGCGCCGTTCCCCAGTTTCTTGTGTTCTTTGGTGCTCTTGGTGGCCTTTGTGTCTTTGTGCTGAAAGCCGTCGGCGCGTGCAGGGCGTCACGGCCGCTGCCGCCGCCGCTGGAACTCATTGACGTTGCGGTTGTGCTCGTCGAGCGTCGTCGCGAACACGTGCGAGCCGTCATTGCGGCTGACGAAATACAGGTACGGCACGTCCGCGGGATTCGCCGCCGCCTGCAGCGACGCTTCGCCGGGGGCGGCGATGGGTCCGGGGGGAAGGCCCGCATAGCGATACGTGTTGTAGGGCGAATCGATCTGCAGGTCTCCCTTGCGGATGTTCCCGTCGTACCGTCCGGCGAGCATCAGCGCGTAGATGACCGTCGGATCGCACTGGAGCCCCATGCCGATGCGCAGGCGGTTCGTGTACACGCCGGCCACGATGGTGCGCTCCTCGGGCTTGCCGGTTTCCTTCTCCACGAGCGAGGCCAGCGTCACGAGCTCGCGGACGCTGAGATCGCGCGCGGCCGCCTGCGCCTGCAACTCCGGCGTCATCGCCTTCTGGAACCGCGCGACCATGCGCTCCACGAGCTGCGCGGCGGTCGTCTTGCGGGGGAGGGTGTAGGTATCGGGAAAGAGATACCCCTCGAGATCGCGCGCCTCTGGATCGAGCCCCCGGATCAGCGCGGCATTCCTGGACGCGGCCATGAACTCGGCCGCGGGGCCGAAGCCGGCGCTCTCGAACAGCGCGGCCATTTCACGGACGGTGAGCCCCTCGCGGAACGTAATGGTACGGACATACACGTCCCCGCGCGCGATCTTGTCCACGACCTCGGCCGCGGTCATGGGGCGGTCGAAGCGGTACTCCCCCGCCTGCAGCCGGCGTCCGCTCCCCCGGAGCCAGACGGCGATCCGGAAGACGTCACCGGACCGCACGACGCCCGCCTCGGCCAGGCGGCGCCCCATCGAGGCGGACCCGGTGCCCGGCGGGATTTCCACGAACTGCTCTGCCGCTTCGTATCCTTTATAGGGTCGCTCCAGGTTCATGTAGAGCCACCCGCCACCAACGAGGGCCACCACCACGATCAGCAACAGCCCCCAACCGATCAGTCGTTTCACGTATCTTCGTCCTCCGTGCGCACTGCGGCGCGATCCGCGCCGGCGGCGTCCAGATAATCCTGCAGGATCACGGCCGCCGACATCGCGTCGAGCTGCGCTTTGCGCTTCCGCCAGTCCCGCTCGCGCTGCGCGAGCAACGCCTCGGCCTCATGGCTGCTCAGGCGTTCGTCCTGCAGCGCCACCGGGATCGCGATCAGCGTCTTCAAGCGGTCGGCGACCCGCTGCACCGCCGCCGTCTGGTCGCTCGCCTCCCCGCTCAAACGGCGCGGATAGCCGAGCACCAGGACACCGACACCCTCGCCAGCGGCGTCGAGCGCCTGGACTTCCGCCGCCAGGGCCTGCGCCACCTGGGACGGATTGCCCACGCGACGGATGGTCTTCCATGGGCGCGCCAGCATCCCCGACGCGTCCGACAGCGCCAGACCGATCCGCTGCTGCCCGTAGTCCACGCCCATCGCGCGCATCCATGAAGGGTACAATGGGCGCCTTCTCATGACCATCCGATTTCTGACGGCTTGCGTGCTGGCCGTGGCCGCGTCACTTTCCCTGCTGGCGTGCAGCGGCGGCACAGCGAAGAGCCAGTACTCGCAGAAGCTCGTGATCATCGGCTTCGACGGCATGGATCCGGACCTGGTGCGGCAGTGGGTCGATGAGGGCAGACTGCCGACGTTCAAGAAGCTGATCGACCAGGGGGGACTCTATCCGCTCACCACGACCCATTCGCCCGAGTCCCCGACGGCCTGGGCCTCGTTCGCGACCGGCGTGAACGCCGGCAAGCACAACATCTACGACTTCCTCGTCCGCGATACGGCGACGTACTTTCCGGATCTCGGAATGGTGCGTCGCGTACCGCCGACGTTCCTCTTCAACTACATCCCGACCTCGAAACCGAAGATCGTCTCGATCCGCGGCGGCACGTCGTTCTGGGTGACCGCCGGGCAGGCGGGCGTGCGCTCCAGCATCCTGACCGTCCCGGTCACGTTCCCGCCCGAGGCGGTCGAACACGGCGAACTGCTCTCGGGACTGCCGCTGCCCGACATCCGCGGCACGATGGGCACGTTCTCGTATTACGCGACCGATCTGAGCCGCTACGAGGAAGGCAGCACCGAAATGGGCGGCATCCTCCGCCGTCTCGTGATGGACGGCGACGTGGCCAGGACGGAGCTGGTCGGCCCGCCGAACCCGGTCGTCCGCCAGCAGATCGCCGCCCTGCGCGCGAAGAGCGGGCCGCGGAGCGACGCGGACCGCCGGCAGATCGCGGAATTGGAGACGCAGGAAGACGTGCGCCTCCCGCTGACGATCCACTGGAACCGTGCCGCGAAGACCGCGACGGTCGAGATCGCCGGCGAGTCGATCCCGCTCGAAGTCGGCAGGATCAGCCGCTGGATCGACCTGGAGTTCCGCATCAACTTCCTCATCCGCGTCCACGGCATGGCGCAGATGCTGCTCATGAATGCGGGCAACGAGCTGCAGCTCTACGTCTCGCCGGTCAACTGGAAGCCCGACAATCCGCCTCTGCCCATGTCGCATCCGGAATCGTTCGCGGCGGACCTGTTCAAGCGGCTGGGTTACTACCGCACCCTCGGCTGGGCCGAAGCCACGTGGCCGCTCAACGAAGACCGCATGAACGAACAGCAGTTCATGGAGGATCTCTACCGCGCCTTCGACGATCGCGCCCAGGTGATCCTCGATCGCATCGACGCGCGGAAGTGGGACGTCCTCGTCGGCGTGATCGAATCCACCGACCGCGTGCAGCACATGATGTGGCGGCTGATGGACCCGAAGCATCCGATGTACGACGCCGCGCTCGCGCAGGAGTACGGCGATGCGATCGAGCGGACCTACCGGCGCGCCGACACCTTCATCGCCGAGGTGATGGACCACCTCGAGCCCGGCACCCAGCTCATGATCGTGTCGGACCACGGCTTCCATTCCTGGCGCAAGGCCGTCAACCTCAATACCTGGCTCGTGCAGGAGGGGTACATGGTCATCCAGGGCCAACAGCCGGGCGAGAAGAAGCTCGATGACCTGTTCGGCGGATCCGGCGAGTTCTGGGAGAACGTGGACTGGAGCCGCACGCGCGCCTATGCGATGGGCCTCGGACAGATCTACTTCAACCTGCAGGGGCGCGAGGGGAAAGGCATCGTGTCGCCCGGCGCCGAGGCGACGCGACTGGCCGACGAACTCAGCGCGCGGCTCCTCACGATGCGGGATCCCGAGGACGGCACAGCCATCATCCAGGCGGTGTACAAGCGTGACGACGTGTACAGCGGCGAGTACATCGGCAACGCCGCGGAGCTCCAGGTGGGCATGGCCGACGGCTACCGCGTGTCGTGGCAGACGACCCTCGGCGGGTCGCCGCAGGGCATCGTCTACGCCAACATGAAGAAGTGGAGCGGCGACCACGGCGGCTACGACTTCGCGACGACCGCCGGCGTGCTGATCACCAGCAGGCCCGTCAACACCGCGACGCCGAATATCATGGACATCGCGCCGACCGCCCTGAAGTACTTCGGGCTCCAGATCCCCGGTTATATCGACGGCCGGCCGCTGTGGTAGAAGTTCACCGCAAAGGACGCAAAGTGCGCAGAGAAACACTCGTTTTATTTTTCTTTGCGTTCTCAGCGTTCTTTGCGGTCACCCCGTGAGGGCTGCCCCAAAAAGATGACGACGCCCCGACACCCCCGCGCAGCGTCTTTCGCCATGGTGTGGGTACTGGTGTGCACCATTACGGTCTGTGGAGCCGATCACGCGCAGCAGTCGCCTCCTGGCGCGGCCGCGCAGCGCGTGGCCGAACGGCTTCGCGCCCTGCAGCAGGAAGCGAGCGCCCTGCAAAGCCGCGAAAAGACCCTCCTCAACGAGCTTCGGAAACTGGAGCTCGAACGGCAGATCAAGGCGGAAGAGCTGTCGGCGATCGAACAGGACCTGTCGGCCACGCGCGAGCGGCTGGGCGCGGCCACGGCCCGCGCGGCCGCGCTGCGCGAATCGGCCGACGCGCAGCGGCCCGAGATCGAGAAGCGTCTCGTCCGTCTCTACAAGATGGGGCGCGCCGGCTACTGGCGGCTTCTCCTCGACGTGGAGGACGTGCAGTCGATGGGGCGCGCCTATCGCACGGCGTCGGCCCTCACGCGCATCGATCGTGACCGCGTGAAGCAGCACGAGCAGACGCTCGCGGCGCTCGACCGCGAGCGGCGCGACCTGGAAGCACGCGCCAGGGAGTTCACCGCGCTGCAGCGGAAGGCGTCGGCCTCGCGTGCCGCGATGGACCGCGCCGTCGCGTCTCGCGCGGCGCTGGTGACATCGATCGAACAGCGGCGCGATCTGACCGTCCAGCTGGCCTCCGAGCTCGAAGCGGCTCAACAGCGCCTCCAGGCGGCTGCGGCGCAACCGGGCGAGATCGCGGGACCCGTGCTCGTGCCGATTCGCCCGTTCCGCGGCCAGATGCCCTGGCCGGCCGACGGGATCGTCGTCGGACGGTTCGGACGCCAGCCGGTGGGACGGGTGCCGGGGATCAACGTCACGCGCAACGGCATCGACCTGTCGCTGCCGGATGGACGGACGGTCGCCGCCATCCACGAGGGGGTGGTGACCTTCGCGGGTCCCTTTACCGCCTATGGCAATCTGGTCATCGTCGATCACGGCGGCGGTGCGCAGACGCTCTACGGCCATCTCGCCTCGGTCAGCGTCAATAGAGGAGACCGCGTGAGCGCCGGCACCCAGGTCGGCCTTTCCGGGCGGAACCCCGGCGGCAACCCCGCGTTGTACTTCGAGTTACGCATCGACGGTCGGCCGGTCGATCCCTTACAATGGTTGCGACGCCAGCCCTGACGGCTGGGCTGCGGCAGATATACCCATGAGCTTCAAAACGCGCCTCTCCGTTCTCGTGTTGTCGACGCCGGTGCTGGCCTTCGTGCTGATCGGCGGCCTGCTCGGCAACAACGCCGCCGCCCGCACCGGGCCGGACGACAAATTCCGCCACCTGCGCGTCTTCGAAGACGTCGTGTCGCTGGTGATGAACACCTACGTCGAAGACGTCAAGGTCGACGAGGTCATGGAGGGTGCCCTGCGGGGCCTGGCCGACGGCCTCGATCCCGACAGTGCGTATCTCAATGCCGAGCAGACCCGCGAGGTGCAGTCGGGCGCCGCGCTGCCGGCCGGCGAGGTCGGCGTCGAGTTGACGCGGCAGTTCTATCTGCGGGTCATCGCCGCGCGCGACGGCTCCCCCGCGGCACGCGCCGGTCTCCAGTCGGGGGACTACGTGCGCGCCATCGACGGCAAGGCCACGCGCGATCTGACGGTCTTCGAAGGGACACGGCTGCTGCGCGGAGCCCCGGGATCCACAGTCGTGCTGACGATCATCCGCGGAAATGCCGCGGAGCCGCACGAGGTCGCGCTCGTGCGCGAGAAGGCCTCGGTGCCTCCGGTGACGTCGAAGGTGCTCGACGGTGCGGTCGGGTATCTGCGGATCCCGGCCTTCAGCGCCTCCACGGCGGCCGACGTGAAGCGTCACGCGGCGGCACTCGCGAAGGGGGGCGCCAGGGCGCTGATCGTCGACGTCCGGCGGACCGCGGAAGGCGCCATCGAGCACGGCATCGACACCGCGCGGCTGTTCGTCAAATCCGGGACGCTCACCGCGAAGGCGGGGCGCGCGAAGGAGGGCCAGAGCGAAGGGCCGAAAGAGGTGCTCGCGGCCCGGGCGGGCGACGGCACGATCGAGCTGCCCGTGCAGGTGCTGATCAGCGGCGGGAGCGCGGGCGCCGCGGAGGTCTTCGCGGCGGCGCTCGACGGCAACGCGCGCGCCGAGCTCGTCGGTGAACACACCATCGGCCGCGCGGCGGTGCAGAAACTGGTGCCCATCGAAAACCGCGGCCTGTGGCTCACCTACGCGCGCTACCAGACGCCGACCGGCGATCTGATCCACGGCAAGGGGCTGAAGCCGGACGTCGCGATCGAGGAGCCCGAGGTGGATGTCGGCTCCGCGCCGCCGACATCCGACCCCGTGCTCGACGCCGCGCTCAAGCGCGTGAAGCTGTCCAGCATGATGTAGCGTCGGGTTGACACTCCTACTCCGGTCGCGTATAACGCTCGCACATTCAGACCGCGCGAAGTCTTGCTCCCCAAGCTTCGCGCATTTTTTCGCCCGGAGGATTTCATGAACAAGCGGGATCTCATCGCGAAGATCGCCCTGGACGCCGGTATCTCGAAGACGGATGCGGCGGCCGCCCTGGAGTCCTTCGTCGAGGGCATCACGAAGTCGCTGAAGAAGGGACAGCCCATTACGCTGGTCGGCTTCGGCAGCTTCAAGACCGCGCAACGGAAGGCGCGCACCGCGCGCAATCCGCAGACGGGCGCCGCGATCAGGATCCCGAAGCGCCGGGTCGTCAAGTTCAGTGCCGGCAAGGGTCTCAAGAGCGCCCTCAACTGATTGCCGATTGTCGATTGGGGATTGGGGATTGCATTTTGGATTTCCGGATCTGGGATTCGATTCCTGATTGTCGATTTGGGATTTGCGGATTGCGGATTGCGGATTGCGGATTGCGGATTGACGGGCCAGCCAATCCCAAATCAAAATTCCAAATCCCAGAATCCCAAATCAAATCGCAAATCCACCATCCCAGATCCAATCCACAATCCCCAATCCGCAGTCGGCAATCAGAGGGCTGTGCTAAACTCTTTGTTCCGGTAAGGCCAGTGTTTTCATGACATAGGCGCGTAGCTCAGTTGGTTAGAGCGCCTGCTTGACACGCAGGAGGTCGGCAGTTCGAGTCTGCCCGTGCCTACCACTCGACTCGCGTGTATCGTGAGCTCGCTCGTGGCAGGCCCTGTATGCATTTCAACGTCGCTCGCTCGCCTGCCCCGAGCGAGCGCAAAGGGAACGGGCGAGTCGAGGGGTGGCAGGCCGCGTCAGGGGTACGTCGAATGGCCCTGAGCGAACGCGGGATCCACGTGAGCCGAAGGGCCACTCGGGGCCGCAGAACCCTGAAGAGAGACTGACACGTAAGACGAAAGAGAAGAGACTTAGAGCGCCCCGCCGCAACGCCCACCAGCAACAGAAATCAGAGTTCACCGTGTTTCCGCTGTGTTTCTTCTGTGTTTCCCCTGTGGCTGCCGGGACTGTGGCTGTCGCCCTGTGGCCATGACCGAGATCACCGTTACGCTGCCCGACGGCTCGACCCGTCGCGTACCCGCCGGCACCACGCCCGGCGCGGTGGCGGCTGCCATTTCGCCACGCCTGGCGAAGGCGGCGCTTGCCGCGGTGGTCGACGACCGTCCGGTCGATCTGTCGTTTCCGCTGACCGAGGACGCGCGCGTGCGGCTCCTGACGCCCGACAGCCCCGACGCGCTCCACGTCTACCGGCACAGCACCGCGCACCTGCTCGCGGCGGCGGTGACGAACCTCTTTCCCGGCGCGCAGTGCGGCATCGGCCCGGCGACCGAGGAAGGATTCTTCTACGACTTCGTCGTCGATCGGCCGTTCGTGCCCGAAGACCTCGACGCGATCGAGAAGAAGATGAAGGAGCTTGCCTCGCAGGATCTGCCCTACGAACGGCAGATGTGGTCGCGCGACGAGGCCGTACGCTTCTTCGCCGGGCATGGCGAGCCGCTGAAGGTCCAGTTGATCGAAGAGAAGACCGCCGGCCAGCCCGACGTCTCCTGCTACACGATCAGGGACCGCGAAACCTTCGTCGATTTCTGTGTCGGCCCTCACGTGCCGTCGTCCGGCCGCCTGAAGGCGTTCAAGCTGCTGAGCACCTCGAACGCCTACTGGAAGGGGGACGCGAGCGGCCAGCCCATGCAGCGGATCTACGGCACCGCCTTCTTCAGCGACAAGGAACTGCAGGCGCACCTGCAGCGGATCGAGGAAGCGAAGAAGCGCGATCACCGGAAGGTCGGCAAGGATGTGGGCCTCTTCACGTTCCACCCGTGGGCGCCCGGGGCGACGTTCTGGCTCGACAAAGGAACGACGCTCTATAACACGCTCGCCAACTACATGCGGGAGGTGCTCTTCCCCGCCGGATACGTCGAGCTGAAAACACCGCTTATCTACAACAAGGCACTGTGGGAGACCTCCGGGCACTGGCAGCACTATCGCGAGAACATGTTCCTCGTCTCGGGTCGCGATGGCGAAGAGATGGCCATGAAGGCGATGAACTGCCCGGGCCACATGCTCGTCTTCGCGAGCGAGATGCGCAGCTACAAAGACCTCCCGCTGCGGTTCCACGAGCAGACCCCGCTGCACCGCAACGAGGCCTCAGGCGTGCTGACCGGATTGACCCGCGTCCGGCAGTTTTCACAGGACGATGGGCATTGCTTCGTGACCGACGAGCAGATCGCGTCGGAAGTCGAGGCGCTGCTGCGGCTCGTGCGGCGCGTCTATGGTGATTTCGGACTGACCTACGACGCGAAGCTGTCCACGCGTCCGGCCGAGTTCCTGGGCGAGGTCGCGACGTGGGACCACGCCGAAGCGGGCCTGAAACAGGCGCTCGAAGCGGCCGGCCAGGCCTACACGATCAACGCAGGGGACGGCGCGTTCTACGGACCGAAGATCGACTTCGACATCACCGACGCGATCGGCCGGAAGTGGCAGTGCGCCACGATCCAGCTCGATTACCAGATGCCGCAGCGGTTCGGGCTCAAGTACATCGGGGCCGACAACGCCGAACACTGCCCGATTGTGATCCACCGGGCGATCTTCGGCAGCTTCGAGCGGTTCATGGCGCTGCTGATCGAGCACTATGCGGGGGCGTTCCCGCTGTGGCTGGCGCCGGTCCAGGTGGCCATCCTCCCGATTGCGGATCGGCATCTGCCGCACGCCGAGGCGGTTCAGGCGAAACTGGCTGCGGCCGGGCTGCAGGTGCGGCTGGACGACCGCCAGGAAAAGATCGGATATAAGATTCGCGAGGCTCAACTGCAGAAAATCCCCTATATGCTGGTAGCCGGGGATCGCGAGGCGGCGGAGGGCACCGTGGCCGTCCGGCATCGTGTGAGCGGCGATCTGGGCAGCCGGGCCGTCGAGGAATTCATCAGCGCGGCATTGACCGAGATCCGGGACAAGAAGGTTCCGGACGCGGGTTCCGCGTAGAGGAGGCTTTATCGCTTTTGACCGCAGCCCGCGGCGCGAAGAACGCGTCCGGGTCAACGAACGCATCAGGGTGCGCGAAATTCGCGTGATCGACGACACCGGCGAGCAGCTGGGCATCATGCCGCCGCAGCAGGCGCTGACCATCGCGCGCGGCAAGGGGCTCGACCTCGTGGAAATCGCGGCAACGGCGACGCCGCCGGTCTGCCGGATCATGGACTTCGGGCGCTACCAGTACCAGGAACAGAAGCGCGCGCGAACGGCCAAGAAGCACCAGAAAGTGATCGAGGTCAAGGAGATCAAGTTCCGGCCCAAGGTCGACGAGCACGACTATCAGTTCAAGAAGAAGCACATCGAGCGCTTCCTGGCCGAGGGGGACAAGGTCAAGGCGACCATCTTCTTCCGCGGACGCGAGATGGCGCATCCCGAGATCGGCCGGCGCATCCTGGAGCGCCTGATCGACGACCTCGGGGACCTGGCGATCGCCGAGACGGCGCCGCGCCAGGAAGGCAACCAGATGCACACGATCCTCTCGCAGCGGGCCGGCCGGAAGTCGGCGCCGAAGCGGGAGACAGAGCGACCGGCGGAGACGACAGAGTAAGCGCCTGCGGCCCGCGTGAGGCGGCGGAGCGAAGTGCCGCGAAGCGGCACCGCCGAACGCGAGCGAGTGGGGGTGGGGCCCCACGAGCACTGATAAATGCAGACCCCGACATTGAAAGAACGCCATTGCCGAAACTGAAGACACATCGCGGAGCCGCCAAGCGGTTCAAGAAGACCGGGACGGGCAAGTTCGTGCGGAGCAAGGCCTTCAAGCAGCACATCCTCACGAGCAAGACCCGCAGCCGCAAGCGCGGCCTCAAGGGCACCGTCGTCGTGGCGGCGGTGGACCAGGCCAAGCTGCGGCTCATGTTGCCGGACTAGGAATCGCTGATCGCTAATCGCTGATCCCTGATCTCTGATCTGTGGATTCGGGATTAGTGATTGGGATTCGTGATTGGGATTAGTGATCAGAGATTAGAGATTAGGGATTGCAATGCCTAGAGTAAAACGAGGAAACGTTCGCCGGGCGAAGCGGAAGAAGCTGCTCTCCCGGGCGAAAGGGTTCTACCAGACCAAGAGCAAGCTCTATCGCGCCGCGAAAGAGTCGGTCGATACCGCGCTCAAGTACGCCTTCGTCGGCCGCCGCCGCAAGAAGCGGGATTTCCGCCGGCTGTGGGTCGTCCGCATCAACGCGGCCGCACGGGAGAACGGTCTCACCTACGGCCAGCTGATCGCGGGTCTCAAAGCCGCGGGCAATCCGATCGACCGCAAGCAGCTCGCCGATCTGGCCGTCACGTCACCCGCCGCGTTCGCGAAGCTCGCGAAGACCGCGGCCGACGCCAAGCCGGCCCCGGCCAAGCGCCCGGTCTCGACAGCCGCCAAGGCCGCCCGTCCGAAGGCGCGGGCCGCGGCCGCCGCGCGCGCGTAGGTGAGCGCAGAAAATGGGAAATGGTAAATTCCCATCTCCCATTTTCTGCGTAGCCGATGTCTGACACCTCTATCGACTCCCTCAGGACACAGTTCCAGCAGGACCTCGCCGCCGCGGCGAGCGAGGCCGAGTTCCGCGCGGTTCGCGACCGGTACCTCGCCCGCAAGGGCGGTCTCGTCTCCGGTCTGCTGAAAGCGCTCGGCTCGGCGCCGCCGCAGGAGCGGCCGCGGCTCGGACAGCTCGCCAACGCCCTCAAACAGGACATCGAATCGCAGCTCGACGCCCGTCTCGCGGCGTCGGCGGCCTCGCGCCGGCCGGCGGGGTCGGTGGACGTCACGCTGCCCGGACGCGTCCCGGTCGTGGGCCATCGTCATCCGCTGTCGCTGCTGCGCGAGCGCATCGACGCGATCTTCACGCGCATGGGATTCCTCGTCATCGAAGGGCCCGAGCTCGAGGACGAGTACCACAACTTCGAAGCGCTCAACATGCCGGCCGAACACCCCGCGCGCGACATGCAGGACACCCTGTATCTCGCGACCCCGGTGCGCTCCTCGGCCGGCAATCCGGCGACGCTGCTGCGGACACACACGTCGGGCATGCAGATCCGCCACATGGAGACGCACCAGCCGCCGGTGCGCCTCATCGCGCCGGGGCGCGTGTACCGCCGCGACAACCTCGACCTCACGCACACGCCGATGTTCACGCAGGTCGAAGGGCTCGTGGTCGGCGAGCACGTGACCCTCGCGGATCTCAAAGGCACGCTCTTCGTGTTCCTGCGCGAGCTCTTCGGCCAGGACCGCGAGATCAGGTTCCGGCCCAGCTTCTTTCCGTACACCGAGCCAAGCGCCGAGGTCGACATCTCGTGTCTCGCGTGCAGCGGCGCGGGTTGCGCGATGTGCAAGCGGACCGGCTGGATCGAAATCCTCGGCAGCGGCATGGTGCACCCGGCCGTGTTCGAGGCCGTCGGCTACGATCCGGAGCGCTACACAGGCTGGGCCTTTGGCATGGGGATCGAGCGGGTCGCGCTGCTGAAATGGGGCGTGGAAGACATCCGCCTGTTCTACGAAAACGACCTGCGCTTCCTGGAGCAGTTCCCGCTGTGAAGATCGTCCACGCCTGGTTGTCGGAGCTCGCCGAGGTGCCGGCCGACGTCGAGACCGTCGCGCGCGAAATCTCGCTCCGGGGCTTCGAAGTCGCCGGCGTCGAGCACGGCGTCATCGATTTCGAGATCACCGCGAACCGCCCGGACTGTCTGAGTCATCAGGGCATCGCCCGTGAGGCGGCCGTGATCTGGGGCCACGGTGCAGGGGCCGTTCGCGAACCGCCCCGTGCCGCCGGCAGTCATGCCGATGGCGTACAGGTGACCATCGACGACGCAGACCTCTGCCCCCGCTACTGCGCACAGGTCTTCGACGTGACCGTCGGCCCCTCTCCAGCCTGGCTGGCTGACCGTCTCGAAGCGGCCGGCGTCCGGTCCATCAACAACGTCGTCGACGTCACGAACTACGTGATGCTCGAGATGGGCCAGCCGATGCACGCATTCGACCTCGAACGCCTCGCCGGCGGACGCCTGATCATCCGGCGTGCCCGCGCGGGCGAGCGCCTGACGACCCTCGACGGGGTGGACCGGGTGCTCGACCCCGAGATGCTCGTCATTGCCGATGCCGAGCGGCCCGTCGCGATCGGCGGCGTGATGGGCGGGCAGGATTCGGAGATCGGCGCCGGGACGAAGCGGATGGTGCTGGAGAGCGCGTACTTCCATCCGGCGTCCGTCCGGCGCACCAGCAAGCGGCTCAACCTCAAGACTGAAGCCTCGACGCGGTTCGAGCGCGGCGGCGACATCGCCGCGCCTCCGTCCGGGCTGGTGCGCGCGAGAGAGTTGTTCGAAAAGCTCGGCGCGGCCGAGGCCCGGAGCCCGATCGTGGACGTCTATCCCGTACCGCCTCAGCCGGTGGTGATCGGACTTCGTGCGGCCAGGATCGAGCGCGTCCTCGGCATGGCGGTGCCGCCCGAGGAGGTTCCGAGGATCCTGACACCCCTCGGGTTTCAGGTGACGACGCGCAGCGCGGACGGCTGGGATGTCACCGTGCCGAGCTTCCGCGTGGACGTCCTTCGCGAAGTGGATCTCATCGAGGAGGTCGGACGTCACTATGGTTTCGACCGCCTGCCGGCGACCTTCCCGGTGCTCGACGCCCCGCAGCCGGCGCCCGACGCGCGGACCGAACGCGACCGGAAGATGCGCACCGTGCTCACAGCCGCCGGGCTCTCGGAGTCGATGACCTTCGCGTTCATCGAGCGTCACGCGGCTGCGCCATTCTGTCCGGAGGGTGTCGAGCCGATCGCGATCGCGAATCCCCTGTCGGAAACATTCGCGGTCCTGCGTCCCTCGCTGCTGCCCGGACTGGTGGATTCCTGTGCGCACAACCGGAGGCGGGGGCGGAAGGACGTGCGCCTCTTCGAAGCGGGAAGCCGCTTCACGGCCGACGGTGAAGGACGCGCGGTCGGGCTGGCATGGTCGGGTGCCGGCAACCCCGCGCACTGGTCCCTGCAGCCGCGCGCCGTCGACTTCTTCGACATCAAGGGGGCGGTCGAGGTGCTTTGTCACGCGCTGGAGATCGGCGAGGTCGAGTTCGTACCGGCGTCCTCGCCGTTTCTCGCCCCAGGCCGCGGCGCCACGGTGCAGTCTGGCGGCGTCACGCTCGGCACGCTCGGTCAGCTGCGGCCCGCGATCGCCGAAGCCCGCGGCTTCCCCACCGGCGAAGAGGTCTATGTCGCCGAGCTCGACGTGGACGCGCTCGCCGCGCGCGCGTCCGGGGCAGAGCTGCGCGCGATGTCACTGCCGAAGTTCCCGTCGATCGTCCGCGATCTCTCGATCCTCGTCGGCGACGCCTTGCCTGCTGCTGCCGTTCGTGGCACTATCCGTTCGGCGGCTCCTTCGGTGCTGCAGTCGATCGTCGAGTTCGATCGGTACCAGGGCAAGGGGATTCCGGACGGCCGCGTCAGCCTGTCGCTGCGCCTCACGTTCCGCTCAGCCGAACGCACGCTGACCGACGACGAGGTGGAGGGGGCGATGGCGGCGATCGTGGCCGTGCTCGAACGGCAGCACGGCGCGCAACGGCGTTGAGGAGTCCGGGGTCCGAGAGTCCGCGATTCATCTTGGAGACAGAGATTTGGCGAAAGCAGCAGTTGCGAGTACGGTGGATCTCGAGCCGATCGACCGGCTCGAAGAAAAAGTCAGGCTGCTCGTCGGGATGATCGACCGGCTGCGGGCTGAACACGCCGTGGCGGCCGACGACAACCAGCGGCTGGCCCGCGAGCTGGACGCGCTGCGGGCGCGACTGGCCGACGCGGAGGGCGCCGGCGCCGAGCTGACTGCGCTGCGCGACGAGCGCAACCTGATCCGCACGCGGGTCGGCGAGATGCTCCAGCAAATCGAAACGCTCAATCTCTGACCATGGAGCCGGACGACACGCGCGTCGTTCACGTCGAGATCCACGGGCAGGAGTACCCGATCCGAAGCGATCTGGATCCTGCGTACGTCGCGGAACTCGCCGCGTACGTCGATCAGAAGATGCGCGCCGCCTCCCGCGAGACCACGTCCGGCGACACGCTGAAGATCGCCGTGCTGGCCGCGCTCAATATCGCCGACGAGTGCTTCCGCGCGCGGGCCGACGACCGTCAGCGCCGCGACTCCCTCACGACCCGGGCCGAGGAGCTCGAACGCATGCTCGACCTGGCGCTCGGCCTCGAATCCGCCCCGGCGCTCCGGCAGGCGCAGCGTTAGTGGCGTAGACCTTTTTTCCCCGGCGGAGCCCCTTCCGTGCGGTAAGATTCAGACAGGGTTTCTCTGGGTTCCCTGCTTTGCGCGTGATGGTTCGGAGGCTCGTTTGAGCCGATGTTTCATCCTGAAGCGGATCGCGACGCTGCGTGGTGTGCATGCCTCTGTAAGAGGAAGCCTGAAGCGCGGCTTGTACAGCGGTCCCACCTGCTCTAGCAGGTTCATCCGACCTCCCCACACGGCAAAGCGGGGCCTTTTAATGGGAGATGGGATTCCCATTTCCCATCTCCCATTCATATAGCGGGACGCCATGGGCACACCGGGTTTGACCGCTCTTCTCGTTCTCGCCGCCGCGGCGGCCGGCAGCGCCCTGCTGCTCTGGGCCGCGGCGGGACGCCGTCGCGCAGCACAGCACGCCCTCGACACCGCCCGCGCCGACGCCGACCGCCTCCTGACCCAGGCCACACGTGAGGCCGAAGGCCTGCGCAAGGAGGCCGCCCGCGAAGTCGAGAGCCTCCGCAGAGACGCGGCGCGCGAGGCCGACGGGCTCCGGAAAGAGGCCGCGCGCGAGGCCGAGGGCGTCCGGAAGGAAGCCGAGCTGGCGGCGCGCGAAAAGGCGCACGCCGTCATGACCGAGGCCGATCAGCGCACGCGCGACCGCCAGGCCGAGATCACGTCGCTCGAACAGTCGCTCGCCGACAAGACACGCGCGCTGGCGGACCGCCTCGCGCAGTGCGACCGCCTCGACCAGGATCTCCGCGGCCGCGAAAAGCGGCTCGCCGTCCAGGAAGAGTCCATCGCCGGTGCCCTCGCGCGCAGCGAACGGCTCGTCACCGAACGGCAGCGGGAACTCCAGCGCGTCGCGGGGCTGACCGCCGACGAGGCCCGCGAACTGCTGCTCAAGCAGATGGAAGCCGATGCCCGCCGCGACGGCGCGAATCTCGTCAAGCGGCTCGAGGCCGAGGCCCGCGAGACCGCCGCCCAGCGCGCGCAGGAGATCGTCACCGACGCCATCCAGCGCAGCGCAGCCGAACATGCCATCGAGGCCACCGTCTCGGTCGTCGATCTGCCGAGCGACGATCTCAAGGGGCGCATCATCGGCCGCGAAGGGCGCAACATCCGCGCACTCGAAACCGCCACGGGCGTCGAGCTGATCGTGGACGACACACCCGGCGCCATCATCCTCTCGAGCTTCGATCCGTTCCGGCGCGAAGTGGCCCGCCAGTCCATCGAGCGCCTGATCGGCGACGGGCGCATCCATCCCGCACGGATCGAGGAGATCGTCGACAAGGTCAAGGCCGAGATGGAAGACACGGTGCGCCGCGACGGCGAGGCGGCCGCCTTCGAGCTCGGACTCTTCGACGTGCATCCCGAGGTGCTCGCGCTGATGGGACGCCTGAAGTACCGCACCAGTTACGGACAGAACGTCCTCAACCACTCCCGGGAAGTCGCGTTCCTCGCCGGCATCATGGCCAAGGAGCTCGGGCTGAACGGACACGTCGCGGCCCGCGCCGCGTTCCTCCACGACATCGGCAAGGCGATCGATCGCGACCTGCAGGGCACGCACCTCGAGCTCGGGCTGGATTTCCTCAAGAAGCACGGCGAGAGCGAGCCGGTGCTGCAGGCGGTGGCGGCCCACCACATGGACATCGACTGGCCCTCGCTCGAAGCCATGATCGTGCAAGCCGCCGACGCGATCTCGGCCGCACGGCCGGGCGCCCGCCGCGACATCCTCGAGTCCTACGTGAAGCGGCTCGAGAAGCTCGAGGGCATCGCCGACTCGTTCGAGGGGGTCTCGAAGTCGTTCGCACTCCAGGCCGGACGCGAAATCCGCATCGTCGTCGAGAGCGAGAAGATCTCCGACGAAGCCACCGTCTGGCTGTCGAAGGACATCGCCAAGCGGATCGAAAACGAGCTCCAGTACCCGGGCCAGATCAAGGTCACGGTCATCCGGGAGACGCGCGCCGTTGAGTTCGCCCGCTAACCGCGCTGCGCCGCAGCCCGGCGAGCGCGCCCTGATCGACCACATCCGGCGTCGTCTGCCGGCCCCGCCCCCCGCACTCGTCATCGGCGCCGGCGACGATGCGGCGGTGATCGTGCCGGAGCGGGGCGCGTTGCAGGTGCTGACGACCGACGCGATCGTGGAGGGGGTCCACTTCGACCGGCGCTTCTCGAGTCTCAGCGATATCGGATACAAGGCGCTCGCCGTCAACGTCAGCGACATCGCGGCCATGGGGGCCAGGCCCGAGTTCGCCCTGTTGTCGCTGATCCTGCCCGACGGCTTCACCCTGGCGGATCTCGACGCGCTCCTCGACGGCCTCCTCGAGATGGCGGCCGCCTCGAAGGTCGCGCTGGCCGGCGGCAACATCTCCCGGTCCCCGGGTCCGCTCATCGTCGACATGACGGTGACCGGCAGCGTCCGGCCGCGGCGGATCCTGACGCGCAGCGGCGGACGGCCCGGGGATGCGCTCTACGTGACGGGATCCGTTGGCGGCGCGGCCGCCGGGCTGGATGTTCTGAGGGTCCGAGGGTCCGAGGGTCCGAAGGGTCCGGACCTTTCGGACGTTTCGGACCTTATCAAGCGCCACCAGCGCCCGGAACCCCGGATCCGGATCGGCCTGCTGCTCGGGCGCAACCGGGCCGCCTCGGCCTGCATGGACCTGAGCGATGGGCTGGCCGACGCCGTCCGGCAGATCGCCGAGGCCAGCGGGACGGGCGCGACGGTCGATGCGGCCGCACTGCCACTCGATCCCGCGGCGGCCGCCTGGTTCGAGTCAGCCGGGACCGACCCGGTGCTGGCGTCGGTTTCCGGTGGCGACGATTACGAGCTGCTGTTCGCCGTACCGCGCAAGGCCCGCGGACGGCTGCGCACGGTCGAGAGCCTGGCCCGGGGCGTGCCGATCACGCACATCGGCGAATTGACGGCGGATCCCGCCATTCAACTCGTTCGCCGAGGGACCGGGAGCCCGATGCCCGAAGGCTTTTCGCACTTTCACGCCACAAATCGCTAATTTTCGCGCGAATCCAGCGCATACTCCCTCCCCCGTATCAGCGCGCGTGGCTTTGACCTGAGGCGGGCTGGCCGCTATAGTGGATTCAGCCCCAGCGCTCAGCTCAACCATGATCCTCTCGCGCTCAGCCGGGCGGAAGGTGTTCGCGACCGCAGTCGCGGCAATCGTCTTTGCCTTCCTGTTCGACGTCACCGTCTTCGATTCCCGGACCGTCGGCCGCACGGCCGACCGCCTGGCGGAGCTGCGCGACTCGGTGACGCCGCCGGAAACCGGCTCGAAACTGCGGTTCACGGCCACCTTCTACTGCAAGGGGACGATGACCGCCTCCGGCCTGAACGTCAGGAACGGCATTGCCGCCGGGGATCCCAAACTGCTGCCGATCGGGTCGGTGATCCGGATCGATTCGCTCGGCGACAAGTACGACGGGATCTATACCGTGATGGATACCGGTCCGAAGGTCCAGGGACGGCACGTGGATGTCTACCTCTGGAGCTGCCACGAGGCCCTGGCGATGGGCCGGCGCAAGATGGACCTCACCGTCCTCCGGCTCGGATGGGATCCCAAGCACAGCGAGCCGAGCCTGGTGGACCGCCTGTTCCGGTCGCGCGAGAAGAAGCAGGCGGGCCCGCCGCCTCCTCCCGCCCCGATTCCGCCGACTGGCGGCCAATAGCACGAAATTGCGAGTTGTGAATTGGGAGTTGAGCAGTAACGGGCTCAGATCGTCCGGTCGGACGACTTGTCGCGCCTGTCGCTCAATCTCACGGCCCGAATCGTCCGGCCGGACGGCCTGTCGCGGCTGCCGCTCAATTCCCAATTCCCAATTCCCAATTTCTCCCTACCCTTCTCTGTACTGCAGCTGAAACAACTTGTAGTAGATCCCGCGCCCGGCGAGCAGCTCCTGGTGCGTCCCTGATTCCCGCAGCCTGCCGCGGTGCAGCACCAGGATCTTGTCCATGTCCTGGATCGTCGAGAGCCGGTGCGCGATGGCGATCGTCGTGCGTCCGGACATGAGGGTGTGCAGCGCATGGCGGATCAGCAGCTCGGTCCCGGTGTCGACACTGGAGGTCGCCTCGTCGAGGACGAGAATCCTGGGGTCGAACGCCAGCGCCCGGGCAAACGACAGGAGCTGCTTCTGCCCCACCGACAGCGTGGCGCCGCGTTCGGCGACGGCCGTGGCATACCCTTGCGGCAGCGCCTCGATGAAGCCGCTCGCATGAACGGACGCCGCCGCCCGGCGGACGGCCTCATCGTCGATGGAGGCCTCACCCAGCCGGATGTTCGACGCAATGGTGCCCGAGAAGAGGTGAACGTCCTGCAGGACGAGACTGAACAGCCGTCTCAGCGCCGGGAGCTCCATCTCGCGGATGTCACGGCCGTCCACGAGGATCCGCCCGCTCGTCACGTCGTAGAAACGGAGCAGGAGGTTGATGATGGTGGACTTCCCCGCGCCCGTCGCCCCCACGATCCCCACGCGCTCGCCCGGCGTGACCTCGAACGACACGTCGCGCAGGACGAAATCGGTCCCGTTGTAGGCGAACGAGACGTTGTCGAAGGCGATGTGACCGACACCGAGACCGGCACTCGGTACTCGGTGATCGGTACTCGGTGAGACGACGGAGGCAACGGAGGCGGACGACCGGCTACCGGCAATCTGCACCTCGGTATCGAGCAGCTTGAAGATGCGTTCGGAGGACGCCATGGCGGCCTGCAGGATGTTGAACTTTTCCGACAGGTCGGAGATCGGGCGGTAGAAGCGCTGCGAGTAGAGGATAAAGGCGACGAACGAGCCGACTGACAGCGTGCCGCCCAGGACCCAGTTGCCGCCGAACCAGATGATCATGGCGGTCGAGAGCGCGCCGATGACTTCGATGGCCGGATAGAACACCGCGTAGTAGTAGATCGAATCGACGTTCGCGTCCCGATGGCCGCGGTTGACCTCGTCGAAGGCCTCGAAGCTCCGGCGCTCGCGCCGGAACAGCTGCACGGTGGACATCCCCGTAATGTGCTCCTGGAGGAACGCGTTGATCCGCGCGATCCAGAGGCGGACGCTCCGGTACGACTCGCGCACGTTCCGGCGGAACCACTGGGTGACGAGCGCGATCAGCGGCAGCACCGTGAACGCGATCGCCGCGAGGCGCCAGTCCATCAGCGCGAGCGCCCCCATGATGCCGATCAACAGGAAGATGTCGCCGAAGACCGACACGACCCCGGCGGTGAAGAGCTCGTTCAGGACATCCACGTCGGAGGTGACGCGGGTCATGAGGCGGCCGACCGGATTCCGGTCGTAGAACTGGACGTCGATCTTCTGCAGATGCCCGTAGATCTGCATCCGCATGTCGAACATGATGCGCTGACCGGTGTTCTGGAGCACCCAGGTCTGCAGGTACTCCAGCGCGAAGCTGCCCACGAGGACCGCGAGAAATACGAGCGCCAGCCATCCGAGGCCGTCCATGCTGCTCTGCGCGATGTGGTCGTCGATGGCGACCTTCATCAGGTAGGGCTGGGCGAGCTGCAGCAGCGAGGCGCCGACGATCGCGGCGAGCGCGATGAGGACCTGCGGCCAGTACGGCAGCAGGTACTCGAGCAGGCGCCGCATCAACCGCGCATCGTAGGCCCTCCCCAGGACGTCTTCTTCGTGAGACATGACAACGGCCAATTAGGAATTGGGAATTGGGAATTGACGAGCACTGTGCCACGCCGGCCGGACGGACGACTCCGGCACATGGCTGACAATTCCCAACTCCGAATTCACAATGTGACTAGCTCGCCTCCAGTTCTTCCTCGAGGAGCTGCTTGCGGTACATCGAGGCATAGAGGCCGTCGCGCGCCACGAGCGCGTCGTGGGTGCCGCGCTCGACGATCCGCCCGCGATCGAGCACGAAGATCTGGTCGGCGTGCCGCACGGTCGAGACGCGGTGCGCGACGATGATCGACGTCCGCTCGCGCATGACGCCGCGGAGCCGGGCGAGAATTTCGTCCTCGGTATAGGTATCCACCGCCGACAGCGCATCGTCCAGGATCAGGATCGGGGGATCGGCAAAGACCGCGCGGGCGATGGCGGCCCGCTGCTTCTGCCCGCCGGAGAGCGTGATGCCCCGTTCGCCGATCACCGTGTCGTAGCCCTTTGGAAACTCCTCGAGGTCTTTGTCGAGTCGCGCCACGCCTGCGGCCATCTCAATGGTCCGAAGGTCCGAGGGTCCGAGGGTCCGAAGGTCCGGAGGTCCGAGGGTCCGAAGGTCCGCGGCGAATGCGATGTTGGCGGCGAGCGTATCGGAAAAGAGAAAGGGCTCCTGCGGCACGAAGCCGATGGCGCCGCGGAGCGTGGCGAGCGGCACCTCCCGCACGTCCACGTCATCCAGGAGGACCGTGCCTGGCGGCGGCTCGTGCAGGCGCGGGAGCAGCGAGATGAGCGTGCTCTTGCCCGACCCCGTGCCGCCGACGAACGCGGCAATCGAGCCGGCGGGGATCCGCAGCGTCACGCCGTCGAGCACCGGCTGTTCGGCGCCGGGATACGTGAAGGTGAGATCGCGGAATTCGATGGCGCCGGCGATCCGGAGCGTCCGTCCGCGTTCGGTCACGTGGTCGTCGGCGATCTCCGGCACCGCGTCCATGATCTCGAGCATCCGGCCCCACGACGCCATCCCGCGCTGGAGGATGTTGGTGACCCAGCCGAAGGCGATCATCGGCCAGCTGAGCAGCGCCAGGTAGGAATTGAAGGCGAAGAATTCCCCGAGGCTGATGCGCCGGGCGATCACGGCCTGGCCACCGAGCCACAGCACGAGCATCGCCCCCAGGCCGAGAAAGAACGTCATGCTCGGATAGAACAGTCCCTGGAGGCGGATCAGCAGCCGGTTGCGGCTGACGTACTCTTCGTTGGCGCCCCGGAACCGCTCGATCTCGCCGCGCTCCTGGCTGTAGGCGCGCACGACACGGACGCCGGCGAGATTCTCCTGGACGACCGCGCTCAACTCCGAGAGCTGCGCCTGGATGGCTTCGAAGCGCGTATGGATCGCGCGGCCGAAGAAGTGGACGCTGAGCGACACGAACGGCAGCGGCACCAGGGCCACGAGCGTGAGCCGCACGTCGATCGACAGCATCACCGCGATGGCGACAATGAACACCAGGATGGTATTGGCGGTATACATCACCGCCGGGCCGACCATCATCCGGACGGCGTTGAGGTCGTTGGTCGCCCGCGACATCAGGTCGCCCGTGCGCCGGGCGTGGTAGTAGCCGAGCGGGAGGAGCTGAAGGCGCGCGAAGAACGCGTTGCGGATGTCGTACTCGACGTCACGCGAGGCGCCGATCAGGATCCGGCGCATGAGGAACCGGAAGACGGCGCCGACGAGCGCGATGGCGAGAATCCACGCCGCATACCGCGCGAGCTTGCCGGCCGTCACGCCGGCGGTGAGATCGTCAACCGCGAACTTGAGCACCCAGGGCGGCAGGAGCTGGATCGCGCTGGTCACGAACACGCAGAACAGCCCGGCGAGAAACTGGCGGCGATAGCGCAGGACGAACGGCAGCAGACGACGGAACGGACGACCCATCCCTCACGAGTATATGTGCTATTCTGAGGCCGCTTTTCCCAGCAAGCTGCCAGCCTCCGCGTCCGGAGGGGGTTTCCTTTTTTCCATACCGGGGCGAGATCGTCTCATGCGTATACGCATTGTGTTGTCGATTCTGTGTCTGGCGTTCGTGCTGGCCGCCGTGCCCGCGCAGGCGCAATATTCCGTCCGCGGCCCGTCCGACCGCGCCACCGGCGAAACCTACCGGTTCGAGATCGGCGGCTATTTCTGGAACCCGACGCCCGAGATCGCGATCGCGAGCGAATCGATCCCGGGCATCATCGGCGACAAGATCGACTTCATCACCGATCTCGGTCTCGAGAAGAAGCGGTTCACGCAGGTGAAGGCCGTGCTGCGTCCGGCCAAGAAGCACAAGCTGCGGTTCGAATACACGCCGATCAAGTACGAGCAGCCGGAGGGCACCCTGACGCGGGATGTCATCTTCAACGGCCAGCTGTACTCCGTGTCGCTGCCGGTCGCCACGACCCTGGAGTGGAAGGCGTACCGGTTCACCTACGAATACGACCTGATCTACCGCGATCGCGGCTTTCTGGGCATCCTCCTCGAAGCGAAGTACACCGACGTCCGGGCCGAACTGACGAACGCGATCACCACGGAGTTCGTCCGGGCCCGCGCGCCGATCCCCGCCGTGGGCGTCATCGGCCGTGTGTACGTAGCGCCGAATATCTCACTGACGGCGGAATTCAGCGGGATCAAGCTGCCGGAGAGCATCGACGAAGACTACCGCGCGAAGTACTTCGACTTCGACCTCTACGGCACCGTCAACATGACCGACCACGTCGGCGCCCAGATCGGCTACCGCTCCTTCGACGTCTTCTACCGCGTGGACACCGACGAGGGGGAACTGAAACTGAAGGGGCCGTATTTCGGCGGGGTCGTCCGATTCTAGATCGTCGATTGCCGATTCCCGATTGGATTGCCGATTGGGGATTGGCGATTGGATTGGTGATTGAGGATCGTGGATTCAATCCCCAATCGCCAATTCAATCCCCAATCGCCAATCAGCAATCGAATCGCCAATCGACCGTCCGCAAATTCAATCGCCAATCGCCAATCGACGATCGCCAATCATCAGGCGCCCACCCTGATCCAGACGCCGAGGAAGCGGTGATCCCGGCTGTTCGGGTCCACGGCCGACGGGGTGAAACCGGCCGACGTCGTGATGCGGAGCCAGGTGGCGCCGCGCGCGACGTCTGACGGCACCTGCACGCGCCGCTCCTCACCGGACCCCAGCCGCATCGCCTCGCGCCAGCCCTTCGTCTCGATCAGCACCGTGTTTTCCGCCGCGCCGTTGCGCACCAGCAGCATCTCGGCTGGATGCGGACGATCGGGCTGAATCACGATCTCGCTCGATCGCGCCCCGCCGATCCAGAACGCGTCCCGCTCCGGGAACCCGCCGTCGTCCATGAACCAGACGGTGCTGTCGTCGTAGCGCGCCGCCTGGCGCGCCACGCC
>JBBECO010000071.1:24342-36397 GCA_040881785.1 Vicinamibacterales bacterium
TATCGCGATGTGACGCTCGACGTTGTCTTTACGCACGCCTCGCGCGAGGCGATCCTCAGGCATGACGAGGCGGACCGGGTCGATCTGCAGTCCGGTCACGTGCCGGCGCGCCGCCTCGTCGCCGCGGACGAGGAGCGCCCGCACGTCCACGGGAAAATGGATGAGGAGGGACGCCCGCGCCTCCTCGAGCGGCACGGTGCGGATCGCAAACTGATCGCGTCCAATCCCGATCATCAGCCAGCCCTCTGTCCGATCCGCGAGGGGGCGCACGCGGTACTCGCCGGCCGGCAGCGCCGGCACCGCGAAGAGCGGCCGGTCGTTGCGTCCCGCACCACCCGGGGCGGTCGAGAACTCCGGGACGAGGCGGAGCCGCGCGGGGACCTCTGCGCGTTCCATGCGGCGGAGTGGAGACAACGACAGCGCCAGCAACTGACGATCGGCCGACAACCGGCGCAGCGCGTCGAGCTGCGAAGGTGTCGTCACGCGGCCCGGCACGCCTTCAGCCGTCCAGATGATGGCGGCGGCAGCCGACGCGGCAGCGGCGTAGACCAGGACGGCGGCGGTGGCCAGCGGGAGCCGGCCCTGGCGTTCCAGCGCGCGGAGCACCAGCCAGGCCGCGACGCCGGCCGCAAGCCACACGGCGATGCCGCGGAACAACGCCACCTCGGTGTCGCGCCACCAGACCGGCAGCGCGCGCGCGAGATGCACCGTGCCGTTGAGCCACTCGAGCCACTGGGCGTACGTCTCACGGCCGTTGAACGCCAGGGCGCCGTCCTGAACGAAGACGAGAACGCCGGAGGCGAAGGCCGTGACGAGCAGCGCGCCGATCGCCGTGAGACGGGTGGCGCGGCGCGTCATCGAGGTCCAGGCGACCGCCGCAGGAATCGCCATCCACAGGAGCACGGGGAGGAAGAACCGGGCCGGCGCACTGCGTCCGCCCCACCACATGGCAAAGTGCGTCACGACGACGAGGTAGGGCACGACGACAAAGAGCAGTTCGAGCGCCTGGCGCCGCCAGGCGGACCGGGCCAGCATGACGCCAATCCCGATCCCCGCGAAGATCAGCACCGGCGCGTATGCCATCAGCCCGAAACGCTGATCGAAGAGCAATCCCGCGAGACCGTCTGGTACGAACGCGAACGACGCGGGTTCAGGGGCGTATGGCGCAGAGGGATTGGGTGTGCCGTACAGCGCGATGAAGTATCCGAACCAGCCGAGGGCGCTCACGATCGGCACGGCCAGAAACGCGAGCGCCTTGGAGGCCGGGTTGGGCACGTGTGCCAGGCGCAGCAGCACGAGGGCCGCGACGCCGCCCGCCAGGACCGAGAAGCGGCTGTGCATCCATGGCAGCGCCGCCAGCGCGGCGCCGTGCCACAGCCACGGCCTGACCGAACGATCGGTGGATCGGTGGATCGGTGGATCGGTAGAGCGGTGGATCGAGGGATCGGCTGATCGGGGAATCCGTTGACCCGCCGGGTTTCGCTTGTTCTCGTCATCTGCACGGAGCAGCGCCCAGACACCGGTCAGCAGCAGCACGGCGCCGGGACCATCCGGATAGATCGTGAAGCTGTGGAAGATCCACGTGACCGAGAGCGTCACCGCCGCCCACCCAAACCAGGCGGCATCGGTGCGGTGGGTGACGAGCCACGCGAGATGCCACGTCAGCGCTGAGCCCAGCGCCGCAACGACCAGTAACAATAGGACGGCGCCGGCATAGCCGCCGATCGCAAAGGCCGGCGCGACCACGGCCGGCAGCCCCGGCGCGTGGATCGAGTAGATGCGCCCGTCCCGCCGGAGGACCTGGACGTGCGGCGGAAGGTCGCCGGGCGCAAACGACGCGTAGTCCCGCCGGCGGTGGTTGTTCCCGATCTCGAGGTCCCCGTCCTTCAACAAGCTCTGCGTGATGACCAGGTAGTGCGGCTCGTCGCCGCCCGGCACCTGCGGGGCGACCTGCCACCAGGCCACCGCCCCGATGACGAACGCCAGCACGCCCGCCAGCACCTGGGGACGTTGGGGAGAGGTGACCCCATAGATGACCGACGGGGCCATGGCCGCCGCGACCGCAAGCCAGACCAGGAGCGCGAGCGGGCCCGTCCACAAGAGGAGCGCGGCGGGCAGTCCGATCGGCAGCCAGGGCAGCAGCAACAGGCCCAGCACAATGACCGGCGCCGCGCTCGCGCCGCGGCGGACGGCCAGGAACATCGCGGCACCCGCCGCAACCGCGACGGCGATCGGCGGTGTCGAGAGCGGCAGCAGCGCAACCCGCTCGCTCCCGGCCCCTGTATAGGCAATCGTGCCTTGCGAGAGCCACGCGGCAAGCGTCGTCAGCAGCGCGGCGCCGACGGCGGTCAAGGGGCTGCGGGAAGTGTTCGGGTGCGCGGCCAGAATGTTGAGATTCTACAGTGGTCTACTTGACAACCGGCTGCGGACGGCCCGGCCCTCCGCGCCCGTAGAGGATCCGATAGTCCTCGGCGGTGCCGAGGATCCGCTTCACGTAGTTCTGCGTTTCCGGAAACGGAATGTCGTCGATGAACTCGTCCTCGTCGATGCCCGGACGCTCCGCCTTCCAGCGGACGACGCGGTTCTCGCCGGCGTTGTAGCTGGCAAGGGCGTAGTGGGTCCCGCCGAACTGTCGCACGAGCCGCGCGAAATAGGCCGTGCCGATCCGGACGTTCGTCTCCGGGTTGGTGAGATGCGAGATCTGCACGTTGCGGATCCCGAGCGTGCGCCCGATGCGGCGGCCCGTCCCCGGGACGATCTGCATCAGGCCCCACGCATTGGCCGGCGAGCGAATCCCGGCGTCGAAGGTGGACTCCTGCGCAATCAGCGCCGCGATGAGGTAGGGATCCAGCTTGTGGGCATTGGCGTACTTCTGAATCAGCGGCCAGTACGTCAGGGGGAAGATGACCTGCAGGACCTCGGCCGGGAGCTGCTGGCCGCCCGCGGTGAGAAATTGCGGATAGGCGCGGCGCATGAGCGTGATCCCCCGGCGCAACTCCCCTTTCTGGTGATACGCCCACGCGATGGTGGCCTCGATCACCGGCGACGGGCCTGACACCCGCTGCGCATGTCGCAGCTCGTTGATCGCATCGTCATAGAGCCCGGTTGCGAGCAGCAGGCGGATGGTGGCGTCGTTGGCGACGGCCGGCGGCGGCTCGGCGGACGCCTGCACGACGGGGCGCGCGCGCTCCCCCTTCGGCAGCACCCCGGCGCGTCGCAGATGCCCGACCGCCAGCCGGCCGTAATAGGAGTTCGCGTAATCGGTATGCACGAGGCGCATCAGTGACAGGGATTCGCCCGACGTCCCCGCCTTTGCGTGGGCGCGAGCGGACCAATACAGGTACGACGGCCGGTAGTTCGAACGGGGGAATGTCGACGCGGCACTCTGGAAGACACGTACCGTTTCAGCAGGATTGCCGGTCTTGTAGCTCCACCATCCGTACTTCCACGCCGCGCGCTCGGCGTGCGTGCCCTGCGGGAACTTCGCAAATTGCTCACGGAAGGTCTCGGCGGCCGCCTCGTCGTCGTTGGTGAGGATGTAGTGCGTCCCGAGGTTGTTGAGCGCGTCCTCCGCCCACGAGCTGCCGGGGAACTCCGCCACCAGGGCGCGAGTCAGCGCGACATACTGCCGGTGGTCGCCGAGATCGCGGATCGCGCTGAGATAGAAGAAGCGTGCTTCCGCGAGGCGTGAGGCCTTTGCCGTGTACGGACGCAGGCGATCGCGCGCGGCGGCGTAGTTCCTCAGATAGAAATCGGACTCCGCGATGCGGAGGTCGGCGAGCTCGCGATCGTCACCTCTGAGCTGATCGCGCACGGTCAGGAAGCTCGCCTTGGCCTCGGCATACCGGCGTGCCCCGAAGAGGATCTGGCTGCGGCCGAGGTCCGCCTCATAGCCCCGGCGGGTGAGCTGGTCCTTCAGCGCCTCGAGTTGCGACGCCGCGTCCGCGGCGGCCGCGGCCAGCGGGAACTCGTAATACAGCCGGACGTAGGCCTCGGCGGCCTTCGTCTTGTCATCGGCGGCGAGCGCAGACCGTCCGAGCCGCGCGAGGAGGTCGTCGGTCACCGTGTCCGTGTCGGCGGCGAGCCGCGCATAGATCCGGACCGCGGCGGCATGATCCGTGGCGGCTTCGGCGGCTTCGCCCGCCGCCAGTGACGCCGCCACCGCCAGATGTCCCGATGGCTTCATCCGCAGCAGCCGGTCGAAGGTCCGGCGGGCCTCCTCCGTCCGCAGCTCCCGCAGGTGCGCCAGCCCGGTGTAGTAGACCGCGTAGCCGGCCAGCGGCGTTGCGGCCAGCGACGGGTTCCCGGCGAGCTTCGCGGCGGCCGCGTACTCACCTGCCTCGTAGCGCTTCACCGCGTCAGCCAGCGCCTCGTACCTGGCCGATCCTCTGGCTGTGCTGTCCGATTCGGACGGCACGAGCCACAGATCGCTCGGATCGTCCGGGAGCGCGGCATGGGCCGTCGGCGTCAGCTTCCCCTGCGCGTCGCCGGTGCGCGCGACGGGAAGCGGATAGAGGACGAAGGTCAGCGCCAGCGCGAGGCCTGCGCCTCGAGGAGTCAGGATATTCACGTGTGGGTCTCAGCCGAGGAGCGAGGGATCGCCGCCGGCGAGGATCTGAACAAGTTCCTGTTGAAAGAAATCGGCGCGGCCCGGTACCGACGCGGGCACACGTTCGTCATAGAGCCGGCGTGCCCGATCGATCTCGGACCCGAGACGGTCGACCAAATCGCGGTGGCTGCGCCCGGTCTGGACCGCGGCTTCGTTATAGAGCTTGACCTCCGATACGACGAGGCGCGCGTACCGGCGCGCGGAGGCCACCGCTTCCTCGGTCTGGTCGGCCGCGCCCGCCGCCTCCGCGCCCGCACTCCGAGCCTCTGCCGGCGCGTTGGCCAGCCACTGCCGGGCCTGCGCGGTTCGAAGGGCGGTGAGATAGCCCAGGTGCGCGGCGCCATGCCGGGCCACGGCCTCGAGGCTGTCGGTCCAGCCGGCGTTCCCGCCACCGTCAGCATCCGCCTCCCCGTACAGCACCGCGATCGGTTCCTCCTCGAGCATGAGTGGCACGGCGCAGCCGGACCCGTCGTTCCGGACGACCTGCCGGTTCGTCAGCGCCGTGACGACGATCCCGGCGTTGGGATCGTCGATGTTGAGGGTCCCGGGCGACAGCGACGGGAGGCCGCTGACCGCCCATTCGTCAACCTGCGCGCCGTTGGCAATGAACAGCGCCGCGCGCGGCGCTTCGGCCGCGGCTGCCCGCGCGATGGCCCCGAGCGAATCGGACACCGATGTTGCGGCGTCAATTTCCCGCATGCCGCGGAGGAGCGTGTCCGAATGGGCCGGTGATGCGGGGGGCTGCGCGACGACGGGGCTGGCCGCCCATTCTGCGCGCTCGGCCTCGAATGCGTCGCGGGCCTGCGCGAGCTGTTCGACGGCATGCCGTTCGGCGTCGAGGCGCGACTGCGAGAGCTGGCGCTCGGCTGCGACGGCCTGCTCCATCTCGGCGCGCACGCGCGCGGCCTCGTCCGCAGCGCGTGTCTCCATCTCGTCCCGGAGTGCCTGGATCTGCCGGTCGCGGTCAGCCGTGGCGGACTCGAGTTCGAGCGTCAGGGCGTCGACTCGCGCGGTCCACCGTTGTTCCGCGTCCGTTTCGATCTGCTGGCGTGCCGAGGCGAGCGCCTGCTGGTGCCGTTCAGACCCGGCGTGCAGCTGCCGCTCCAGCTCGACCTGCAGGCTCGAGCGAACGGAGGCGATGATGTCGTCGAGAGGATCCTCGGCCATTAGGGGCGATTATCCGGGTCTTGGCCGTCGGGAGTCAAGGTGTGAAAACGCCACAAGTCCAAGCCCGACAGCAGTTTGACTGCGGTCCAGATGGACCGTACAATGACAGTCAGCATTTCCTCAAAGGGGGCGACCTAGATTCGACGGAGATACGGTTTCACAGGATGCGTGCCGAGGACCATGACCTCGACAAAAAATGGAAAACCACTAACTGCCGATACGCAGTTCGCTCTCGCAGCCTAAGAACCTGTGAGCGTCCACCCAGGCCAGCCTGCGGGCCGGGGACCGGATGTCATTTCAGCAGGCTGGCGGCTGACGGCTACCTCGAACGTCAGCGGCGAGATTTTTCGGGGCGGGTGCCCGGCGGTTTTTCCGCCTCTTCACGCCGGGCACGACACAACAGAGGCGGATACGCATCGTAGATTCCTGTGTGCAAGTATTTTCGGACGCGGGTGCGACTCCCGCCGCCTCCATACTTTTAAGTCGTTGTAAATAAAGCACTTAGCAAGTCGCGCGAAACGCACGTACCTGATTTGTACCAAACTGGCGGTAGACTGGTGCTATGCCGCTGGCCATCTACCGTCGCCATTCCCCCGACTGTCAGTTCTACGGACGGGCTCGTCGGGACTCGCGCAGCCAGAAATGCCAGTGCGCCATCTGGGTGCAGGGCTCGCTCGGCAGCCAATACCTCCGCCGCACGCTCGACCTGACCGCGTGGTCGGCCGCGCAGGAACTCGTGCGCGGCTGGGAGGCCTCGGGCGAGATCGGCGTCGTTCAGACCGAGATTCCGGAAATCCCTGACGCGGTCGACCGCTTCTTCGAGGACATCAAGGCGCGGGGACTGTCGGAAGCGACGATCAGCAAGCAGGGCGTGCTCCTGCGTAAGCAGTTCCTGCCGTGGTGCAAGTCGCGTGGCTTCAAGTCGCTGAAGCAGCTCAACGTCGACGAGATCACGCAGTTCCGCGCGACCTGGGCCGACGGCCCGTTGTCGAAATCCAAGAAACAGGAACGTCTCAAAGGGTTCTTCCACTTCTGCGTCGTGCGCGAGTGGATGCGCACGAACCCAGTCCACGGCATCAAGGCGATCAAAGTGCCGCCGTCGCAGACGCTGCCGTTCGACGAGGACGAGGTGGCCAAGATCCTCGACGCCTGCGATCGCTACCCGATCAAAGGCGTCTACGCGTCCGAGAATCGCACGCGCATGAAGGCGTTGACGCTGTTGCTCCGCTATTCCGGCCTGCGAATTCGCGACGCCGTCACCTGCGAGCGGGCGCGCATGGTGGACGGTAAGCTGTTTCTCTATCAGGCGAAGACCGGGACGCCGGTGTACTGCCCGCTGCCCCCGACGGTCGTCGAGGCGCTGCAGGCCCTCAAGAGCGTCAACGAGAAGTACTTCTTCTGGACCGGCAACGGCAATCCGAAGTCCGCCGTGGCCGACGCGCAGCGATCATTCCGCAAGCTCTTCAAGCTCGCCGCTGTCGTCGGCCATCCGCATATGTTCCGGGACACGTTCGCGGTGGAGTTGCTCAGGCGCGGGGTGTCGCTTGAGACGGTGTCGATGCTGCTCGGCCACGCGTCGATCAAGGTCACCGAGAAGCACTACAAGCCGTGGGTGAAGACGCTGCAGGACAAGCTGGAAGTCGAGGCGATGAAGGGCTGGCCGCAGATTCCCGCTCCGGACGCCAAACCACGGCTGTCCCGGCGTTCCCCGCGGTCCGTCCACTCGAAGTGAATATCAATCTGTCTCGACCGCGCGCTCGCACGAGCGAATCCGGCCGGCCTCGAAGGAGTGCAGACCTTTTGTGTCTAGCTCCAGTTGTTCCAGAGTTCTACGACTTTAGTCAGAAATGTCTCGCCGCTCGCCGGTGGCCAGGTCACGGGGTCGTCGCGCAGGAGGTAGTACCGTTCATTTGCGCATTCGAACTTGGTCCGATCATTCTCGAGAATCCAAGTAAGAGCAGCGACGAACGTCTCTCCGTAGCTGGAGCCGAACTTGTCGTTTGGAACGTTGTAGAGAAGACCCTCTAGAAAGTACGACGGTGCCGTGCCCTTCTCGATCGCAGCAATATCGACGAGCCGGCCGCGCATGTTTTTCAAGATGCGCACCATCGGCTTGAACCAGCCGGCCGTCGCCTGATGCTTCGCGGTGCAGTTCTCCGAATGCTGCTTCGGGAAATTGACGATTTGCGTTTGCCCGCTCCAGAAGCAGATGCCCTCTGAAAATGACTCGTTCTGACTACCCTGGAAGCGGTAGTACCGACGGAACTGCGTGGCCACGACCACATCCGCGCTGCGTCGGGCGCTATTGGGCTTGATCCTCACCGCCTTTGGCCCTTCGTCGATCGATGCACCGAATGCACTCCTGAGCGCCTTCAAGACGTCTACCCGAAATTGTGTGTAGCCATACGTTACGGCACCGGTCCCCGCTTCGAATGCGCTTCGCTCTGCCGCGGGCATCTCCGAAGCGAAATCGTAGTGGTACATCGAGTCGAGGCGAATCACGACATCGACATCGCTCTCGGAAAAAATGTTCGTGTCGTTTCCGTATGAGCCCTGCAGAAAAATTTCGACGTCTTTGTCCGGGTAGCCGGTCCCTGTGGCCAGCAGCGCGCGCCGGACCGTTTGGTACGTGGTGCTTGATTGCGTGATCGAACCCTGCTTCGACCAGACTTCGAGCTGGGCCTCGGGAATGGCCATCAGCGTTCCGCCAGTGTGGCCGGTAGAAACAACAGCTCTTTGAGCGCCTGCTCGTGCGCAGCGAACGATTCGGCACCTCGTTGGTACAACAGATTCAGCTTCTTCAAATCGGATTCCAAGAGGTCGGTTGCCATCTCGGGACTCTCGAATGTCTGATTGATTCGAATCGTCCGGATGTCCTTGAAGAGGATTGCTCGCAGCTGCTCCATCGATGCCGTGTTTATGTTCAGTGTTTTCTGAAGAAGTTGAACGGACCGAAAGCGCTTGATAACCGCCTCGGGCCACTTGTGCCATTTCGACCAGCATTGTGGCTCTGGATAGACCCCAACGCCAATGCTGAGAACACAAATCGCGCTGTGGGGCAGATTCAGCGCGGCGACCGCATCGGCGATGCCATATAGAGCCGGATTGTTTGCACAGTACCCGCCATCGATCAGAACCACGTGATCGCCCTCACCAGTCGTCACGTGAGCCTTCTTGAAGAACGGGTACGCCGAACACGATGCCTGCACCGCCTCCGCGATCGTGCAGCCGAAACCTGGGACGAAAGTTGCGTGACGCCCGTGAGCCTGGGCCACCGTCGCTTTGAAGATCATTGGCTTCTCGAACACCCATCGCGTGGCGACGATGCCGACGCCGGTCTTGACGTCAGTGAATGTCTTGTCGCCGAAGACCGCCTGCACAAGGTTTGTCAGTTCTTCGGTTCGGCCTCTCGCCGTCCGTCGGCGCATGACCCGCGGAACATGCTCCTTGTAGAGAGTGTGGATCTCCTGAACGCTATGCCCGAGCGCGAGCAGCGCCGCGATGATTGCGCCGGTACTCGTGCCGAAGATCAAGTCGAACTGCTCGCAGAGCCGCCTTTTCGCGAGAGCCTCGAGTTCCTTGAGGACGCCGAGGGTGTAGAACCCCTTCGCGCCCCCGCCGTCCAGCGACAGGATTCGGCACTGCTGGGTCGATGACGTGGGTGCGACCTCCGAATTCATTTATCCCTTTTCGAGAGAGATCAAAACACAGCCCGTCGTTGGGAACGACAAATGGCATGCAGCCTTCTGATGGGCAACACAATGAATCATAACATCATTTATGATACATTAACCAAATGGTCCTCAAGAGAGGCGGATCTTTGAACGCCCTGGACGCTCTGGCCAGCATCCGGGACTACAGCCGCTTGGTGGCTGACGTGCGCCCGGCACTCGAGGCCGTGCGCCAGCACGACGAGATGCTCCGCAGCCTGACCGCGAACCCGGTCCTCGACGCTCTGCGGCAGCAGGACGAGATGGTCAGGCAGATTACGCACAACCCGGTTGTTGAGGCGATGCGCCAGCACGAGGACTTGCTGAAGCAGGTCGGGACATTTCAGACGGCGCTCGGCAACATCACCCTCCATGGAGGCCTCTTTGCCGAAGCCAGGAGAATCGCCGACACCGCAACCCAGTGGCGCGACGTGCTCGACCGGGTAACGACCGACTTCAGCAACTTGGTGCCGGCATCAGCATTCAGTGAAGTGCAGCGTCTTGCAGAATCCGTTCGACTGTCGATGCCGACGATGCCCGCGATCGATCCCGCGCTGTTCACGACGAATTGGGACGCCACGCTAACCGCCGCCGTTGAGCACTTCCGTCAACGCGCGGAAAACATCGCTTCCGATCCGGATGCGGACCTCAAGGATGTTGAGGCCCTTGTCGCCCAGGCAGACGCCGTCGCGGCCGCCACGCCGGCGGAGGCCCGCCCGGCGATGAACGTCTATCTCAAGTACCTGTTGCTCTGGCTACTTGGCGTGCTGGCTGAAGACCCCGTGAAGGCCGCGGCACACCACGCACTCGCAACTCTGCTGATTTTTCTCGCAACCATTCAACCCACCGTTTTGCCGGAGCCACCGCAGCCTCCTGCGTCGCTCGCGCCACACACCGTGGAATCTGTCCCGAAGCCCGCCGACCAGAACGCACTGGCCGTTCCGAGCGGCTGGCAGATCGAAGGCCTGCCCGAGGTCATCAAACGGGCCGGCCCGAAGGCGGCGGCACGTACGATCGAGTTTTTCACCGAGAACATTCGCAATCCGAACACGCGCCAAGCCTACGCAAATGCCACTATGCGGTTCTTCAACTGGTGTGATGACCGGAGTCTCGAACTTGCCGACATCACCCCGTTTGTCGTTGCCGCCTACATTGAGGAGCTGCAGCGCGAGGCGTCGGCACCAACCGTCAAGCAACACCTCGCAGCGATTCGCATGCTCTTCGACTGGCTGGTCGTCGGGCAGGTGCTACCGATGAACCCCGCGGCTTCCGTGCGCGGCCCAAGACACGTCGTTGCCCGCGGCAAGACTCCAGTGCTCACCGCCGACCAAGCTCGCGCTTTCCTGGACTCGATCGACACCGTCACCATTGATGGACTGCGCGACCGCGCCTTGATCGGCGTGATGGTCTACAGCTTTGCGCGGGTGAGCGCCGCCGTCCGCATGGAAGTCGGCGACTACTACCCGTCCGGCAAACGCTTCTGGTTCAGGCTCGGCAGGAATGGCGACAAGCACTGTGTCCCTGCGCACCACAGCGCCGAGGCCTACATGGACGCGTATCTGGAGACGGCCGGCATTGCGCGTAGCGCCTCTGGACCGGTGTTTCGCACTCTTGGACGGAACGGCAAGCTGACCGGCAGCGCGATGACACGCACGGATGCGTTGCGCATGATCAAACGTCGCGCCTTCGCGGCGGGCCTGCCCCGCTCAACGTGCTGCCACACATTCCGGGCAACCGGTATCACCGCCTACCTGTCAAACGGCGGCACCATCGAGAAGGCCCAACAAATCGCCGCGCACGAATCCATCCGCACGACGAAGCTCTACGACCGCCCAACTGGTGAACTCACACTCCATGAAATCGAGAAAATCATCATCTGATCGACGGCCGGTCTGTCGCCCGGCGCCACCCGCCTCCGCTATCCACGCGTCGCACCCTTCCACCCCTAGCCGGCTCTCACACGAGGTTTCAGCCTGTGAGGCTGTCCTCGCTCGTGGGCTAGCGGAGCGCGTCCTGCTCGATCCATCGACGCAGAAACTGCGGGCACGGACTCACCAGCCGTCGGCCGCGCTTGAATCCCGCGACGTCAGTACCGCCTCCACGAGCCGGCTGCAGCTAAAGTGCAGCGAACCCCCAGCAGAGCGAACGTAAGGCGTAGGACCTTCCCTGTCAGACCGCCCCCGCACGCTATGCGGAGACCCTTCGATTCGACGCGAACGGTCTTCCGAACCTTTCCCAATGCGCAACCAACTTGGATAGACTTTGCTGGGGTCGACAAGTTCGCGGGAAACGGCCCGGAGATATCACGCAACCTCTTGGTGACTTCGACAACGCTCGGTTGGGGGGCAATGAGTGCACCGGCAGCTCCGCGAATCGCCCCCTCCCGTTCCTCCGGGTGACGCCGCGTTCACCGCACCTCCTCGCCTGAGAGAGCTGCAGATGAAGTTCTCAGAAGGCGACGCACCTTGGCAGAACATCCCGACGTGGATCCAGTTTCTCGTCAGCTGCGGCCACGCTTGGGACGACGTACCAGTTACCGCCCGCCGAATCACAGTCATCTCGATGCCCT
>JBBECO010000072.1:0-31250 GCA_040881785.1 Vicinamibacterales bacterium
GCTGGAGGTCTGCGAGATCGGTGTCGCCGTGGCCTGGGGAAGCGAGGCGTTGAAGGCCGTCGCGGACGAAGTCCTCGAGGGTACCGGACCATCCGCGGTGGCTGACTATATTCGCCGCGCGGCAACGAGCCCGAGCCTGTCGCCGCGTCGCGTCGGGCGGCGACGCCTTCTGCTGGGACACGATGTTGACGGCGGCCCCATTGAACTCGCGGTCCGTGGTGGCAACGTGCTGGTCGCGGGAGACCCGAGGTCTGGCAAGTCCTGGGCCGCTGGCCTGATCTGTGAACAACTGATCTTCTATCGCTATTGCATCTGCGTCGTGGACCCAGAGGGGGATTACACAGGTCTCGAGCTGCTGCCTGGCGTGGTGATCCTGGGCGGCGATGACCCTCCGCCCCGTGCGAGGGAGCTCATCCGGGCCCTGCGTCATCCCGACATGAGTGTGGTCATCGATCTGTCTCGGCTCGGACATGTCGAGAAACTCGAGTACATGCAGTCGCTCTTGCCGACGCTGACGATGTTGAGGCGCCGGACCGGACTTCCTCACCGGATCGTGGTGGACGAAGCGCACTACTTCCTGAGTGGTCCGGACGTGCACGAACTGCTCGACATCGAATTGGGGGGCTACACGCTGATTACGTACCAGGCAGCCAACCTGCATCCCGACGTGCAGGCGGCCAACGAGACCACGATCGTGACGCTGGCGACGGATCCCCGAGAGGTGCAGGCATTCGCCAGAATGAGTGGCCGCCCTGAGCGTCATGAGGAGTGGGCAGCCATTCTTGGACAGCTCGATCTCGCGGAGGCGGCGGTGCTTCCGGCTGGCCACGACGCCGCAGGACGTCTGCGCCGATTCAAGCTCGTGCCGAGGCTCTCTTCACACGTCCGCCATCGGGAGAAGTACTTGGACGTGCCCGTCCCGCATGGGCGGGCCTTCGTGTTCTCAGGAGACGGGAAGCCCTCGGGCCGTCGCGCGAGCACGCTCAAGGAACTACTTGATGTACTCGCAGCGACGCCTGTGAAAGCGTTGGATGGACACTTACAGCGCAGTGACTTCTCGCGGTGGATCGCGGATGTGTTCGGCGATCACTTTCTGGCGTCGCAGGTGTGGAAGCTCGAAGAGCAGTACCGTGTGGGCTGGGCCGTCGACGTCAACGACCGGCTCGTCGGGGCGATCCTGGAACGCTACGACCTTCCCGACGTTCTGTCTGTGCACTGGTCATCGAACAGGTCTCAGGACCAACCGGACACGAACCGTCCATCGCCAATCGCTGATGTGCAGCCACGTGTCACGTGCCAGCTCGTTCATCGGAACACCTCGACATGATTGCGGCGCCGACCCTGACGATCAGTGCCGATCATCGCTCGCCCGAGGACCTGCGGCGCGCACTTCGTCGGTCACGGTTGACGCGAATGCCCGAAAGTTGTCCGCGAACATCCCCGCGAGCTTCCGGGCCTGCGTGTCGTACGCCTGCGGGTCGGACCAGGTGCTTCGGGGATCGAGGACTTCCGAAGGAACGCCGGGGCATGTCGTCGGCACCGCCACGCCGAAGACTGGATGCGGTGCCGTCGGCACCTTCGCCAGCGCGCCGGTCAGCGCCGCGCGCACCATCGCGCGGGTGTGCGCAATCGCCATCCGTCGTCCGGTGCCGTACGGCCCGCCGCTCCAGCCCGTGTTCACCAGCCAGACCTCGACATCGTGCTGCGCGATCTTCTGCCCCAGCAGCTCCGCATACACGCTCGGCGGGAGCGACATGAACGGTGCCCCGAAACAGGCGCTGAATGTGGCTTGCGGCTCCTTCACCCCCTTCTCCGTGCCCGCGACCTTTGCGGTGTACCCAGAAAGGAAGTGGTACATCGCTTGAGCGGGCGTCAGGCGGGCGATCGGGGGAAGCACGCCGAAGGCATCGGCCGTCAGCATGATGATGTGACTCGGATGCCCCCCCATGCCGTCTGTCGTCGCATTGGGGATGTGGCCGACTGGATAGGCGGCCCGCGTATTCTCCGTTAACGACGCATCGTCCAGGTCCAGACGGCCCGTCGCGCTATCGATCCAGACGTTCTCGAGGATGGTGCCGAACCGCCGGGTCGTCTCGTAGATCTCGGGCTCGGCCTCCCGAGAGAGCCGGATCACCTTGGCGTAGCACCCGCCTTCGAGATTGAAAATACCAAGGTCGCTCCACCCGTGCTCGTCGTCGCCAATCAGGGTGCGGTCCGTATCGGCGGAGAGCGTTGTCTTCCCCGTGCCGGACAGGCCAAAGAACACGGCCACCTTGCCATCCGGGCCGATGTTGGCCGAGCTGTGCATCGTGAGCACGTCGCGCTGCGGCAGCAGGAAGTTCATGACGCTGAAGATCGACTTCTTGATCTCGCCGGCGTATTGCGTCCCGCCGATCAGAACCAGCTTCTCGCCGAAGTGAACGACGATGAACGCCTCGGACTGGGTGCCGTCCACCTCAGGCACGGCATGGAAGCTCGGGGCCTGGATGACCGTGAACTCTGGCGTGTGCGCGGCCAGTTCCTCGGGCGTCGCCTGGATGAACATATTGCGGGCGAAGAGGCTATGCCACGCCGTCTCCGTGATCACGCGGATCGGCACGCGGTACCGCGGGTCGGCGCCGACGAAGCAATCCTGCACGAACAGGTCCCGGTCCTGCAGGTAGGAGAGCAGACGGCCGCGGAGCACGGTAAACCTCTCGGGATCGAGCGGCCGATTCGCGTCGCCCCACCAGACGCGTGACTCGCTCGACGGCTCCCGGACGATGAACTTGTCTCGGGGCGATCGGCCGGTGTGCTGCCCCGTACGCACGACCAGCGGCCCGAGGTGTGCCAGGCGGCCCTCCCGGCGCCTCAGAGCTTCCTCGTAGAGCAGGGGCGTCGACAGATTCCAATAGACGACGTTCACGTTCTCGATGCCGTGGCGGTCGAGACCTACCTGACTCTGCATGCCGGTGGAGGTCATGTTCCATGCTCCTTGTTCGGCTCCGGCTTCGGACCCCCTGGAGCCCTCCGGGTACGCCTGGGCCTGATGCAGCGTGATCATCGGCCAGTGGGCGTCCGGCACCTGCAGGCGCGTTCAACTCCTCGCGGGCCGGGCGTTCCTGTGGCGTCGCGCTCAAGATGTGCAGCCGCGCACCGAGTCGAGCCGCCAGCCAGACCGCACACCCCAGCGCCTGGGCGGCGATCCGCGAGCCGTCGAGTTACCGTTCCGCCTCCTCTCGCAACCCCAGCCGCGCGGCCACGGCGGCGTGAATGCCTGGCGAGAGACTGCTGCCGTGATCGGTACGGGGCTCGTAGTAGCGGTAGTTGGCCGCCGTGACCTCGCGCGAGAAGCTATCCGGGAACAGGTGCAGGAGCATCAGCACGTCGGCTTGCTTGATCAGCTGCAGGCGATTGATCCGATCCCAATCGAACAGCCGGCTGATTGAAGTGCGCGTGGGCTTCGAACCCACCGCGCCCATGGGTCCCCATGACGAGAAGGTCGACACAGAATGTGTGTGAACTGAACCACCTGTCCTCCTTGGAGCCGACGCAGATTCACGTCGATTCGTCGACGTACCGTGCTGTGGCACTGCTCGACGGCGCACTGGCGACTTTGTTTCTGCCGTGTCTCTTGGCTTCGTACATCGCGACGTCGGCAGCTCGCATCAGGGTGGCTGAATCCGTCGGCTCATCGTCCACATTCGGGTCAATCGTCGCGACACCCACTGAGGCGCTCAGAAGCCAGTCCGCGCTCTGCTGAGGAATCGATGCCCGGATCCGGTCCGCCAGCGCCAAGGCGGCCCCCTTCGAGGTATTCGGTGCCAGAACGGCAAACTCATCGCCACCCCATCGTGCACCGACATCCGTCTCCCGGAGTTCGGTTCTAATGACGTCCCCCAGAGCGCGGATCGCCTGATCGCCGGCGTGATGGCCGTGTCGGTCGTTGATGCGCTTGAGGCCGTCGAGATCCACGAGCAGCAGCGCAAGCGGCTCACGATGCCGGTAGGACCGTGCGAGTTCCGCGTCGAGCCGGTCGAACAAGCCGCGAGCATTGCACAAGCCGGTAAGCGCATCCGTTTCAGACAATCTTGCCAGGCGGTCCGCTTGGCGTCCCAAGGCGTAGCCGAACAGCGTGAACGCGACGGCCGTAGACGTCCCCACGTAGATGAATTCAGCCGGATCGGCGGTTAGTTCGCGAATCGCGCCGTTCAGCGACAAGGAACCTGCTCGCCGGCTGTGTCGCGCCAGTCTGATCTTGAGCAATCCCAGCGGTGCGCCGATCGCGAGCATTCCTCCCGCACACGCATAGACGAAGCGCCGCTGGGTTGGCACGGTACGTCGCGAATATGCCGCCACTCTCGACATCGCACCAAGTCGCCGCCAACGAAACGCACTCATCGGCTAGGTCTCGCACGTCGAAGGCACACACGAGTCGCCCGTGCCGGGACGATGTTCATCTCGTACTCGACCGTCGCTGTCGGACTTGAAACGAGAGCGTCACCGGCGCGCGGGCCCATCGGGATGTACCCTTCTCGAACGATTGGGTGAGCAAGCACGGTGCCCATCGCGTGCCATCTTCAGCGCGCGCATGGCTTGGACTGGAAATATGCCGTCCGCCCTGCGGGGGATTTTTCCCGGGGGTCAGGAAGATTTCCCGCACACGCACAGCGATGCGGCGTGGGCCTGCAATTTGCGGCCACAGATTCACTGTTCCGCGGTACGTCAATTGCGAAACCCGTATCACGATTGGAGCATGAGTTCGCGGAGATCTTCGACGGGGTTCCATCGGCGGCCAGACCTGACGCAGCTCGTGCCTGGCGTCGATCGTGATTCGGAAGCTCGTCGCGCACCTGTTCGACGAGCGCAATGAGGCCATCAAGCGGACAATGGCCCAGGTAATCGCCGCGGCGCACCTGGCCGGAAGATCGGCATTTGTGGCCAGGCGCCCGGCGACTACCCGGAGTTCGCGCAATTTCTGGTGACCGAGGGCATCGACAGCCGCTGTCTCAATCCCGATTCCCAGCTCACGACGATGCTGGCGATCGTGGACGTGGAGAAGAGGCTCGCCCAAGGTGTGCCAGAGACCGCAGGAGAAGCGCCAACGCGCGCTCCAGACCCTCGAGACGAGCGAGAAGACGTGCCTGGTGTCTGCGTCGCTCGGGACGCCCATCCGGCGTGAAGCTGAGATTGTCGAGGACTAAGGAGGAACCGATGACCTGGGAACTGCTGCTCGTCATCGTCGTGATTGCGATGGTCGCCGGGTTCGGATTCGCCTATGTGCGGAGCCGAAAACCCGGAGGTGGGTAAGCCGGGCTATTGAACGTGCCCTTCGCGCGCTCGGCCCGGCATTTCTGAGGCTGAGCCCGGTACACATTCATGCACACGCTCGATGGACTCGCAGTGCTCGGCACGCCTGACGTCTTCCGCGTGTACCTCCTCCACCGATCTGTTCCCGAACTAGCCGTGGTGCCACTCGACGTGCGCGACGCACCGAGGGATGATGGCCGTCCGCGGCGATTGCGTCGCGGTCTCCCGCGACCGTCGTCGTTTGCAGAGCGGACTGCCCTTGCGATCGTGCACCGAGTATGTCATGACTGCCGTGTATGACGACGCGTGCAGATAGCGGTCGAAATCAGGGAACCACGGTCGCGATCCGAGGGAGCGTCGTGGATGCCTCCTTTTCAGCGGATCTGCCTGCCGTCGGCACGCGCCTCGAGGCGGGGGAGCAGCAGCGCGTCGTCCTCGAGGTGGTGAGCCACGTGGATGCGCGAACGGTTCGAAGCATCGCCCTCACCCCGACGCGCGGCCTGGCGCGCGGCGAAACGGTGACGAACACCGGGCGCACCCTGGACGTGCCGGTGGGTCGTGCGCTGCTCGGGCGCATGCTGAACATCTTCGGCGAGGTGATCGACGGCGGCCCTCCGCTCCCGGACCTCGAGCGCCGGGCCATCTATCAGCGGCCGGTGCCGCTCACCGAACAGAGCACCACGTCTGAAACGCTCGTCACCGGCATCAAGGTCCTGGATCTCTTGTCACCACTCGAACGGGGCGGCAAGACGGGCCTGTTCGGTGGCGCGGGCGTCGGCAAGACGGTGTTGATTGCCGAGCTGATTCACAATATGGTGGGCCAGCATCAGGGCGTGAGCCTGTTCTGCGGGATCGGCGAGCGGTGTCGCGAGGCCGAAGAATTGTACCGGGAGATGCGCGATGCCGGCGTGCTCGAACAGATGGCGCTCGTGTTCGGCCAGATGAACGAACCAGCGGGAGCGCGCTTTCGCGTCGGACACACCGCGCTGGCGATCGCCGAGTACTTCCGCGATCGCGAGCGGCAGGACGTGCTGCTCCTCATCGACAACATCTTCCGGTTCATTCAAGCGGGATCGGAAGTCTCGGGGCTGCTGGGCCGGATTCCGTCGCGCGTCGGCTACCAGCCGACACTCGCCAGCGAGCTCGCCGAGCTCGAGGAGCGCATCAGCAACACCGACAGCGGTGCCATCACGTCGGTCCAGGCCGTCTATGTGCCCGCAGACGATTTCACCGACCCCGCGGCCGTCCACACCTTCGCGCACCTGTCCGCCTCCATTGTCCTGTCACGCCGGCGTGCGAGCGAGGGACTGTACCCGGCAGTGAATCCGCTGCAGTCCGGCTCGAAAATGTTGACGCCGACGACCGTGGGCACGCGGCACTACCAGGTTGCCCAGGCCGTCAAGCGCACGCTCGCGACGTACGAGGATCTGAAAGACATCATTGCGATGCTGGGTCTCGAAGAGCTGTCGCGGGAGGATCGACGCGCCGTCAACCGGGCTCGGCGTCTCGAACGGTTTCTGACGCAACCCTTTCACACGACGGAGCAGTTCACCGGACTCACCGGACGAACCGTCAGCCTCGAGGACACGATCGACGGCTGTGAGCGGATTCTCGCGGACGAGTTCGCCGATCGCCCGGAGCGCGCGCTCTATATGATCGGCCCCGTGGCCGACGTGAAGCCGACGTGACCCCATGCGCCTGCGCATTGTGCTCCCGACCGCCGTCCTCGCCGACACCTCGGTGCGCAAGATCACCGCGGGAGGCCTGCATGGGAGCTTCACGCTGCTCCCGCGCCACGTGGATTTTCTCGCGGCCCTCGTCCCGGGATTGCTCGCCTATGAACCTCCGGAAGGTGGCGAACGCTTCGCGGCCATCGACGGGGGGCTGCTCGTCAAGTACGGGTCCGACGTGCTGATCTCGACGCACCGGGCCGTCGTCGGGGCCGATCTCGGCCATCTGCGGCACCTGGTCGACACCGAGTTTCGGGCGCTCGGCGAGCGTGAACGCGTGACGCGCGGCGTGATGGCCAGACTCGAGGCCGACTTCATCCGGCGCTTTCTGGATCTCGGAGAGCGGCGTGCCTGATCGCCCCGGCCGCGAGCACGGCTTGAGCCGGACGATCGCCGGCCAGGAGCGGCGCAAACTTCGCGCACGCCGGCACCGCACGGGCGGGACGTGGTTCGGGCTGGGCATGTACGGCCTGGTCGGCTGGTCGGTCGTCATTCCCACCCTGCTCGGCGTCGCGCTCGGCTTGTGGATCGACCGGTCGTGGCCGAGCCGCTTTTCGTGGACGCTGATGCTGCTCGGAGCGGGCCTGCTGCTCGGCTGCTGGAACGCGTGGTACTGGGTCTCTCTCGAACAGCGGGCGATAGAGGACGAAAGCCGCGACGACGCCGACGGAGCCGAGCGTGGTTGAACTCGCCATCGGCTGGCTCGTCGCGGCGCTCGCAGGTGCGTTCGTCGCGCTGCTGTACTTCGCGGGCCTCTGGTGGACCGTGCAGCGCGTGGCTGAAGCCCGGTACCCCGTCGCGCTCCTGTCCGCCAGCTTCGTGCTCCGCGCGGGGCTGGCAGTGGGCGCGTTGTGGCTCATCATGCAGGGAGACGTCTGGCGTGTGCTCGTGGCGCTCGGCGCGTTCCTGATCGTCCGTGCGGTCGTGTTATGGCGCGTGCGCCCCTCGCTGCGCGAGGGCCGGACGGGCGCGCGGGGGCAGTGACACCCATGGATTTCACACCGGATCAGATCGTGCTCTGGGAATGGGGTGTGCTCCGCGTGAACGCGACGATCGCGTGGACCTGGCTCGTCATGGCGCTCCTCACCCTCGGCTCGTGGGCGCTCGCGCGCCGGCTTCGAACCGGCGCAGCGCTCTCGCGCGGCCAGAACCTCCTCGAGGCGGTCGTGTCGATGATCGAGCAGCAGATCGGCGATGTGAGCGGGCAGAACGCTCGTCCGTTCCTCCCGTTCGTCGGCACGCTGTTCCTGTTCATCGTGGTGTCGAACATCCTGAGCATCGTTCCTGGTTACCGCCCGCCGACGGGGTCGCTGTCCACGACGGCGGCACTGGCGATCTGTGTGTTCGTCGCCGTGCCGGTGTTCGGGATCCAGCAGCAAGGGCTGCGCTCGTACCTCCGGCAGTACGCGCAGCCGTCACTGATCATGCTGCCCTTCACGATTATCGCCGAGCTCTCACGGACGCTCGCGCTCGCGGTCCGGCTCTTTGGTAACGTCATGAGCGGCACGGTGATCGCGGCGCTGCTGCTCGGCGTTGCGCCACTGCTGTTTCCGGTGGTGATGCAGGCGTTCGGGCTGCTCATCGGGGTGATTCAGGCCTATATCTTTGCCATACTGGCCACGGTCTACATCGCGTCCGGGACGCGCGCCCACGACGAGGCCACGGGCGCACATAAGGGAGGCAGGCAACCGCATGGATAACATTGGGCTCATTGGAATGGCCTCGATTATTACCGCCGGCCTGACGATGGCCATCGGATCGATCGCACCGGCGCTCGGGCAGGGGCGCGCGGTGGCGCAGGCGCTGAGCGCCATCGCGCAGCAGCCGGACGAAGCCAACAGCATCAGTCGAACGCTGTTCATCGGTCTGGCGATGGTCGAGTCGACAGGCATCTATTGTTTCGTCATCGCCATTGTCTTGCTCTTCGCGAATCCGTTCTGGAACGCGATGCTGGCGCAAGCCGGGCAGTAGCGAGTGCTGATCGACCCCTTTACGATCGTTGCCCAGATCGTCAACTTTCTGGTCCTGGTGTGGCTGCTCCGCCGCGTCCTGTACGGACCCATCACGCGGGCGATGACCGCACGCGAGTCGCGGATTCGCGAGGAAGTGGAAGAGGCGAGGCGCCTCCGCGCCGACGCAGAGGCACAAGGCGAACAGTACCGGCAGCAGCTTGCCGAGTTCGAAGCGGAGCGGGCGGCCCGACTCGCAGAGGCGCGTGCAGAGCTGGACGCCTGGCGCCGCACGCACACGCAAACGGTCCGGACCGAGGTCGAAGCCATGCGAGTGCGCTGGCAGCAGGCGATCGAACAAGAGAAGGAGGCCTTCCTCCTGGAACTGCGCCACCGCGCCGGCCGTGAGGTGCTGGCCGCGGTCCGGCGAGCCCTGCGTGACCTCGCGGACGCGGACATCGAGGCCCGCATGCTGGACCGCTTCCTCATGCACCTGACCGCCCTGTCCGAAGAACATCGCAATGAGCTCGCCTCGGCCGCGCGCACCGATGGAGGGCAGGTCGATGTGCGCTCGGCGTCCGCACTGTCTGCCGCCGACCGCGATCGCCTGAAGCAGGCTCTGGTGGAGTCGCTGGGCACCGATCTGACCGTGCACTTCGATGCGGCGCCGGACATCCTTGGCGGCGTGGAGGTCCGAGCCGGCGGCCAGAAGATCGCGTGGACGTTGGATGACTACGTCACCGCCATCGAGGAGGCGGTCGGGGAAGCGTTTGGCGATGGAACGGGAGCGGGCCGTGGCCGATCGTGAGAACGGTCTTCGCGCCGGACTCGATCAGGCGATGGATCGCCTGTCGGCGGCGGTGCAGGCGCATCGCCCACAGCTCGAGATTCGGGAAACGGGCACGGTCCGCGCGGTGGGTCACGGTACTGCCCGGCTGACAGGGCTGCCGCGCGTCCGCGCGGAGGAATTGATCGTGCTTCCCGGCGGCGTCCTTGGCATGGCGTTCAATCTGGACCGAGACGAAGTCGGCGTCATCCTGCTTGGCGAAAGCCGGTCGCTGCGGGCCGGGGATGAGGGGCGCCGAACGGGCCGGGTGACGGATGTCCCCGTGGGCCCTGACCTCATCGGCCGCGTGATCGACCCGACCGGCCGGCCGCGAGACCGACGCGGTCCGCTGCGCGCGTCGCTTCGCTGGCCGATCGAACGCGACGCGGCTGCCATCATGGATCGCGCCCCTGTGAGTGTCCCGCTGCAGACCGGGATCAAGGCCATCGATGCGCTCATTCCGATCGGCCGCGGTCAGCGCGAGCTGATTCTCGGCGACCGGCAGACCGGCAAGTCGGCGCTGGCGCTCGACACGATCCTGCACCAGCGGGATCAGGACGTGATCTGCGTCTACTGCGCCATCGGACAGCGCAGCGCCGCGGTCGCCCACGTGCTTGCGGAGCTGAAACGGCATGATGCACTCGACTACTGTGTGGTGGTGGTCGCATCGGGCGAAGAGTCTCCCGGACTGCAGTACATCGCCCCATACGCCGCCACGAGCATCGCCGAGTTCTTCATGGAGGAAGGGCGCGACGTGCTCATCGTGTATGACGATCTCACGAAGCACGCCCAGGCCTACCGTGAGCTCTCGTTGCTGCTGCGCCGTCCGCCGGGTCGCGAGGCCTTCCCAGGAGACATCTTTTACATTCACGCGCGCCTGCTCGAGCGAGCGACACACCTGCGGCCGGAATTGGGCGGGGGGTCGATGACGGCGCTGCCGATCATCGAGACCGAGGCGCAGAACCTCTCCGCCTACATCCCCACGAACCTCATCTCGATTACGGATGGGCAGATCTATCTCTCGCCCAAACTCTTCCAGAAGGGCGTGCTGCCAGCCGTGGACGTCGGCCTCTCGGTGTCGCGGGTCGGCGGCAAGACACAGCTCGCGCCGTACCGCGCGGTGGCCGCCGATCTACGACTGTCGTACAGCCAGTTCGAGGAACTCGAGGCCTTCGCGCGCTTCGGCACGCGTCTGGACGAGGACACCCGACGCACCCTCGCCCGCGGCGAACGCGTGCGCGAGGTGCTGAAGCAGCCGCAGTATGCGACGCTCGCGGCTGCAGATCAGGTTGTGACGCTGCTTGCCGTCACGACAGGGCTATTCGATCCGGTGCCGCTGGCGCAGGTGGCCGAGGCCGAGGGGCTCGTTCGTCAGACCGCGAGGAGCGAGCTGCCGGATCTGTGGCGAGCCATCGAGCGCGGCGACCCCCTGAGCGACGAGCACCGCGAGGACATGACGCGGATCCTCGGCGCACGCCTGTCGGCCGAGTTCGGAGCCAAGGACGATGCAGACGAGTGAGGGCATCAAGCGCCGGCTCGAGACGGCCGAGGATCTCCGCTCCATCGTGCGCACGATGAAGGGATTGGCCGCGGCCACCATCCGGCAATATGAGGATGCGGTCGCGTCGCTCGCCGAGTATGCACGCAGCGTCGACCTGGGCCTGCAGGTGCTCCTCCGTCATCGTCCCGACGTGCTGACGGCGCTCTCGCGTCAGCCAGCCCGGCGCCCCGGCACCATCGTGATCGGCTCGGACCAGGGATTGTGCGGCGCCTTCAACGAACAGGTAGCGGGGTTCTATCTGGAGCAGCGCGCCAGCGGCGGGCGAGCGGCCGCAGATCGGCCGCTCCTGGTGCTGGGCGTGCGCGCCGCAGGGCGCCTCGAGGATGCACGCGTGAGGATCGCAGAGGTCCTCACGCTGCCGGCGTCGGCGGCCCTCGTGACCGACGTGGTGCACGACCTGCTCGAACGGATCGACGCCTGGCGCGCGGCTGGCAAGGTGGACGGCGTCGACCTGTATTTCAACCGGCCGCACAGGGGCGCGGCCTTCCGTCCGCACCGGGAGGTGCTGTTGCCGTTGGATGTCCCCCGCCTGCAGGCGCTGGCCGCGGCCCCCTGGCGCCCGCGAGCGGCGCCCACGTTCGCCAGCGACTGGGACGCGCTGTTTTCCGCCATCGTCCGGGAACACCTCTTCGTCACGCTGCACCGTGCGATTGTCGAATCCCTGGCGAGCGAGAACGCGAGTCGCCTCGCGGCGATGCACGCTGCCGAGCGGAACATCGACGACCGACTCAGCGCGCTGCGGGGCGAGTTTCACTTGCACCGGCAGACCGCGATTACAGGCGAGCTTCTGGAGATCGTATCGGGGTACGAAGCGATGACGCACGGCAGTCGCTAGCGGTCGATGGATCGATGGGTCGTGGACCGAGGAGAGGCGGCTTCACACCACTGCGTCGATGAGATCGGCCCGATCGTCCGGACTCACGCAGCACGCGGTTCGATCTACGGAGTGGGTTGGGATTTCAGGCGTTTAGCATCAACGACTTGGAGATGGTGGACCTGACCGGGTCGTGCCGGTCAGGCGAGCCGAAGGCGAAGCCGCCCTGCCTGAGCACGGTCGGGTCCGCATCGACCGAGCGTAGCGAGGGGGATGTGGACCTGACCGGGATCGAACCGGTGACCTCCTGAATGCCATTCAGGCGCGCTCCCAACTGCGCTACAGGCCCTCTCTGAGGTTGGACGAACAGTTATTGTAACGGACGGCCCCGGACCGGGTCAAAGTTTTGCCCAAAAACAATGCGCAGGATCAAACGGCCTCCTAGATTCGCTCGGCGCCTGGCAGCTTTGACAACTCCCGGTCGAACGTCCCGAGCGGCGTGTGGCCGGCCTTCCCGGCGACCTCCAGCATCAGGCAGTCCGAAAACCCAAGCGATGGCTTCTTCCTGAAGTGTGCCAACGCGGCCTCCACGACGTCCACGTCCTGGATCGTCAGCGTCCGGTGCTCGAGCAGCATCTCGACGGCCAGGGCGATCGCCGCGGGTGTTCGCTCGTAGACGACGTCAAGCACCCACAGCGATTCCGCCAGCGCGAGGTGGGAAACCCACGCGCCGCGCGCCACAAACTCATCGGCCGCCAGCGCCTGCTTCTCATCGTCCCGGGTCATCAGGCGGACCAGGACGTTCGTGTCAACGGCGCGCACGGCGTCTCCGCACATGCGTTCGCACGCCATCCTTCAACTGCGCGAGCGTTGCCGGCCTGGGCTTGGATTCAGGGAAAAGCGCCTGATGGAGCTCGATGGACGAGTGCCTCCCGGCCCGACGGACGATGATCTGATCGCCGTCTTCGTCCCACTCCAGCACGGCGCCGGGGCCGGCGCCGAGCCGGCGCCGAATTTCGGCCGGGACGGAGATCTGCCCCTGCGCGGTTACCTTGGATCGTGCGATGGCCATGCGCGCATATTACCACGGTAATGAGTACCCGGGCCCGCCGGGCCCGCGCTACGTCGTGAGCTCGACGTAAGATCCCAACCATGAGTAACGCACACAGCCGGCGGTCGGGCGACACGCCGGAGCCGCTGTACGACGTCAGTGTCCCGACGCCCACGCATGCCGAGCGCGCGCGAACCCTGGTCGCGCACATCTCGACCGGGACCCTGTGCACGCTCGCGATCGAGCCGGCGGGCTACCCCTACGGCTCGTTCGTGACGGTCGCCTTCGATAAGGGAGATCCGATCTTTCTCATCAGCGCGCTCGCCGAACACACCAGGAACCTGGAACAGGATCCCAGGGCCTCCCTGCTGGTCGCCGAAAGCGGCTCCGCGGATCCGCTCGCCAACGGCCGCGTCACGATGCTCGGTCCGTGCTTGCGCGTCGAGGGAGACGGGGGCCGCGCCCGCGCCGCCTTCCTGGCCGCGCACCCGAACTCCACGTACTACGCCGACTTTCGCGACTTTGGGTTCTGGCAGCTGCACGTGGAATCGGTCCGCTACATCGGGGGATACGGACGCATGTCGTGGATCGGCAAGGCCGACTGGCAGACCGCCGAGCCGGATCCCCTCGGCGCTTCAGCGGCCGGCATCGTCGCGCACATGAATGCCGACCACGCGGACGCGATGGTGCTCTACTGCAAGGCCTTTTCGAAGGCGACCGAGATCACCTCCGCGAGCATGACGGGGATCGATCGTTACGGGTTCGAGATGTCAGCGAGGACTGGCGAGGGACCGCGACCGGTGCGCCTGGCGTTTGCGCGTCCGGTCAGTACGTCGGAGGACGCACGCACGGTCCTGGTCTCGATGCTGAAGGACGCCAGGCGCAAGCTGGCCTGACGTGCCGCGGGCACGCACATACTCGATTCTGCCTTCCCCACCTGGCGCAGTAGATCGTTTCATTAATCGTTTCTTCAATGTTAGGTGTATTGCACATACTAGGCAATTTAACTGGTATATTAGGCATTATAACTGCGTTATAATCGTTTCATGTCAGTAGCCATACTGTCAGCCGAGCTAAGCCGTGGCGCGCTCCACGCAGCTGACCTCCGCAATCGGCTGGGTGTGTCGCCGGCGACGCTCATGCGCGCGGTGCGCGAGGCCGGGCCCTACATCGTCCGAATCGGACGCGGGCGCGCGACCCGCTACGCGCTGCGGGAATTGTGGCCGAACCTCGACACATCGCGTTTTCCCTTGTTTCGAATCACCGAGGCGGGCACTCCGATCTCAGGAGGCGAACTCCTCACACTCGCGGCGCGCCAGTCGATCTGGATGCCTGCCGGCACTGTCTCGGACGGACTTCCGATGGAACTGGTGGACGCGCGCCCGTCGGGGTTTCTCGGACGGCACTTCGCCAACGTCCATGCCGATCTCCGGCTGCCACCGCGCCTGGCGGACTGGTCTGAACACCACATCCTGAGCGCGCTGTCCAGACGCGGCGAGGATCAGCCCGGTAATCTCATCGTGGGTGAGGAGTCATTTGCGCGGTGGCAGGCACTCGAAAATGTCCCCCGGACCCGCAGCGACTACCCCGCGCTGGCCGACGCCACCATCAAGGGCCACCCCCCCGGGTCATCAGCCGGCGGCGAGCGGCCAAAATTCGGCGTCCTCGTCGGCCGACAACACAGGCTCGTGAAATTCGCGGCGCGGGGCGGTCCCGGTGATGCCGTCGCGGGGCGCTGGTGTGATCTCCTGATCCTGGAAGCCATCGCCCTCGACGTCGTGGCCTCCCGCGGGATCGCTGCGGCTCGTGCGACGATCGTCGAAACGCCTTCACACTGGTTCCTGGAGAGCGAGCGATTCGATCGCGCCGGGGTTCGCGGGCGCATGGCCGTTCTGAGCCTTGCCGCGATTCACGATGATCTCGCGGACTCATGGGCCCGTGCCGCGGCGGCCCTGAGAGAGGCAGGGCGCCTGACCGTTGAAGACGCGCGACGACTGCGATGGCTCGACGCCTTTGGCGCGCTCATCGGCAACACGGATCGGCATCAGTACAACGTCCTGTTCTTCACGGCAGGCTCGAGCCTCCGGCTTGCGCCGGCCTTCGATCAGGTCTCGATGCTGTACGCACCGGCCGCTGACGGTCAGGTGCCGGATCGGGTGTTCGCCATGCCGGCTGTGACGGCCGACACGCTGGACGTCTGGGAGGACGCGCGCCACGCGGCGCGTGCGTTCTGGGGCCGTGCCAGCATTGATGCGCGCCTGTCAGATGACATGCGGCGCTCTTGTGCGAGCAACGCACAGCTGCTCGCGAATTGACGATAGGCCAATGAGACAGACGCCGGAAATCCCCGAGGAGATCGAAGAACACCGCGACGAGCGGTGGTGGCGGGAGGCGACGCGCCACGTCGACACCGCGATCGATGCGGAGCGCTTCATCGAGCAGGTCGGCTTCGCCGCCTGCCTCACCGATTCCCGCCGTCCGGGTCCGTCACTCTACGTCGCGGTCTGCGGACGCCGTGACGCGCTGATGCCGCGCAACGTCCAGAAGGACGAAGAAGCGTCGCACACCTGGCTGCTCAAGGACGACATCGTGCGCCGCGGCAAGGTCTATTACGCGAAGCTGGCGCGCGGCAAGACGATGTTCATCGCGCCGCGGATGGTGCCGTACTTCCATGCGATCTGGGGTGTCCGCCGGGCCGACGAGACGCGCCAGCTGAGTACACACGCACAGGCGGTCCTGAAGGTGCTCCGCCGCGAATGGGAGATGAGCACGTCGGACCTGCGCGACGAATCGGGCGTGAAGGATCGCGCGACGTGCACGAAAGCCATCGACGAACTGCAGGCGGCGATGATCGTCATCCCCAGCGAGGTCTACTACAAGCCGAAGTTCACCTACATCTGGACGCTCGGTGTCGGCCGCTTTCGCGACGCCCTGCGGCGGCGCGTGAGCCGCGAGACGGCCGTCCGCGAGATCGCCCGCGGCTTCCTGGCCGGCGCGGGCCTGACGATGCCCGGTGAGCTCGCGCGCGTCACCGGTCTGTCGCGGCCGGAGGCCGGACGCGGCAACCGCGCGCTGGTCGCCGAAGGCTACGCCACTATGCTGGCGCCCGGGTGGTATCAACTGAGGCCGACTGCGACGCAGGCTACCGTCAGCGACTCCGAAGCGTAGTGCCTCGATCCGCATCGAGCCTCGCGGCGCACGTGGTCGCGCGAACGAGCAGCTCGTCGGGCGCACCATGGATCCGCAGCAGGGCAATCGCATTGCGCGTCGTCGCGGGCCCCGGGCGCAGTTTGTGGTCGAAGGTCAAGCCATCGGGCGCGACCGTGTCGCCGAAGTGATAGGGCGCATAGGTCCCGGGCAGCAGGTCCACGAGCTCACCGTCGTGCGTCGCGGCCAGTACGACGTGGGGCCTGGCCTGGTTGGCGGCGAGCAGCAGCTGCAGGAGGACCGCCTGTCCTGCTGCGATGCGCTCCACGGCGTTCGTCCCGCGGAACAGTTCGTCCAGCAGGAAGAGGTGCGGCGCCGCCGCACCGCTCGCGTCGACGAGCCCGAGCAGCGATTCCACCTCCGCGATGTAGTAGCTGCGGCCCGTCAGCAGGTCGTCAGCCCGGCCGATGCAACTCCGCACGTGGAACACGGGCGCGTGATACTCGGCGGCCAGACACGTGTGCAGGGTCTGCGCGAGCACGGCCGTCACGCCCACCGTCCGGAGAAACGTGGACTTGCCGGACATGTTCGATCCCGTAATCAGGAGGCCGCGCCCTGGCGTGAGCGTCGCACCGTTGGGGACGGCGTCCACGACGAGCGGATGCGCGATATCGGTCAGCGCGCCGGGCTCACCGGCAGGCCGGAAACGCGGGCGGGTCCAGTCACGTCGACCGGTCCGGAACGACGCCACACTGATCGCCGCATCGACGTCGCCCATCGCCACCAGCACACGCAACAGGGCGTGCCGGTGCTCGTCGAGGCCGCGCGCGCCGAAATACACACCGTTCGCGTCCAGTAGAAACACGAGATTGAGATACTCGTACGCCATGTTCACGATGTCGCTCACCAGCAGCGCGAGCGGGTTCTGGCTCATCGACAACATCAGCGGATCGCCGCTGACCCACCGGGCGATCGTCTTCAGGCGACCGAGGCGCGGTGTATCGGCCTGCATCGGCCCCACCAGGGGGCCGATATCGTCACCGCTCGGAAATTGCAGGCGTTCGGCCGTCGCGATCACGGGGGCCAGTTGGCGGAACGCCGGCGCCAGCGCCATGATGCGGCGGTCGGTGAGGTACCGCGTGACAAGATTCACCAGCACGACGGCCACGAGCGCGGCGAGAGCGATCGACGAGACCGTGGACAAAACGGCCAGTACGATCGTCGCCGAGGTCAGGATTGGAAAGACAACGTACCAGGGACGGATGTCGATGGCGTCCTGTCGGGCCAGCCACCGGAGATCGTACCCATGCGGATCGCGTAGCCGCGACAGCACCGTCTGTGCCCGCTCTCGGAGGCCGGCGTCGCGCTGGAAGAGGGTCACCAGCGCCTCGAACGGCTCGAGATGATCGGCGACCGGCGCGGTGCGCATGCGGTGATACAGCGCGTGCTGCCCCAGCGTGCTTTCGCAATGATCGATCGCCGCAAACACATCGTCGAGGTTCAGGTCGTCCCAGGTGCGATCGTCGAGCGACCCGCCGGACGGGATGGCAGCCATGCGAGATCGATGGGACGCCAGGATCGTCTCGACTCGCCGCTCACGATCGACGGGCCGACCCCACGCCGCACGGAGCAGGCGCAGCGCGTTCGCGCGACTCCGGCGGCGCACCTCGAGCGCCGCGGCGACGACAGCGACCACCGACGCCGCGAGGAGGATGGGCGCCATCACCGGCGGTCGTTTCTCACCGGCCCAGGCGGCCGTCCGAAGGCGCGCACGTAGTCGTCCGGCGTATCGACATCGATCGTCACGCCCGCATCCTCGACCTCGACGTCCTCGACGCGCGCGGGATCCGCGTGCACGACGGCCCTGGCCCCCACCGCGGGATCCGCCGCATGCAGCTCGGCGAACATGGGACGCTTGAAGATGACCGGATGGCCATGCCGTCCTCCATGCGTCGCGCGCAGGATGGTGGCGGTAGATGCACCGGCGGCGGCGAGCAGGCGATCCACGCTGCGGACGCCGAGCAGCGGCACATCGGCGGGCATCACCATCACGGCTGTCAGTCCCCCTCCGGCAACATCCTCCGCCGCCGAGAGCCCGGCCTGGAGCGATGACAGCTGCCCCTCGTCCGGCCGGGGATTCTGAATAAAGGTGGCTGCCACCTTTTCCACCTCGGCCCGGAGCTCGGTGTCATCCGGGCGTCCAATTACATAAATGTCAGAGATTCCGGCCGTCCGGACCACCTGGACGAGGTGGCTGACGAAGGTCTGACCCGTAGCGGTTCCGTGCGGCAGCAGGGGTTTCGACCGCCCCATCCGGGTGGAACGGCCGGCCGCGAGGATCAGAACCGCCAGCATTGAGGGCATTTTATGCTCCCTGCCGGATTTCCGGTCTTTTCTTGACTTCATGGGGCGAACTCCCTACACTGGCCCCGTTTTCGAGCTCAGCGCCACTGGAGTACCGGTCGCGCGGAGTGCGGGTTATTCGGCAGGTCGGCGCCTCTCCTTCAGTGCGGGCCGCTTTCCTCCGGCCCTGACCCCCATTCAGCTCGTCGACCCCTCTGGGATGTGCCCGGGGGAACGTTACGGAGGACACGGGTATGACTAGCGGCACCATCGCTCGCCTGCTGATCGACAAGGGCTTCGGCTTCATTCGCGACGAAAGCGGGATCGAGCACTTCTTCCACCGCAGCGCCGTTCGCGGGGCGGTGTTCGAGCTCCTGCGCGAAGGCCAGCGAGTGGAGTTCGTGATCGAGGAATCGGCAAAAGGACCGCGGGCCGGCGACGTCCGCCTGATCGAAGGCTAGCCCTGCTCTGCTGCGGCGGGGCCTCGCGTCCCGCCGCGCCTCTTCTGTTTCCTGACCTTAATAAATCCGTGACCACCGGCTTCCTACGCGCGCGGCGCCTCGCAGCGCGGCTGCTCGTTCTCTGCCTGATTGCCGGCGGCGTGCTGGCGGCCGCCGCCTGCCCTCGCGCCGGACGTTTTCTGATCATCGACGAACCGCTGCAGCCGGCCGACGCACTCGTGGTGCTCGCGGGCATGCGCGCCGAGCGCTGGCTCGAAGCCGCCGAGCTCTATCGAGAAGGCAAAGCCCCCGCGATCGTACTCAGCCAGCAGATCATCGAACCGGCCGAGACGCGCCTGCGAGACATGGGCATCCGGTTTCCGTCGCAGACGGAGCTCGTGAAAGACGCACTGGTGCAGATGGGGATCCCGGCGGGCGCGATCAGCACGTTCCCACAAACCGTGGACAACACCGCCGACGAAGCCTTGCGCACGCGCGAGGCGGCGGAGCGGAACGGCTGGAGGAGCCTGATCGTGGTGACGTCGAAGTACCACACCCGGCGGGCACGCTATGCGTTCGAGCGCGAGCTGAAGGGTTCAGGGATCGGCGTGCAGGTGCGCGGCAGCCGTTTCGACGAGATCCAGCCTGACCGGTGGTGGAAGAGCCGAAGCGATTTCCGGTGGGTGGTGTCCGAGTTGCAGAAGCTTGCCGCGTACAGGCTGGGCCTGGGGCGGTAGGGCGGCGGTAGAATTAGGACACGGAAGCGAACGGGGCCCGGTGGCCCTCCCGGTCTTCAAAACCGGTCGCTGGGCGCGATTCGCGCGCGGGCTGGGTTCGACTCCCAGGCGCTTCCGCCATTCGACTCGCGTGTCTCCCTCGCTCGCTCATGGCAAGCCTTCGACTCGCGTGTCTCCCTCGCTCGCTCATGGCAAGCCTTCAAGCAGCCGCAGAAACGTCTGCACGTCGCTGAGGTCTTCGAAGACATGCTCCGCACCGGCGGCGCGCAGTTCGTCAACCGATGAGGTCCCTGTCGCGACGCCCACGGCAATGGCGCCGGCGGCATGCGCGCAGGTCACATCGTGCGGCGTGTCCCCCACGACGACGATGTCCTCGTCGGGGATGTCGGGAAGCCCATGGGCGCGCGCGCGCTCGCGCGCAAACGGCACGAGGGCGTTGCGGTCCGCGGCATCGCCGCCGAACGCCCCGCATCGGAAGTAGCGCCACAGGTCGAAGTGCCCCAGCTTCACCCGCGCACCCGCCTCGAAGTTGCCCGTCACCAGCCCCACGAACACGTCGTCACGCCGCTCGAGCACATCGAGGATCTCGCGGACGCCGGGCATCACCGCCTTGCGGCCCTCTCCAGGATGCTGGATCTCCTCGACCATGTGGTTCACGTAGCGCTGCTCGAGATCCGCGAGCAGCGCGCCATCGAGCGACCGGCCGATGCGACGGACGGCGTCCGACAGGATCGCCCAGTCCGTACGCCCCGCCACCGGGATGCCGTCGAGTCCGTCGGCGTGGCCGAAGACGTCCTGGAGCGCGCGGTTCATGGCCCGGAGGCCGGCGCCGCCGGTGAGCACGAGCGTGCCGTCGATGTCGAAGAGGACGAGCTTACGCATGGGTGGAAGAGGATAGAATCCGCACAGGAGGCAACGAATGAAATTGAGAGTGTTTGCTGTCGCGACCGCGGTCGCCGTCACCGGCGCCGTGACGCTCGCGCAGGACCACATGGGCCACGCGGCTCAGGCCACGGCCAGAGCGGACATCAAGGGTAAAGGCATTACCGGCACGGCGGAACTGTCCGAGCACACGCAGGGCACCGGCACGATGGTCGAGATCACGCTCACGCTCACCGGTCTCACGCCCGGCAAGCACGGCGTTCACCTGCACGCGGTCGGCAAGTGCGAGCCGGACTTCCTCGCCGCGGGCGGCCACTTCGATCCGGGTCCGGCGAGCAACACGGATCCCGATGCCAATCACCCGTTCCACATGGGCGACGTCCCCAACATCGAGGCCGGGGCGGACGGCAAAGCCACGATGAAGATCGTGACGACCCGCGTGACGCTCTCCGACGGCCCGCTGTCGGTGTTCGACGCGGACGGCACCGCCATCATCATCCACGGCAACGAAGACCAGATGAAGACCGGGGCGCCAAAGTCCGGCGTGAGCGGCGGGCCGCGCATCGCCTGCGGCGTGCTCGTGAAGAAATAACACTAGCGAAACCAGCCTCGCTTCGCTTTCCAGGGGACAAGGGCACCGGTCGCGGCCTGCAGGGTCAGCGACCGGTGCGCCACCCGCCCGGCAAACTCCACATCCATCGTCAGAATCAGCGCGGCCGCGCCGCGCCCCTCGATCGCGGCGGCGAAGTCGCCTGCGAGCGCCGCGCGTTCGGCCTCGTCGACGCCGGCCGTTGGATGCTCGACGAGCAGGACCTGCGGGTTCAGCGCGATGGCGCGCGCGAGATGCGTGCGGGCGCGCACGTGCGCCGGGAGATCCCCGCCCCGACGGGCGAGTGCGTCGTGGGGAATGCCGCACTCGGCAGCCAGCGCGGCGACCTGAGCCGCGATCGACGGCGGCACCGGATCGAGCTCCAGCGTGAACGGCAGCGCGAGGTTCTGCTCGAGCGTGGACCCTTCCAGCAGCACCGCGCGCGAGCTGACGATGCCGAAGCGGTCCAGTGAGGCCAGCCAGGCATCGCCGTCCTTGATGTCGGCCGTGGACGCGCCGAAGGTCCGAACGGTCCCCTCGTCCGGCAGCGTCGCGCCGGTCACGAGGTTCACGAAGATCTCTGCGGCCGGGGCGTCGAGACCGCCGATGGCCACGCGCTCACCTGCCTTCACGTCCAGGTCGTTCATGCGAAGCGGCCGCAGCGCACCGTAGTGCTTCTGCAGTGCGGAGATGCGGATTACGCTCATCGGCGCTTCGCCTCGAGCGCGGCAAAATCAGCCGCGGGGAGCGCGACGCTGCCGAGTCCGCACGTGCGCCGTCCGTCGTCGTGAAAGTCGGAGCCTCCCGACACCGCCAGGCCGAGCTCCACCGCGAGCGCGCGGTAGCGCGCCTCAGTCGGCGCGTCATGCTCCGTGTGCCGGGCCTCGAGCGCGTGCAGCCCGGCGGCGGCCAGGCCTGGGATGAGGGCGTCGATCCCGGTGAGACCTGGATGGGCAAGCGACGCCACGCCACCGGCGTTCGTGATCATCGCGATGACCTCCTCCGGCGTCGCGCCTCGCCGGGGGACGAATGCCGGCCCGCCATGTTCGAGAAAGCGCGTGAAGGCTTCCTCCCTCGTCCGGACGTGGCCGGCGGCGAGCAGCGCCGCTGCGACATGTGGCCGTCCAACACTGCGGCCACCGTCGAGGGCCTCAGCGATGACCGGATCCGGATCGATCGGCGCACCGAGCGCCGCGAGGCGCCCGGCCATCTCGCGGATGCGCCGGACCCTGTCGACTTGCTGGCGTGCGAGAAACTCCATGAGGACGGCGCTCGAAGGATCGAAGAAATATCCGAGCACGTGGACGTCGCGTTCGGCAGCCACCGCGGTGATCTCGATGCCGTTGACGAACGACACACCGAGCGCGGCGGCCGCGGCGCGCGCGGTGTCGAGGCCGCGCGTCGTGTCGTGGTCGGTGACACTGAGCGTGGTGATGCCGGCGGCCACCGCGCGGGCGACGAGGTCCGACGGCGGCAGGGCGCCGTCAGATGCCGTGGTGTGGAGGTGAAGGTCGATCACTCAGACGTTCGCACGCCGGCGGGCGGTGCGGGCCCGCCCGGCCTTCCGGCCGCGGCGCTGCCGTTCGATGAGCGAGCGGTATTCCCGGATGAGCAGTTCGAGATGCACGCGCTCTTCGTCGGCGAACTCGAGAAAGATCCGCTTGCCTTCCGAGTCTTCGAACTTCTCGCCGTAGCGCTTGAAGAACTTGTGCGACCCGCGCTCGCACTTGATGCCGATCATCAGCGCTTCGCGATCGTTGACACCCTTGGCGAGCTGCTCGGCGCCCGCGGCGAACAGCCCGTTGGCGGCCCCTTTGAAGAAGAGGAACGTCGGCCGCGACTCGAGCTGAGGATCCTGCTGGAGCAGCTCGCGGTAGCGCGCCTCCAGCGTGCCGAGATGTTCCTTTTCCTCGTCGGCCAGCTTCTCGAAGATCCTGCGGCCGCGCGCGTCTTTCGTGAGCCGCGCGGCGCGCGAGTAGAAGTCGAGGCCGCTGCGTTCGGTGGCAATCGCGATCCGCAGGGCATCGCGCGCGAACAGCAGCTCGGTGACGCCCCCTTCCGCCAGCGGCGGGCGGCCCGTCCGGCACGCGTCGCACTCACCGTGGATCTGAAGGACGCTCTGGGCCTGCGCAAAGCCGCGGGCGGTCGCCACCTCCTCGATCAAGGTTTCGATGTCGGAACTGAGGAATTCGAAGGAGCGGCTGCAGGTCTTGCAGATGAGATGAAAGTGCCGGGGATGCCGGTAGGAATGCTCGAAGCGGAAGCGCCCCTCGCCGAAGTCAACCTTGCGCGCGATGCCCGCGTCCACCATCCACTGCAGTGTGCGGTAGATGGTGGCGCGGCTGATGCGCTGATCCTCCTGCCGGATCAAGTCGACCAGATCGTCGGCCGTCAGGTGACCCTGCTGCCGCAGGAAGACATTGACGATGAGGTCGCGCTTGCTGGAGCGCTTGCTGCCGGCCGGCCTGAGGCTGTCGATGAATGTGGCGGTGGAGTCGATTGCAGCCATCAGCGTCCGTCCACCACCTTGCGTGTGAACTAGACCGAGAACGACGAACCGCAGCCGCAGGTGGACTTCGCGTTCGGATTCTTGATCGTGAAACCTCCGCCGGTGACGTTGTCCATGAAATCGACCTCGGCGCCGCTCAGGTAGCGCGCACTGATGGGATCGACGAGCAGCTTGACGCCGTTCGACTCGATCACCGCATCCGTATCCGCATCCCCTTCGCCCTCGTCGATCATCAGGCCGTACTGGAAGCCGGAGCAGCCGCCCCCCTGGACGAACACCCGAAGCCCCGCGCTCAGCTTGTTTTCTTCTGTCAGCAGCTCGTTGATCTTCGTCGCTGCGGTCGGTGTCACGTTGATCATCAAAATGTGCCTCCCAGGCTGCTCCAATTATACCCGCCTTCGCCCGAGTCCCCTTTTCGGGCTTCCACCTCCGCCAAGGCTTCGGTGGACAGGTCGGCGAGGCAGGCGGCGTCGCCGTGTTGAACCGTGTGGAACCGTGGCCCATACTGGAGGCGTGGCAGCCGAACATCCCTTCGTTCTTGCAGGAAAACCGGCCCAATCCGCTGAGATCCTCGACGTCCTGAATCCCTACGACGGTTCCGCCGTGGGCCGGACGTGGCTGGCCGGGGATACCCAGTTTGACGCGGCCGCGGACGCCGCGGTTGCCGCGGCGCCGGCGATGCGGCGGTTGGCGGCCTACGAACGCGCGGCAATCCTCATGCGGGCCTCGGCGGAGCTGGTCCAGCGGAAGGACGAGATTGCCAGGACCCTGGCCGGCGAGGCCGGCAAACCCCTCAAAGACGCCTTGATCGAGACCGAACGCGCCGCGACGACGTTCCACGTGGCGGCCGAAGAGGCGCGCCGGCTCGGCGGTGAATACGTCCCGATGGACCTCGCCCCCCACGGGGTGGACCGCTTCGCGGTCGTCAGGCGCGTGCCGGTCGGCCCGGTGGCCGCGATCTCCCCCTTCAACTTCCCCCTCAATCTGACGTCCCACAAGATCGCGCCGGCGATCGCCGCGGGCAACCCGATCGTGCTCAAGCCGGCGACCAAGACACCGCTCTCGGCGATCACCCTCGCGGAGATCGTCGTCCGCGCAGGGCTGCCGCCGGAGGCGATCAGCGTGCTGCCGATGGCGCGGAAGACGGGCGACAGACTCGTGACCGACGAGCGCTTCAAGCTGCTGACGTTCACGGGATCTTCCGCGGTCGGGTGGGACATGAAGGCGCGCGCGGGGAAGAAGAAGATCATCCTCGAGCTCGGCGGCAACGCCGGTGTCATCGTGGACGAGACCGCGGACGTCGAGTTCGCGGCCCGCCGGACCGCGGCCGGCGGCTTTGCCTTCGCCGGTCAGAGCTGCATTTCCGTCCAGCGCGTGTACGTGCATGACGATGTCTTCGACGGGTTTGCGGCGAAGCTCGTGCAGCTCGTCGAAGGGTTGACGGTCGGGGATCCGCTCGACCCGGCGACCGACGTCGGACCGATGATCGACGAGGGCGAGACCAAGCGGATCGACGAGTGGGTGCGCGAGGCGGTGACGGCCGGTGGGAAAATCCTTACAGGCGGTACACGGCTCGGTGGACGGCTGTATGCGCCGACGATCCTCTCCGGCGTCCCGCACGAGGCGCGCGTCTGCTCGCAGGAAGTCTTCGCGCCGCTCGTGGTCCTGGAGCGCTTTGCGTCCTTCGAATCGGCGCTCGAGGAAGTGAACCGGTCGACCTACGGGCTGCAGGCCGGCGTCTTCACCGCGATCCTGGAACGCTCGCTGCAGGCCTTCGACAGCCTCGAGGTCGGTGGCGTGGTCATCAACGACGTCCCGACCTGGCGCATCGACCACATGCCCTACGGTGGCGTGAAAGACTCCGGCCTCGGGCGGGAAGGCCCGAGGTACACGATCGAAGAGATGACCGAACCCCGACTGCTCGTTGTCAACCGGAGAACCCGCTGAGATGAAGACCCTGTCCGATCGCCTGCTCGAGGACGCCATCGTCGAGAAAATCTGGAAGCGGGATCCTGCGGCATGGAACGCCGCGCCCGGGGGGGCCGACGCGCAATCGATCGCCTCGCGGCTGGGCTGGCTGGACGTGGGACACACGATGAAGCCCTACATGCCGACCGTGCACCGTCTGCGCGGAGAGGTCCGCGAGGCGGGTTTCGAGGCGGTCTACCTTCTCGGCATGGGCGGAAGCAGCCTGTGCGCGGAGGTCCTGCGTTCGGTCTTCGGTGTCGCCGAGGGCTTCCCGGAGATGTTCGTGCTCGACACCACCGACGAACGCACGCTGACGAACGCCGCAGGACGACTGGATCCCGCGCGCACGCTCTTCATCGTCGCGAGCAAGAGCGGCGGTACCGTGGAAGTGGCCTCGATGGAGCGTTTCTTCTGGGCGCGGATGAGCGACGCGCTCGGCGGCGACGCAGGCCGTCACTTCGTCGCGATCACGGATCCCGGTACGGTGCTCGAGAAGCTGGCCGAGTCACGCGGCTATCGCGAGGTCTTCATCAATCCGCCCGACATCGGCGGCCGTTTCTCGGCGCTGTCGCTCTTCGGCCTCGTGCCGGCGGCCCTCATCGGCGCGCCTGTCGACGCGCTGCTCGCCGGCGGCGCCGCCATGGCGGACGGCTGCCGCCAGCACAACCACGCCAACGCGGGTCTGGAGCTCGGCGCCTTCATCGCCGACGCCGCCCTCGAGGGTCGCGACAAACTGACGGTGGCGCTGGCGCCATCGTTCGCCTCGCTGGGGCTCTGGATCGAACAGCTCGTCGCCGAGAGCACCGGCAAGCACGGCAAGGGATCGCTGCCGGTCGTGGACGAACGGCTCGGACGGCCCGACGACTACGGGGCCGATCGCGCGTTCGTCTCGATCGCGTCCGAGTCTGACGAGCCGGACGAGGAGGCGCTGGCGGCGCTCGAAGAGGCGGGTCATCCCGTCCTCCGCCTGTCGATGCGGCACGACGGCCTGGGGGCGGAGTTCTTTCGATGGGAATTCGCCACCGCGGTCGCGGGAGCGGCGCTCGGCATCAATCCCTTCGATGAGCCGAACGTCGCCGAAGCCAAGGAGAAGACCAGGGCGCTGCTTGCCGCGCACGCCGCCAGCGGCCGCTTCGATGATCAACCCGCGGCGCCGTCCGCCGCGGCCGTTCGCGACATGCTCGGCTCAATCCGTCCGGGCGATTACGTCGCGTTTCTTTCGTACCTGCCTGGCGAAAGCGAGATCCAGTCGGTTCTCGAGGAGATCCGGTTCGAGCTGCGCGCGCGCACAAAGGTTGCCAGCACGTTTGGCCTGGGTCCGCGCTACCTGCACTCGACGGGGCAGTACCACAAGGGGGGACCGAATACCTGCGTGGCCTTCGTGCTGACAGCCGACGATGAGACGGAGACGCCGATTCCCGAGGCGGGTTATTCCTTCGCCGTCCTGAAGCGCGCGCAGGCGCTCGGGGACGTCCAGGCGCTCGAGGCGCACGGGCGCCGCGTGTTGCGGTTGCATTTCAAGGACGCGGATGCGGCGGCCGCGGAATTGCGGCGGATCTTTACCGAGGCGATGGCATAGGCCGAGGGGAGGCAGCCCATAAAGGGCTGCGCTACACCGACGATCTCCGTAGGCCGGCGCCCGGGGCAGCCCTTTATGGGCTGCCTCAGGCGGGCCGCAACGACGCCAACACCTTGCCGGACGCTTCCTCGACGTCCTTGTGCAGGCTGTTGCCGTGCGCATCCATCGTCACGATCGCCGGGAAGTCGCGGACCTGGAGATGCCACATCGCTTCCGGCGTCCCGAACTCGAGGTGCGAGACACCCTCCACGCGCTCGATGCAGCGCGCGTAGAACTGGGCCGCGCCGCCGATCGCGTTCAGGTACACCGCGCCTGATTCCTCGAGTCCGGCCAGCGTCCTGGGGCCCATCCCCCCCTTGCCGATCACCACGCGGACCCCGAACTTCCGGATGATGTCCGCCTGATAGGGTTCCTCGCGGATGCTGGTCGTCGGCCCGGCGGCAGTTACCCTCCAACCGTCGCCGTCCTTCGCGACCACCGGACCGCAGTGATACAGCACGGCGCCGTTGAGATCGACTTCCGGCGCGTGCTTCATGAGATGCGCGTGCACCGCGTCGCGTCCCGTATACATCCGCCCCGAGATCAGCACCACGTCGCCGACTTCGAGGCCGCGGACCTGGTCCTCGGTGATCGGGGCCTGCAGTGAGATTTCGCGCCCTGTTCTCGGAAAACCCGCGGCCACCACCTCGGGCGCGAGCATCGGCGTGGACTTCTCCGCGTCGCGGTACATCCAGGACGTGATCGCGCCGGTCGAGGCATCGATGCGGACGCCGAGGCGCCGGAAGGCCCAGCAGTCATAGGCCACCGAGACGAAGAAACTGGCCGGCAGCCGGTTGAGCGCGCCGATCTTGCACCCGATCAGCGACGTCTTGCCGCCAAACCCCATCGGTCCGACGGTGAGCTGGTTGGCCTCGTCCATGATCGACGCCTCGAGCTGCGCGAGGCGCGCATCGGGGTTCGTGTCGTCCAGCGTGCGGAACAACTGCTCCTTGGCGTGCAGATACCCGGACGTGCGGTCGCCGCCCACGCACACGCCGACGGCCCCCGGGCTGCAGCCCTTCCCCTGCGCCTTCCAGACCGCGTGCAGGACGGCCTTGCGGACCCCTTCGAGCGAGCGGTCCGCCCGGCCCAGATGATCGAGATCGGCCGGCAAGGCGTACTGCGCGTTCGTGTTCTCGCAGCCGCCCCCCTTGAGGATCAGGCGCACCTCGATGCCGTCCTGCTCCCACTGATCGAAGTGGATGATCGGCGTGCCGGGGCCCAGGTTGTTGCCGGAGTTCTCACCGGTGATCGAGTCGACGGAGTTCGGCCGCAGCTTGCCGCGCTTCGTCGCTTCGGCGACGGCCTCGCGGATCTTCGCGCGCATCCAGATCTGGTTGGCGCCGACGGGCACGTGCACTTCGAAGGTCGGCATCCCCGTGTCCTGACAGATGGGCGACTCGCACGACTCGGCCTGGTCGATGTTCTGCGCGATGATCGTCAGCGCCTGGCCGGCGCGGGTCGCCGGCTCTTCCGAGGTGAGTGCGCTCGCCATGGCGGCGCGGACGTCCGGCGGCAAATCCGTGGACGTCTTCGTGATCAGCTCGACGATGCTGTCAAAGAAGGCGGGGATCATGCGGACAGTATAATTTGAGCGAGGAAGGAGCGTGCGGAATGAAGGTCCGAGTTGAACGCGATCCTCTCGGCGACGTTCGCGTGCCGGCCGATGCCCTCTACGGCGCGCAAACCCAGCGCGCGGTCGAGAATTTTCCCATCAGCGGCCTCACCGCCCCGCCCGAGCTGGTCACGGCCACCGTCCTGATCAAGAAAGCGGCCGCCCAGGCCAACGCCTCGCTCGGCCGCCTCGACCGCAGGATCGCCGACGCCATCATCGGCGCGGCTGACGCGATCCTCCAGGGGAAGCACCGCGACCAGTTCGTCGTGGACGTGTACCAGGCCGGGGCCGGCACGTCGCACAACATGAACACGAACGAAGTGCTGGCGAATCTCGCCGAGGAGCGGCTGCGCGGCAAGCGCGGCGCCTACAAGCGCGTGCATCCCAACGACCACGTCAACATGGGCCAGTCCACCAACGACGTCTTTCCGACGGCCACACGACTGGCGGTGCTCGCGGCAACGACGGACCTCTCCGCCGCGGCCGACGGCCTCGCGGGCGCCCTCGAGATCAAACGGGACGAGTTCGCTCGCGTGCTGAAGACCGGCCGTACGCACCTGCAGGACGCCGTGCCGATCACGCTCGGACAGGAATTCAGCGGGTTTGCGGCCAACGTGCGTCATGCCATCGCGGACGTCGAACGCACGGCGACGCAGCTGCACGAGTTGAACCTCGGCGCGACGGCCCTCGGCACCGGCCTCAATGCGGGCGACGACTACACGGCCCGCGCGATCGCGAACCTCGCGACGGCCACCGGCCTCCAGCTGCGACCGGCGGCCGACACGTTCCGCGTCACACAGAGCATGGGGGATGTGCTCGCGTATTCCGGCACGCTGCGGCGCCTCGCCGTGGAGGTCGGCAAGATCGCCTCCGACCTGCGGCTGCTCAGCATGGGACCTCGCGCCGGCATCGCCGAGATCCAGCTGCCGCCGGTGCAGCCCGGATCGTCGATCATGCCGGGCAAGGTCAACCCGTCGGTCCCCGAGATGGTCAACCAGGTCTGCTACCAGGTCATCGGCTGTGACGCGGCCATCCTCGCCGCCGCCGATGGCGGGCAGCTCGAACTGAACGTCATGATGCCGGTCATCGCGTGGAACGCGCTTCACGCCACGCGCATCCTGACCAACGCCATGCGCGTCCTCGAGACACGCTGCGTGGCCGGTATCAAGGCCGACGAGGCCCGCTGCCGGGAACTGCTCGACCGGAGCACGGCCGTCGCCACGGCCCTGAGCCCCTATATCGGGTACGCTGAGACCGCCGACATCGCCAAGGCCGCCGTGGCGACCGGGCGCAGCATCCGCGATCTGGTGCGCGAACGCGGGCTGCTGTCGGGGCCGCAGCTCGACGCCATCCTGGCCGTCGAGGCGATGACGACGCCGGGCATCCCGGGGCAGAATAGGGACACACGTGCTGGCACGACCAAGACTTCTCGCGGCAGCCGGGCTCGCACTGACGATCGCCCTGGCCACACCGGGCGCGCTCGCGCAACAGCGCCAGCACGGCCGGCTCTTCCCGCCGCAGGATCTCGGGCTCCTCGAGGGGCCGGATCGGGACGCGTGGCAGCAGCCCGATCAGATCATGGACTTCCTCGAGATCGCGGAAGGCAGCGTCGTCGCTGACCTCGGCGCGGGCGGCGGGTGGTTCACGATCCGTCTGGCCCGGCGCGTCCAACCCAACGGCCGGGTCTACGCCGAGGACATCCAGCCCGAGATGATCGGCGCGATCAGGCGCCGCGTGGAACGCGAGGGGCTGCAGAAGGTCGTCGAGCCCGTCCTGGGCAGCGCGCTCGATCCGCAGCTGCCCGCGCCCGTGGACGTCGTCCTGATCGTCGAGACGTACTACGAGATGGACGACCCGCGGACGCTGCTTCGGAACGTCCGTAAATCGCTCAAGCCCGGGGGGCGCGTCGGCATCGTGAACTTCACCAAGGCCGGCTACGGGCCGGGGCCGCCGATGGAACAGCGCGTGGATCCCGAGACGGTGATCCGTGATGCGGAAGCCGCCGGCCTGCGGCTCGCGGCGCGCGGCGACTTCCTTCGCTACCAGTACCTGCTGAAGTTCGTAGCCACGGAACAACACGGTTCAACACGGGGCACACCCGGACCCGCCGGAGACCGGGCGAAAGCGGATAAAGGCGCGGCCGGAACGGAGCGCAAGCGAGTGAAGGCCGCCAGGCGGGGTG
>JBBECO010000072.1:31350-35735 GCA_040881785.1 Vicinamibacterales bacterium
GGAGCGCAAGCGAGTGAAGGCCGCCAGGCGGGGTGCAGGGGGCCCCGCCGATAAAGGCGCGGCCGGAACGGAGCGCAAGCGAGTGAAGGCCGCCAGGCGGGGTGCAGGGGGCCCCGCCGATAAAGGCGCGGCCGGAACGGAGCGCAAGCGAGTGAAGGCCGCCAGGCGGGGTGCAGGGGGCCCCGCCGATAAATAAATGCTTCCGGCGTTCTTCGCGGACTATCAGCAGGCCGCAGAGACTGAGCTCCGCCGGCTCGTGCCGGAGTCCGGCGATCGCGTGCAGCAGTCGATGGCCTACACCGTGCTCGCCCCCTCCAAGCGGGTGCGGCCGGTGTTGACGATGCTCTGCGCGGAGTTGTGCGGGGGGCGGCGCGAGCGCGCGCTGCCGGCGGCGGCGGCCGTCGAGCTGATACACGCCTCGTCGCTGATTCTCGATGACCTGCCGTCCATGGACGATGCCGCGCTGCGGCGCGGGCTGGCGACCAATCACACGGTGTTCGGCGAATCGATCGCCATCCTGGCGGCGTTCGCGCTGCTGAACCACGCATTCGGGACGGTCGCGAAGGCGTACGACGCGGACCTCGCCTCGCGCATGACGGTGCTGCTGGCGGAGGCCATCGGTCCCGAGGGCTTGATCGGCGGCCAGGCCGCCGACCTGCTGGCGACCGATCAGGTGATTGGTTTCGAGATGCTCGAGCGGATTCACCGCGGAAAGACCGGCGCGCTGTTCGTGGCCGCCGCTACGTGCGGTGCGCTCACGGCCGGTGCCCTGCCCGACGCGCTGGCCTCACTCAACGCCTACGCCAAGAACCTCGGGCTCGCGTTCCAGATCGTCGATGACCTGCTCGATGTGGCCGGCGACCCGACCGAGACCGGCAAGGCGGTGCGGAGCGACGCGCGGAAGACGACGTTCGTATCGTTCAGCGGCATCACCGGCGCACGGCAACTCGCGCGCGAGCTGTGCGAGACCGCCGATCAGGCCCTCACGCCGTTCGGGCGCCGGGCCGACCGGCTGCGCGAGCTGTCCGCGTTCGTCGCGGGCAGGAGCGCATAGGAAAGACGATGACCGCCGCTCCCGAAACGCCTGAGCAGAACCTGGAGATCCGGGTGGACGAGCTGCGGGCGCAGCTCCGCTCGCTCGGCTACCTGGACGCCGGTGTCGATCGTTTCGTGCTCGGTCCGGCGCGGGACGCGCGCCGGCCCGTCGTCATCGCGGCCCTCGCCTCGGTTCGAATCGGGCTCCTCGCGGCGGCGCTGCTGGGGCCGGCGGCGGCGGTCGGCATCGGGACGCGCTTCCCCGGCCTCGTGACGGGCACCGGTGATGCGGTTGTTGTCGCGCTGTACCTGGCGGTGCTCTTCGGCCTTGCCGCCACCGCGATTTCCTTCGCCGCCAGCCTCCTCGTTGCGCGGCTCCCCTTCGCCGCGATCGCGCAGCGCGCCCGAGCCGTTTCCCGGATCGCCGGCGCCATCGTCGGGGGCGCCTGCCTCGTGTATCTGACGTTGTGGTGGCGCATCGCGAATCCGGACCTGGCCAGCCTTTCGCCGGTGTGGACCGCGTCGGTCCTGGTGATTACCGTCGCGATCAGCTTTCTGCTGGGGCACGCCACCGCCATTACGGCGTTTGCCGTGATGGCGGCCAGCCGGCCCGAGTCGTTGCCCGAGGTGGTCCGCCGGGATTCGTTGTGGCGACTGACGCTGGGCGCTGGCGCGCTCGCCTTTGCGGCCGCCGCGGCCCTCCTGCTGATCGCGGCGCCTGCGCCCGCGCGCGAGGAGCCGCCGCCAAACCTGGCGGTCGTCTCGCCAGGGGTGCGTGTCCGGCTGATCGCGATCGACGGCTTCGATCCGGCGGTGTGGACCGCGCTCTCCGCCGAAGGGCGGCTGCCGGCTCTCACCGGCGCGCTCGACGACGGCGCGATCCGGATTTCGGCCCCGTCGGACCGGGATCCGGCGCGCGACTGGACGACGATCGCCACGGGGCAGCCGCCGCAGGTCCATGGCGTCCACGGGCTCGAGACGCGGCGTGTCGCCGGGCTGCAGGGGTCGGTCACCTCCGGCGGGCAGGAAGGGATCGCACGCACCCTGCGCGGCGCAACCGACATGCTGCGGCTGACGCGCCCGTCCACGGCAAGCGGTGCGGAACTGCGGTCCAAGACCCTGTGGGACGTCGCGGCCGACGCGGGGCTGCGCGCGGCGGTCGTGAACTGGTGGGCCACATGGCCGGCCATGACGGGCGGCGTCAATCCTCCGATCGTTCTGTCGGACCGCGCCACCCTGCGGCTCGAGCGCGGCGGGGCGCTCGACGGTGAGATCGCGCCGGCGGAGCTCTACGAGCGGCTTCGCGGCGACTGGCCCACCATTACGCAGGACGCGCGCGGGCTGATGACGACCCTCCTGCCGGCATCCAGCGACGCGAAGACGATGGCCGCACTGCGGCGGGCCGCCGAACTCGACGCCCTGCAGCTGGTGATGGGCGGGCGGATCAGGTCCACCTCACTCGATCTGACGGCGCTGTATCTGCCGGGGCTCGATATCGTGCAGCACGCATTGTTCGGCGCGGCAGGCCCGGCGGCCCCCTCGACGATCGAGGCACGGCTCGAGGGGTTGCGGAGCTATTACGTGTTTCTGGACGGCCTGCTGCGCGAGGCGCTGGAACCGGCGGCCGACGAGCTGGTCATCCTGCTGACGCAGCCCGGGCGGATTACGTCCATCGATCACGGACTGATGGCGGCGCGGGGCGCCCTTGCGGCCGGTCAGGGGGCCGGGATCGGGCAGGCCGCCGATGTCGCGCCGACGGTCCTGCACGCGCTTGGTGTGCCCATCAGCCGCGAGCTTGGGGGCGCGCCGCTCGACGGGCTCTTCTCAGCCGCGTTCCTGAAGCGCTTTCCTGTTCGGGAGGTTGAGAGTTACGGCCGGCGCGCCGCGCCGACGGAGTTACGGAAGGGGCAGCCGCTCGACCAGGAGATGATCGAGCGGCTTCGGAGTCTCGGATACGTTCGCTAACTCGATCTACCGATCAACTTCCAGATCCCCGGCAGGATCGCGGCGCCGAGGAAGATCTTGAACACGTCGCCGAGCAGGAACGGGTAGAGGCCGGCATGCAGCGCGGCGTTGAAGCCGACACCGGCGGGGCGCGCGAACAGCGCGAGCCACGGCACGCCGAAGGCGAAAATGACGACGAGCCCTGCGGCCATCGCGAGGACAGAAGTCGAGTAGCGGCGGTCGAAGCCGCGCTCAGCGAGATAACCGGTGAGGAACGCCGCAAGCGGATAGCTCAGGAGGTATCCGCCCGTGGGTCCGAGGATACGAAGCGGGCCCTGCGGCAGCACCGGGGAAGCGGCGAAGACCGGCAGTCCGGAGATCCCGGCCAGCAGGTACAGGACCTGGGCCGCCATCCCCAGGCGCGAGCCGAGCGCCGCGCCGCCGAGCAGCACGACCATGTCCTGCATGACAAGCGGAACGGGGGTGACGCCGAGCGGCACGCTGATCTGCGCCGCGGCGGCGGTCGCGACCGTAATGAGGAGCACCGCGGCGACGCGGGTGGCGGCCGACATGTCGGTCCCCGCCGTCCAGGTGGTCAACAGCGTGCCGTGTGCGGAGCGTGCGGTGTGCATGACTGACGGATTCTAACGTATGCGTACGGCACTGACAATTGCGGGCAGCGACTCGGGCGGCGGCGCGGGGATCCAGGCGGACCTCAAGACGTTCGCCGCGCACGGCGTCTACGGGACGAGCGCCATCACGGCCGTGACCGCGCAGAACACCCGGGGCGTGAGCGGCTGGGAGGCCGTGTCGCCGGCGCTGGTCGTCGCGCAGATCGACGCCGTGGCGTCTGACATCGGTGCGGACGCCGTGAAGACGGGGATGCTCGCGAATGCCGCGATCGTCGAGGCGGTGGCCGGCGCGCTCGGCCGTCTTGCGCTCCCCTTCCTCGTCGTCGATCCGGTGATGATCGCCAAGGGAGGGGACCGGCTGCTGGAACAGGCCGCCGTCGAGGCGATCCGGGCCAGGCTGCTCCCCCTCGCGCACGTCGTGACGCCGAACATCCCCGAGGCCGAGGAGCTGGCGGGGATGCGGATCACGGCCCTCGACGACATGCGGAGCGCGGCGCGCCGGATCCTCGCGCTCGGTCCGCGCGTCGTACTCGTGAAGGGGGGTCACCTCGACGGGGACGAGAGCGTGGACGTCGCCTGCATGGGTGGAGAGTTCGTGGAGTTCCGCGGGGAACGCGTCGACACCGTCCACACCCACGGGACCGGCTGCACGCTGGCGTCGGCGATCGCGGCCAACCTGGCGCTCGGGCACGAGGCCCGCGAGGCCATCGGGCGGGCGCGCGCCTACGTCGAAGGGGCGATTCGCCATGCTCCCGGGATCGGGCACGGGCACGG
>JBBECO010000073.1:0-5850 GCA_040881785.1 Vicinamibacterales bacterium
CGCTCTCTCGCTCGCCGCTTCGCCGGCTCGCTCCGTTCGCGTGGCTCACTCGCTGCGCTCGTTCGCGTCGCGATTTGTAAGGCCCAGTCATCCCGATCCGGCCTGACAGGCCTGGCACCAGTAGGTCAGCCGGGCGTCGCGACCCTGAGGGGAGATCTTCACGGCCGTGCCGCAGCGACGGCATGGATCGCCCGCGCGGCCATAGACCCACAGGCGCTCTGTCGGATCCGACCTGCCTGTGGTTTTGCGGAACCCGAGATAGGTACTCATAGGAGCCAGCCCTTCGGACACGTTCGCGCGGAGGAACTTCCTCGCGGTCGCGATGAGGCAGGACAGTTGCTCGTCGCTGAGCGTCCGGACGAGTGCGAACGGATCCACGCGACACGCGAAGAGGACCTCCGACTTGTAGACGTTGCCGATGCCGGCCATCACGCGCTGATTGAGCAGCGCGTCGGCGATCGGCGTGTCGCCGCGCTCCCGGAGCCTGCGCTCGGCCTCCGCGGCGTCGAAGTCGTCCGCCAGCAAGTCTGGTCCGAGTTTGCGAAGCTCCTCGTGCCGGCCGGCCGCGCTCGTGCGCAGCCATTCCGCCACCGGAATGCTGAAGCCGACCGCCACGAAGTCGGACGTCGCGAGCACGATCCGCATGTCGCGCCGGCTGCGCTGCCACGCCTCACCGGGGCGGTAGATGTGCCAGCTCCCGTTCATGCGCATATGAGTGCGCAGCGTGAGATCCCCCGACAGCCTGATCAGGAGGTGTTTGCCCCGGGCCGTGACCAGCTCCACGGTGCGGCCCGTGATCGGCGTGTCTTCATGGACGCGTGTGAGTGCCGGGAACACCGATTCGAAGCGGGTGACGATCTTTCCGGCGAGGGCGCGATGGAGCGTGCGCGCCGCGCGGAAAATGGTGTCCCCTTCAGGCATCACGTCGCATCATGAACCCCATCGCGGACGGGTGGAAGCCGGCCTCGACGAGGAACGGCGCGAGCGGATGATCGCCGGCGGGGATGCCGCTGACCTCGGCGATGATGAGGCCGCCGAGGCGCGCCATCGCCGCAAGCTGCCGCGCGAGCGGCCGAGCGATCGCGGAGCGCTGCGGCTCGTCCTCCGGCAGCCACGCGAGAATCTGCCGCCCGCCCCTGGAGAGGTAGGCCGCCAGGTGGCCGTTGACCAGGATGACTTGTGCGCCAACTGTGCGCGTGGCTCCGCGCCCGGACCCCTCCATTCCAGGCTCGCGCCACTTCAGCATGGTGCCGAACGGATTGGCGGGATCGGTGGCCGCGAGGAGCACGACCTCCGCTTCGTCCGGCTCATCGCGCAGCGAGCGCATCAGCTCCAGCGCGGCCGGCAGCGCGAACTGCGTCGCCCCGACACCACCGACGAAGTAGCCCCGGCGGATGCGGCCGGCGTCCTCGAGTGCCTTCAGCACGTCGTAGACGGCGCTGAAGCCGCCGTAGATTCCCTCGGCGCCCGCCACCTCGCGCGTGAGCACGCCATAGCGGGAGAGCAGTTGCTGGGCCACCGACGTTGACCACTCGGTCTGCGACACGGGCTGACCGATGCGCTGGGCCACGAGCGACCATCGTCCTTCCGCAGACGGCGGAGACACGCGGCGCGTGCGGAAGCCTGCCCTGAGCGAACGTACGTGACCCAGGTGAGTCGAACGGGTCCGGCGTTCCGGCGCGCGCGTGAAGGCGCGGACGGCGTGGAACGTGTCGTTGGTGATCAGTCCCTTCCACACCAGGTTCCAGAGCGCATCCACCGCTTCGGCCGGGTAGCCGTCGCCCGCCGCCTGGTGAAGCGAGGCAAAGAAGGACGCGCCCTCGCGCTCGAGATGATCGAGGATGGCGCGCTCGAGGCCTTCCACCTTGACGTCCTTCGGCAGCATGCGCAGCCGCGGCAGGTGGTCGGTGAGATAGAGCGCCAGCCGTCCATCACGTTCACCGACCGATTCGATGCCGCACCACACGACTTCGCCGGCGGCGCACAGGGCATCGAGATCCGACGGGCTGTAGCCGTCCACCCGCGCCGCGAGAATCTCCGACTCGAAGATCGAGGCGGCCATGGGGGCGCCCTGCAGGTTGTCGATGGCGTCCAGCAGCGCATCGAGTCCGGAGCGTTTTCGGAGGAGCCCCTGCCACGAGGTGAGAAGGCGCACGAAGACCTGGGGCTCGACCGGCTCCACCTGCCGCCGCAGCTTCGCGAGCGAGCGCCGGCGGACCGACTGCAGGATGTCGGGATCGCACCACTCGCGTCCAGATCCGCCGGGCCGGAACTCTCCCTCGAGGAGCCGCCCGGCCGCGGACAGTTCTTTCAGCAGCGTCTGCGCCGTCGCGCGGCCGAGTGCATAGCGCTCCGCGAACTCCTCTGTCGTGAATGGTCCGTGCGTCCGCGCGTAGCGCCGCGCGAGGTCCACGGCGGCATTCGGGGACGGCTGCAGGAGCGCGTCGGGCAGTCCCTGCGGCAGCGGTACACCGAGCGCGTCGCGATACCGCCCCGCGTACTCCACGGGCAGTAAGCGGGACTCGCCGCCGATCTGCACCTGGATTGCGCGGCGTGTGGCCAGCAGCTCGTCAAGCGCAGCCTTTGCGTCCACGCGTGAGCGGGCCGCAACTTCGTCGAACGTCAGGTCACCGAGACGGAGCAGCATGTCGTGCACACCGTCGACGGATCGCGCCCGGTAGGCGGGATCGAGTTGCTGCGCCTGCGCTTCCACGTCCGCGAGCGCATCGGCGTCGAGCAGCTCCCGAAGCTCGGCGTCCCCCAGCAGCTCGCGCAGCTGCGCCTGGTCGATCGCCAGCGCCTGCGCGCGCCGTTCCGCCAGCGGCGCGTCGCCGTTGTAGAGATAGTTCGCGACGTAGGTGAAGAGCAACGCCGATGCGAAGGGGGATGGAATCGCCGAATCGACGGTCGCCACCTTCAGCTCGCGCGTTTCGATGCGACGGAGCGTCTCGACCAGCGAGGGGATGTCGAACACGTCACGCAGGCACTCGCGATAGGCCTCGAGGAGCATCGGGAAGGATCCGTACCTCGAGGCCACGCCGAGCAGGTCCGCGGCGCGCTTCCGCTGCTGCCACAGCGGACTGCGTCCGCCGGGCCTGCGCTTCGGCAGCAGCAGCGCGCGTGCGGCCGCCTCGCGGAACTTCGCGGCGAACATCGCCGTCCCGCCGAGCTGCCGGACGACGAGCGCTTCGACTTCGTCGGAGGCGGGCAGCATGAGCGCCGGGTCCGGCGGCACTTCGGTCTCCGGAAACCGCACCACGAACCCGTCATCCGTCCACATCGTCTCGACGTCCAGGCCCGTCTGCGCGCGCGCGCGTTCGACGGCGGCCATGGCCCACGGCGCATGAATGCGTCCGCCGAACGGCGTCAGCACGCAGATGCGCCAGTCCCCCAGCTCGTCGCGGCAGCGTTCGATCAGGATCGTGCGATCGTCGGGCACGACGCCGGCGGCGGCCGCCTGGTCGCTCAGATAGCGCAGCAGGTTTTCAGCGGCGCGCTGATCGAGATCGTGGTGGCGGACGAGACGCTCGATGGCAGCCGCCGGGGGCAGCGCGCGGATCGTGCGGACGAGCTCGCCGATGTGGCGGCCCAGCTCCAGCGGGCGGCCGGGTGCATCCGCCTTCCAGAAGGGCATCTTTCCTGGCTGCCCGGGCGCTGGGGACACGATGACGCGATCGTGGGTGATCTCTTCGATGCGCCAGCTCGACGCGCCGAGCAGGAACGTCTCGCCCACACGGCTCTCGAAGACCATTTCCTCGTCCAGCTCCCCGACGCGCGCGCCAGGCCCCCGCTGGCCGCTGAGGAAGACGCCATACAGCCCGCGGTCCGGGATCGTCCCGCCGTTGATGACGGCCACGCGCTTCGCCCCTTCGCGCGCGGTGAGCGTGCCTTTCAGGCGATCCCAGGTGAGGCGCGGGCGCAGATCGGCGAAGTCGTCTGAAGGGTAGCGCCCTGACAGCATGTCGAGGACCCCTTCGTAGACCGACGCGCTGAGATCGGCGAACGGCGCGGCGGAGCGTACCGCCGCATAGAGATCGTCCACCGTCCACGGCTCGACCGCAACCATGGCGACGATCTGCTGCGCGAGGACGTCGAGCGGATTGCGCGGATAGCGGCTCGACTCGATGCGCGCCTCGTGCATCGCGCGGGTCACCGCGGCGCACGCGACGAGGTCGCCGCGGAACTTGGGGACGATGACGCCGCGGCTGGCCGCGCCGATCGTGTGGCCCGCGCGGCCGATCCGCTGCATGCCGCTCGCGACCGAGGGCGGCGCCTCGATCTGCACCACCAGGTCGATCGCGCCCATGTCGATCCCCAGCTCGAGCGACGAGGTGGCGACGAGGCCGCGGATCTGTCCGGCCTTGAGCCGGTCTTCGACTTCGATGCGCTGCGGGCGAGCGAGCGATCCGTGATGCGAGCGGACGAGCACTTCTCCGGCGAGCTCGTTGAGCGCGGAGGCCAGGCGCTCGGCGATCCGGCGGCTGTTCACGAAGATCAGCGTTGATCGATGCGCGAGGATCAGCTCCAGCAGACGCGGGTGGATGGCCGTCCAGATCGACTGCCGCGCCGGGCCCTGCGATGCGGGTCCGCTGGGGATGTCTTCGGGCTGGCCGAGACGCGCCATGTCTTCCACGGGGACCTCGATCGTCAGGTCGAGGTTCTTCTTCTGGGACGTGTCGACGATCGTGACGGGCCGGTAGTCGGGCGAGGCGCCGCCGTGATCGGTGAACTCGTCATGAATGGAGGCATCGGCGGCGCCAGGCGCTTTTGGCCGCAGGCGCTGGCGCGTCTTGGCGGCCGGACGCCGGCGCTTCTTGCGGGGTTCCAGGCCCCCGAGAAACCTGGCGACCTCGTCGAGGGGACGCTGCGTCGCTGAGAGACCGATCCGCTGGATCATGCGGTTCTCACCGACAAGTGCTTCCAGCCGTTCGAGCGACAGCGCCAGGTGCGCGCCGCGCTTGGTCGGCACGAGGGCGTGGATCTCATCCACGATGACGGTGTCGACCGACCGCAGCGCGTCGCGGGCGTTGGACGTCAGGAGCAGGTAGAGCGACTCCGGCGTGGTGATGAGGATGTCGGCCGGTGTGCGCATGAACCGTGCGCGCTCGGCGGCCGGCGTGTCTCCCGTGCGGACCAGGATCTCGGGCTGATGGAACGCGTCGCCGCGTGCCGCCGCGCGATTGGCGATCCCCGCGAGCGGCGCCCGGAGGTTGCGTTCGATGTCCACCGCCAGCGCCTTCAGCGGCGAGATGTAGATGACGCGGCACCGGTGCTTCGGATCCGGCGGCGCCTCGAACATCAGCCGGTTGATGCACCACAGGAAGGCTGTGAGGGTCTTGCCGCTGCCCGTCGGTGCGAGGATGAGGGTCGATTCCCCCTGCGCGATCGCAGGCCAGCCCTTGCTTTGCGGGGGTGTCGGCGCCTCGAAGGAGTCGCGGAACCACTCGGCCACCGCCGGATGGAACAGGTCGAGCGGTTTTGCGCGAGTCGCCACCCTCTGATTTTATAGTTGGCCTTCGGCCATTGCGGTACCGCGCGTCTCGGTACAGAATGGAGGTTCAACCTCAGAGGCGGGCATTTACTTCAGCATTCAATATTCAGCATTCAGCATTGCATTATGGGTGACGCAGGAGAAGGACTCGTCGACGCGGAGGCGCGAATCCAGGAGCGCATGGAAGAACTGGAAGCCGAGCGCCGCAATCGCGGCGCCGCGCCGCCAAAGAAGGATCCGGAGAAGGACCGCGAGATCGAGTCGTTGAAGCTCGCGCGGCTGAACTTCGTCAAGCAGGCCGAGGCGGCCACGCACCCCGTCCGCAAGCAGCAGATCCAGCTGTCGATCGCCGAGATCGA
>JBBECO010000074.1:0-1072 GCA_040881785.1 Vicinamibacterales bacterium
TGCACGCCGACTTCCTGATCCGCAACGCACGCGAGATCCTCACATGCGCCGGGCCTGCCCCCCTCGCAGGGTCCCGCCAGGCCGGCGTGTCGGCAATCGCGGGGGCGTCGCTGGCCGCGAGGGACGGCCGGATCGTGTTCGTCGGCACCGCCGGCGAGACGGACGAGCGCGTGACGCTGCTCCCGGGCGCGACGGTCATCGACGCGACGGACCAGGCGGTGGTGCCGGGCTTCGTGGACGCGCACACGCACGCGGTGTTCGCCGGCGACCGCCGTGCCGAGCTCCGCCGGCGGCTGGCCGGCGCGACCTACGCGGAGATCGCGGCCGGCGGCGGCGGGATCGTCTCCACGGTCACAGCCACGCGCGAGGCCAGCGAGGAGGCGCTCGTCGAGCAGAGCCGTCCGCGCCTCGACGAGATGCTCGCCTGCGGCACCACTACCTGCGAGATCAAGAGCGGCTACGGCCTCGACGTCCAGAGCGAGCTGCGGATGCTGCGCGCGATCGCCGCGCTCCATCACAGCCACGACATCGACGTCGTCCCCACGTTCATGGGCGCCCACGAGGTCCCGCCGGAGTATCGCGCGCGCCGCGGCGACTACGTGGATCTCGTGATCCGCGACATGCTGCCGGCGGTCGCGGCCGACAACCTGGCGGTCTGGTGCGACGTGTTCTGCGAGACCGGCGTCTTCACACCCGACGACAGCCGGAGGATCCTGGAAGCCGGCGCCGAGCGCGGCCTGAAACCGCGCATCCACGCCGACGAGCTCGGCCCGAGTGGCGGATCGCTGGTCGCCGCGCAGGTCGGCGCCCGGTCGGCCGACCACCTGATCTTCGTGCCCGACGAGGGGATCGCCGCGATGGCGGCAGCCGGCGTCGGGGCGACGCTCCTGCCGAACGCGGCCTTCTACCTGAAGCTCGGACGCTTCGCACCGGCCCGTGCGCTGATCGAGGCCGGCGTGCCCGTGGCGCTCGCCACCGATGTCAACCCGGGCGGGGGGTTCTCGCCGTCCATGCCGTTTGCGATCGCCCTGGCATGCTTCGGCATGCACATGACGTTCGAGGAAGCCCTGGT
>JBBECO010000075.1:0-1385 GCA_040881785.1 Vicinamibacterales bacterium
CCGATGCTGGTGCGCGCGCGGCCGTAGTAGATCTCGAGAGTCCCGGCGCCGCTCGTGCCGCCGGAGGCGAGCAGCACGAGGTCGTTCGGCAGGTCGCGATTGATGTCGCCGGCCGTGAGGTGCTCGCCCAGCCGTACACCGGCCGCGGAGCCGAAGAAGGCGATGTTGGCGGTGCCCAGGTTCGTGGCGCCGGGACCGATCGGTCCCAGGTAGACGAAGGCCTCGCCCGCGTTGGCGCGGTCGTTGTTCGGGCCGTCGCCGCCGGGCGCGCTGATGACGAGGTCGCGCTGACCGTCGCCGTCGATGTCCATGATACGCACCGCGGAGCCCGCCTCGTCGCCCGTGTCAATGCCCGAGAAGGAGGTGGTGGCGGCGGCCGGGATCGTGCCTTTCGCGCCCGCGAAGACGAACGTGAAGTTGATCGACGGCGCGCCGGCGACGACGTCATAGATGTTGTCGCCGGTGACGTCACCGGCCGTCAGCACGCTGCCGAGGCCGGGGGCGGAGTAGGTCCGGGCCGGCGCGGTGACGGTCAGGTCGATCGTGCCGCTCAGCGAGGGGCCGCCCTTGATCACATAGACACGGTTGTTGCCGGGAGCACCGAGGATGATCTCGCGGTGACCGTCGCCGTCGAGGTCGCCGGTGGCGACCGCCGTGCCGAGCGCGTCGCCCGTCCGCCCGAGGATGGTCAGCGCCGCATCGGCCTGCGTCAGCGCGGCGCCGTGGGCGAAACCGCCCGCAAAGAGATACACCGCGCCGCGCCCGCCCGAGGCGCCCGGGGCGCCAACGACGAGGTTGCGGGCAATGGTTCCTTCTGTATTGAGGATGTTCCCCGCGGCCGTGGACGCGCCGAACCGGTTGCCCGCTTCCGCGCTGGTGATGATCGTCTGTGCTTCTGACAGCGACACTTCGCCGGTCCGTTCCGGTCCGCCGAAGAGCACATAGACGACACCCGCGACCCCCGCACCGCCCGGCGCGCCGACGATGAGGTCGCGGCGCGAGTCGCCGGCGCCGACGGCCCCCTGATCGAGCCAGGTGCCGGCCCCGGCGTTCGGCTGGGTGCCTTTCCAGATCGGATCGGCGCCGCCGGTTGCCAGATTGATGTCCTGTGCTTTACCAACAGTGGGAAGCGCAAGCACCAGCGCCACCACTGTTATGAACCCGAAACGGAACGTCTTTACCATTTTCCCCTTGCCTCCTTCACACCGAACGCAGCTGAGGCAAGCGTTATGCCCGAGCTCTTACGCTGTTCCGCTGTGCCGGTGTCCCGCTGTCAAAGGGCTTTACCGCAGAGGGCGCAAAGGGCGCAGAGCATTTTTGTTTTTCAAGAAAACCTCTTGAACTCTGCGGACTCTGCGGCCTTTGCGGTGAGTCTTTGGACAGCG
>JBBECO010000075.1:1485-3819 GCA_040881785.1 Vicinamibacterales bacterium
CTCCCCATCCGGCTCGGTGAGCTCGCACGCGCCTACATCGTCAGCCGGTCCGAGGCCATTCCCGCGGCCCGCGTGTTCACGACGATCGCAGTCGAGAAACTCGCGGACCTGATGCTGGTCGGCGTCACGGCAGGACTGCTCATCATGTTCGCAACGCTGCCGGACTGGCTGGAGGGGCCGGGGGCCGCACTCGTGGCGACGGGCCTGCTGGCGGCGGCAGCAGCGGCCTTCGGGCTTCGGCCCGGCACGATCCCGTGGGCCGGGCGGGTGGCGACGCGCCTGGCGCCCACCTCGTGGCGCCCGCGCATCGAACGGCAATTTGCGCTTGCCGGCGAAGGACTCGCGGCACTTCAGAACCGCGCGACCAGCGTGGAGTTCTGGCTGCTGACGACAGCGATCGTCCTGCTCGCGGCCTCGACCAACTACCTGATGTTCTTTGCGTTCGACCTGCGGCTCTCGCCGGTAACCGCGATGGTCCTTCTACTTTCACTCCAGGTCGGCACGACGGTCGCGCCCGCACCGGGCAACCTCGGCGTCTTCCACTACGTCGTCGTGCTGGTCCTGACGGCGTACGGCGTGGACCGCACGACAGCACTCGCCTATGCGCTGGCGCTCTACGCGGTCGCCATCCTGCCCAAGGTGGGCGTCGGTGGGATCCTGCTGGCCTTTCAGTACCGCTGGATCCTGGGCCCCGCCGGGGTGAAGGCATGACTCGCGTGTCGGTGGTCATCCCGTGCCGCAACGAGTCGGAGTTCATCGAACAGCTCCTCGACGCGATCCACGCGCAGCACCGGCGTCCTGATGAAATCATCGTCGCCGACAACGGCTCGACGGACAACAGCGTCGCGGTCGTCACGGCGTACGCAGGACGACGGCCGGAGATCCCGCTGCGGGTCGTCCACTGTGATGACGCGGGGGCGGGGGCGGCGATGAATGCCGGGATCAAGGCCGCGATCGGCGACGTGATCGTCCGGCTGGACGGCCACTCCGCGCCGAATCCGGAATACATCGCACGCGCCCTCAACAACCTGGACGAGCCGAACGCCGGCGTCGTCGGCGGCGTCTGGGAGATCGCGCCGGGCGGGCAGTCACTGCGCTCGCGCGCGATCGCGCTGGCGGTGGGGTCGGATCTCGGGAGCGGCGGCGCCGCCTACCGCCACGCCGGCCGCGCGCAGATCCACGACGTCGATACTGTGCCGTTCGGCTGCTACCGGCGCGAGCTGTGGAAGACGCTCGGGGGCTACAACTCCTCGCTCCTCGTCGTCGAGGACGGCGAGTTCAACTACCGCGTGCGCAAGGCGGGCCTGCGCGTCATCCTGGATCCCGGGATGCGCTCGACGTACTTCCCGCGCCGGCGGATGCGGACGCTCGCCCGGCAGTACTTCCGCTACGGCTGGTGGAAGATGCCGTTCCTGCTGCAGCAGCCGGGAGCGGTGCGCGTGCGGCAGTTGATCCCCATTGGCTTCGTCGCCACCTTTCTCGTGCTCGCGTTCGCGAGCGCGGCCTGGACGACGGCACAGGTGCTCCTGTTCGCGCTGCTGGCCCTCTATGGGGCTGTGCTGCTGGCCGCCGGGCTGAAGTCCGCGCTTCGCGCCGGGGACCTCAGGCTGTGGCCGCTCATCGCCGCGACGTTCGCGATCGTGCACTTCGCCTGGGGGCTGGGCGCGGTGCTCTTCCTGGCGTCATTCGGCCGCGTCCCTCCCTGGCGCCTGAACCCACAGGCGACACGCGTCTCATGATCACGACGCCGCCCGTCACGCCCACCACACGCGCGCTGCAGCGAGGCTTCAAGCCCTCGGAACACCGCGTCATGCTCGCGGTTGGCGACCTGACGGCCGCGGCGGTCGCGGTCGTCATCGCGCTCTGGCTCTGGAGCATCCCGGCGGGGGAGGTGTTCAACGCGGCGTTCGTCCGCGAACGAGCCTGGTGGTTCCTCGGTCCGCTGCTCTGGCTCGCGGTGGCGGGCGTCCCCGCCGCTTCGCCCTCGGTTGCGTTTTCCCTCCGCCAGACGGCCGGTGCGCTGCTGCGCGGCGCCGCGGTGCTCGCGCTTCTGTACCTCGCGGTGTATTTCTACGCGCCGCGCGGCGGGCTGCCTCGCCTCGTCGTCCTGTATTTCCTCTGGGAATCCCTGCTCCTGACGCTCGCGTGGCGCCTGGTGTTCGTGGCGGTCTTCAGTCGCGAGCGCTTCCGTCCTCGCGCGATCGTCATCGGATCCGGACCGGCGGCAGAGACCGCGCTTCGACTCGTCCGCCAGCACCGCGCGCGCCGTTCACACGTTGTCGCGATCGTCGGCGACGAAGGGGATTCGCGCGCGTCGCTCGAGGGGATCCCGGC
>JBBECO010000075.1:3919-5808 GCA_040881785.1 Vicinamibacterales bacterium
CCGCGGCCCGAGCGCGCCGAGTTCGTCGCCGAGCTCCAGGAGGCGGTGCCGTTCTACCGCGCGCGCCTGATGGTGCCGCCGGGGCTCACCGGCTGGGCGCAGGTGAACATGTCGTACGGGGATTCGGTGGACGCCGCGCGGGCCAAGCTGGAATACGACCTCTATTATGTGAAGCACCGGACGCTGGCGTTCGACTGCGTGATTCTTGCGCGAACGCTGGGGACGGTGGTGGGGATGAGCGGATTTTGACGGCGGGTCCACCTCGTAGGCCCGGCATTTATGCCGGGCGACACGTGGCGCGCGAAATAGCTTTGAAGCATACTGCCGGTATGACAACTGCCGAACGGGTCACGGTGACACTTTCCGCGGATCTCCTCGAGGAGATTGACCGCGTCGAGCGGAATCGAAGCCGATTCATCGCGGAAGCGGTCGAGCACGAACTTGACCGCCGCCGTCGGGATGCCCTGGACCAATCGATCGCCAATCCGCATCCCGAAACAGCGGCCTTGGCCGATATCGCACTGGGCGATTGGGCAAGAGACCTCCCGGACGACGACCTCATCGACCTCTCCGGCGGGACCGCCGTTCGTTGGGTTGAAGGTCAGGGTTGGGTGCCGGAGTCGGCGTGACGCTTGATCGAGGAACCGTTGTCCTCGTCGAGCTCGATCCGACCGTAGGTCGCGAGCAACGGGGCGTTCGACCGTGCATCGCGGTAAGCGACCCGGTCGTGAACGCGGACCAACGCTTCCCGCTGATTGCCGTCGTGCCTGTAACGGGGACAATCGGCACCGGCGCGCTGTATCCGATGCTGTCAGCAGGCGCCAGCGGTCTGGTAAAGCAATCCTCGGTGCTCATCGATCATCTCCGCTCGATCGACAAGCGGCGCATCCGCCGCATCTTCGGACAGGTGTCGGCGAGCGAACTGGATGCCATCGATCGGGGTCTGGAGATTTTTCTGGGTCTTGGGCCTAAAAGCTAGCAGGACGCTGCACCATGCGTCGTGCTAATGAGAAATGGGGATCGGTGGTTCAAGCCATGAAGGTCAACTACTTTCCAGACACCGACTCGCTGTACATCGATCTAGCGGAGCGCCCCAGCACTGAGAGCCGCGAGATCTCGGAGGGGGTGGTGCTCGACTACGACACGAACGGCATACTCGTGGGCATCGACATCGACAATGCAAGCACGAAGGTCGCCCTCGACACGCTCGTGGTCAGCAAGCTACCGGGTACGATCGAACGAGTCGCGGGTTAGCAGTAGAGACTGCGAGGCTTATGACTGCGACCAACCCCGACTCGGTGATCCGGACGCCGGTGCTGCTCGCCGCGCTGATGGTGCTCGCGCTGCTGGCGGCGGCGCCGTTTGCGGCGGTGCGCACGCTGCACGGGCGGCGGCTGGCGGCGGCGGATGCCGCGCTGGAGGCGCTCGCGGCGCATCTTCGGGGTGCGACGCTGCTGTCGCCGTCGGGACCGGCGATTCTGACGGGCCCCGGCGCACTGCCGAGAGCGAACGACGCCGCATGGCTGACGGCGACGAGCGCGCCGCTGACGGCTGTTGCGCCACCCGTAGACGAGGATCCCTGGGCGAACGCCTATGTGGTGAACACGGGTGTGGGGGCGGGCCAAGCGATCTGGATACTCTCGGCCGGCCCCAACGGCATCATCGAGACACCCTTCGAGCAGCCTTCCCAGTCGGCCGTCCTGGCCGGCGACGACCGCGGCGTGCGGCTGCGGTGAGGCAGCCCATAAAGGGCTGCGCTACACGTCATCCGTCCGTGCCGGTCCGTTTTGCGTGGGCGACACGTCACCGTTCCGTGCCGGTCCGTTTTCCGGGGGTGACACGTCACCGTTCCGTGCCGGTCCGTTTTCCGTCGGTGTAGCGCAGCCCTT
>JBBECO010000076.1:0-34977 GCA_040881785.1 Vicinamibacterales bacterium
GGAGCTTCGGCGAGCGCGGGCACCTGAACGTCGCAGGCAAGCTGTACCTGCTCCTTCTCGACACCGACATCGACGTGATGCTTCTCACGGGTGGCAGCCGGCCCGCGCGGTTCGGGGTTGATGCCTCCCGCAACCTGCGGTCGAACCTCGAGGTGCACGGCGAGTTGAGCCACGTGCCGGACGGCTCCACGGCGGTCCTGGAGTCCGCCGGCACGCTCGTGCAACGCCAGGAATCGGCGACCAGCCTCGTCGCGGGACTGCGGTACCTCACCCAGGCCAACACCACCTACATCGTCGACTACTACCGCAACGGCGCCGGCTACGCACCTGCCGAGATGGAGGCCTACTTCGAGCTTGTCGAGCGCGGGTACCAGTCCTGGACGCTCAGTGGCGACCCGGGCGTGCTGGCGCTCGCCGGCCGAGCCACGGAAGCCGGCTACGGCCGGATGAACCCGATGCGGAATTACATCTATGGCCGGGTCACCCAGCCGGACGCCTTCGACGTCCTCTATCTCACGCTCGGCGCCGGCGCCGTCGTGAACCTCGACGACGGGAGCCATTCGCTCCTGCCCGAGATGCAGTACAAGCCGACCGAGAACCTCGAGCTGCGGTGGGTGGCGAACATCCAGCGCGGCGGATCGCGGACCGAATTCGGCGAGAAACCGGCGAACGTCCGGCTCGAAGTCCGGGTCCGGTACTACTTTTGACCAGTCGGGAGGCCGACAGCCGGATCGCGCGTGAGGAGATGCCGTGTACACGCTGACGTGGATCCTGTGCAGCGCGCTCGCGATGAGCGCGATCGCCTGGATTGGACTCGTGACGGCTGCGCTGAAGGAAGAGCAGCTCAAGGCGCTACTCCTGCCGCTGGTGGCGTTCGCCGCCGGATCGCTCATGGGCGGTGCGCTGCTGCATCTGCTGCCCGAGGCCGTCGCGGCCAGCGGACCCGGCATCGGAACGTTCCTTCCGGCGCTCGCAGGATTCGCGCTGTTTTTTCTCATGGAGCAGTTCCTCTCCTGGCACCATGGGCACTCGGCCGACCGTGACGCCAAACAGCCGGTGACCTATCTGATTCTGCTCGCCGACGGTCTTCACAATTTTATCGGGGGCCTCGCCATTGGCGCCTCGTTCATCGTCAGCACAGAGGTCGGCATCGTCACGTGGATTGCCGCCGCGGCACATGAAGTCCCGCAGGAACTGGGAGATTTCGGGATCCTCATTCGGGGAGGCTGGGGCAGGGGGCAGGCCCTTGTCGCCAACTTCGTCTCCGCCGCCACGATTGTGCCCGGCGCACTGCTGGCTTACTACCTGTCGGCCGGCTTCGACATCACGTGGCTCCTGTCATTTGCCGCCGGCAACTTCCTGTACATCGCCGCTTCGGACTTGATTCCAGAGGTCAAGCACGACCGGTTGTTGCGCAACAATCTCATCCACTTCGCCGCTTTCGCAGGAGGCGTTTCACTCATCCTGCTGACCAGGACGGTGTTTCACACCTGAAGACGCCGCCCGTAGCCGCTTCGTCCGCGGGAGTTTTGCCGGCGACGGGGGAAAATTTCACATGGGCTTGCTGCCGGGACCCGCGTGCCCGGTGGGTGAAGGGCCATGATGCCTTCTCGCCACCATAGCCCGTGCCCGGGTCTGACCCTTGCACGGGCATCACGTGGGGCGGAGGGCAGGTCATGAAACGTAGTGATTATGCCGTCATGGTCGCGGCGGCCGTCTCGCTGGCCACGTCGATCTCTCTGTGGTTCGGCGGCCACCACGACGAGGGGTTGTTCGTCGGACTCTGGGTGCCCTCGATTCTGGCCTTCGCCGCCTACGTCAGGCTGACGACTGTGAGGAAGTGATGTCCCCCTGGACCATCTTCGGCATCGGGATGTTCACGACCGTGCTGCTCGCCATCTTCGTGTACGTGTCGTTTCACGAGATCCGGATGTCTCCGGCAGGCGTGACTCCCTTCCGAGGCCTCCTTCCTGTCTCCGAAGGCACCTCAGATCTCGACACGCCGGCGCCACGTCCCCTCAGGGTCCTTCTCGCGACGGATGGCTCACCGTGCAGCGACCGGGCCGTGCAAAGCGTGGCCATGCGGCCGTGGCCGTCCGACAGTCGGATCGAAGTCGTATCCGTCGTCCACACAAGGATGCCGAACGTGGTCGACGCTCCGGTACTGATGCTGGCGGCGGCTCACGAGGACGCGCTCGACGCGGAGCGGTTGCGGGCGCCGCTGCGCGTGCAGCGGGCCCAAAAATGCCTGGCCGGCAAGCCTGGAGTGGGGGTCACGACCAGGGTCCTGGAGGGCAATCCCGAGGATGCGATCGTCGACGAGGCGGACCGCTGGCAGGCAGACGTCATCGTGCTGGGTTCGCATGGCTACGGGCCCGTGAAACGCCGGCTGCTCGGTTCCGTATCGCAGGCGGTTGCGCTCCACGCCTCGTGCTCCGTCGAGATCGTGCGGTGCCCACGCGGCGCCGCCTGAGCAGCCCTCGGCCGGCGGAGCGCGGAACGGCGCGCCCCTCAGGCGTCGGCGCGGCCCAGCGCCTGCCGGTTGACGTCCACATGCCACAGCTTGTAGCAGTCCCCGCATTCGAACCAGATGACCATCTCGCCCCACGTGATCGGCCAGCCCCCGGCGCGGCCGCATCGGGGGCAGCGCGGATGCAGTTGCGCCAGAAAGTCCCCGACCGTGCGCAGATCCTGCTCCGTTCCCGTCACCATCGGGTGCTCCTGCCGCTGCACCAGAGAAGCCATCTGCGACCAGCCTTTCCGCTTCGCAAGCTGATTGTGCTGTTGTAGAGAACCGAGCAAGTAGGATGCCAGCTGAGCAAGTGTTCGCGCCCCATCGACGCCATCGCCTGTCGTTCAGGAGAGCGCTTCAGACCGGCCTCGACACTCGGGCATGGGGATTATTCCGACATCGCGCTGCATTATTCACAGGACTGTGCTCCATCGGCCCTGTCGGAACGGGCGCAGCGGTGGCAGCCCGGTTGCTTCACCTCGATTAACCGCCCCAAAGGAGTTGCGGAGATGCGCTTCAAGGATCGTGCGGAGGCGGCAACGCAGCTCGCCGACCGCTTGACCGCCTACCGAGGACGGCATCCTCTTGTGCTCGGAGTAGCCCGCGCGGCGGTGCCGATGGCGCGAATCATCGCCGAGGCGCTCGCGGGAGACCTCGATGTCCTGCTCGTGCGAAAACTCTGCGCGCCGGGTCATCCGGAGTTCGTCATCGGAGCGGTCGACGACACGGGGGCGGTCGTGAGAGGTCGCTACTTCCACCTGGCGCCGGCCCACTACATGCGTGGAGAAGTCCGCAGCCAGCTCGAAATCCTCCGCAAAAGGCGGGCGCTCTACACGCAGGCGCGGCCAGCCGTCGACCCGGCCGGCCGCATCGTGATCATCGTCGATGACGGGATCGCGACCGGCTCGTCCATGATGGTCGCGATCCGCTCCGTTCGGGGGCGCCAGCCTGCAAAGATCGTCGTGGCCGTCGGCGCCGCCCCGACGGAGGCGCTCGCAATCATCCGCGCGCAGGCCGACGATGTGCTCTGTCTCCAGTCCCCCCTCGATTTCCACAGCGTCGGCGACTGTTTCGCAGACTTCTCGGAAGTGACGGATGAAATGGTCGTTGACGCCCTCGCTCGCCCAGTGGCCTTGTCCGGCGGGGATTCCTCACCGCTACAGCGCGAGAATCCCCCATAGCCGGACGCGGAACGGCGCACTTTCAGCCGTTCTGCCTTCCACACGCGGCATCACGTTTCCCCACCCGTTTTTTGCTATCAGCTGATATGGCGGAATCGGCAACTCGGACATGACCAAACCTCGGTTCAACCTCGTCGGATTGTTTACGGGCGCCCTGCTCGCCGGCGCATGGCTCACCGTGGTGCTCTCGGCGGCGCCCGCCGGACGGCCTGCCGCGCAGGCGGCGAAGGGGCAGCCTGCCGCCAGAGACGGCAAGGCGCTGTACGAAACCGCCTGCCAGAGCTGCCACGGGCCCGACGGCCGCGGCATGCCGCAGACGACGCTCGGGTTCGATATCGCCGTGCCCGACTTCACCGATTGCAGCTTTGCGACGCCGGAACCGGACGCGGACTGGGCCGCCGTCATCCTGCACGGCGGACCGATCCGCGCATTCGACCGTCGCATGCCGGCCTTCACGGGCGCGCTGAGCGAAGAAGACGTCCGGCTCATTCTCGGATACGTCCGCGGCATGTGCGCGGATGCGGCATGGCCGCCAGGCGAGCTCAATCTGCCGCGTCCCCTCCGCACGGAGAAGGCGTTTCCGGAGAACGAGGCGGTGCTGACGACGTCGTTCGATACGACGGGGGAAAACCGGCTCAGCAACGTCTTCCTGTACGAGCGGCGGATCGGCTCCCGCAGTCAGTGGGAGGTGAAAGTGCCCGTGGACGTTGCCGGGCATGAGACCCTCGGATGGCAGCGCGGCCTCGGCGACGTGTCCTTCGGGTTCAAGCGCGTCCTCGCGCATTCGGGTGCGCGCGGCTCCATCGTCAGCGCCGGCGGGGAGGTCATCTTTCCCACGGGCAAGGAAGACCGCGGGCTCGGACGCGGGACGACCGTGTTCGAACCCTTCGTCGTCTATGGGCAGATCCTGCCGCGCGACAGCTTCGTGCAAACGCATGCGGCGCTGGAGCTCGCGGCCGACACGGCCCACGCCAGTCACGAAGCGCTGTGGCGTGTCGCCGCGGGCCGCACCTTCACACAGAACGGCGGCGTGGGGCGTGCCTGGTCGCCGATGCTCGAAGTGCTCGCGGTGCGGGAGCTCGAGTCTGGCGCGCCGGTCAAATGGGATCTCGTGCCGCAGATGCAGGTCACGGTCAACACCCGTCAGCACATCATGCTGAACGGCGGCGTGCAGTTTCCGCTCAACGAGCGGCGCGGCCGAGGTACGCGGGTGATGTTCTACCTCCTCTGGGACTGGTGGGATGGGGGCCTGTTCGATGGCTGGTAGGACGTCGCGCGTGACGCACACGCTCTTTGCCGGCGCGATCGCGGGATGGCTGGCCTCGGTGACCCTGTTCTCGACCGCCGCGACACAGGCGCAGCCTCCGGCCGTCGGCCAGGCCGCGGCGTCCGCGCCACTCTTCGACACCTCGCACAACTGCATGGCCTGTCACAACAGCCTCTTCACGACGTCCGGGGAGGACATCTCGATCGGGACGAGCTGGCGCGCGACGATGATGGCGAACTCGTCGAGGGATCCGTACTGGCAGGCCGCGGTGCGGCGGGAGGTCATGGACCATCCGGCGGCGACGGCGGATATCGAACACGAATGCGGCGTGTGTCACATGCCTATGGCGCACACGCAGGCCATGGCGCTTGGCCGCAAGGGCGTGATCTTCGCGCACCTGCCCGTCGGTGTCGCAGCGGCGCCGGAGGCGCTCCTCGCCGCGGACGGTGTGTCCTGTACCGCGTGCCACCAGATCACCGCCGAGAAGTTCGGCACTCCGGCAAGCTTCACCGGAGGGTTCGTCATCGACACGGCCCCCGGCCCGGGCCCGAGAGCGATCTTCGGGCCTTACCCGGTGCAGGCCGGCCAGACGGGAATCATGCACTCGGCGACCGGCTTCACCCCCGTCGAGTCGCAGCACGTCCGGCAGTCGGAGCTGTGTGCGACCTGTCACACGCTCTTCACCCATCCGCTCGGGCCCGGCAACGAGACCGCGGCGCCGTTCCCGGAGCAGGTTCCGTATCTCGAGTGGCGTCACAGCGCCTTCGCGAACGAACGGAGCTGCCAGTCCTGCCATATGCCCGTGGTCAACGAGCCGGCGCGGATGGCCTCCGTCTTCGGCGAGCTGCGGGACGGCATCGCGCGCCACAGCTTCCGCGGCGGCAATTTCTTCATGCTGCGGATGCTCAACCGGTACCGGAACGAGCTGGGGGTCGAGGCGACGCCGCTGGAGCTCGACGGCGCCGTGCGCGACACCCTTCAGCATCTGTCGTCAGAATCGGCGACGGTGGCGATCGAACGCGCCCAGCGGATCGACGGGCGGATCGTCCTGGACGTGAACGTCGCCAATCTTTCCGGCCACAAGCTCCCGACCGGGTATCCGTCCCGCCGCGCATGGCTGCACCTGACGGTCCGGGACGGCAGCGGCGGCGTGGTGTTCGAGTCGGGGGCCGTCTCCCCGGACGGCCGCATCGCCGGCAACGACAACGACGCCGATGGCTCGAGGCTGGAGCCGCATCACCGGGAGATCCGCCGCGCGGACGACGTGCAGATCTACGAGGCGATCATGGCCGATCGCTCCGGTGCGGTGACGACCGGGCTGCTGCAGGCCACGCGCTATCTGAAGGACAACCGGCTCCTGCCCCGCGGATTCGACAAGCGTACCGCCGACGCCGATGTGGCGGTCCAGGGAGCGGCCCGCGAGGACGAGGATTTCACCGATGCGGGCGACAGGATCCGGTACAGCATCGATCCGTCTGCGGCGCAGGGTCCGTTCACGGTCGATGTGGAACTGCTGTTCCAGCCGATCGCGTTCCGCTGGGCCCAGAACCTCGCGGGCTACGATGCACCCGAGACCACGAGATTCGTGGGCTACTACCGGTCGATGGCGGCCTCCTCGCACGCGCGGCTGGCCCGCGCGACGACACACGTGCGGTAGCGCGGAGGCGTGCTTTCCGCGCCCGAGTTCGTTCGTGCGCCGCCGCGCGGTGAGGGCGGTGTCTCCGAGTGGGATCAGGCTCCGCCGTGAAGGCTCCGTAAGTAGTGCGATCTCGCCTCGATCTCGCTCAGCTTTTCGCTCGCATACCGCGAGGCCTGCGCGAGGAGCTCCCGGGATTCGGGATCGGCTCGCGCCATCACCGTCTCGAGATCCTGCCCGGCACCTGCAAGGTACGCTGCAATCAACTCGCGCTCGAGCTCCCCGAAGGGGTGTTCGAGCGGTGCCCTGTCGATATGGCTGTGGGTATCCATCGTGTTTCTTCGCACCTCAGTTGCGGCCCGCGGGCCAAACAGAGGCCTGAGATCCAACGACCGCTGGTCTGCTGAAGCGCGGCCCGCCGAGGCTGTCCGGCTGGCACAGCGAGGTCATGGCCCAGTGGTAATCAGGCTCACGTTGAGCGGCGTCGTCTCGCCGTCACGCACCTCGATGTCGGTCGCGAAGGGCCGGTATCCCGGCTTGCTGATTTCGACACGGTGTTTGCCTGCCGGGACCTGCACCAGGAAATGCCCGATCTCGGTTGTCGCCCACCGCTGTCCGTCGATCACCACGTCCGCGGTCACGGGCTGGACGAAGATGTCCAGCGTCCCGAACCCGACGGCCGGGGGCGGTGCGCCGGCCGGCGCCGGACGCGCCGCGAGCCTGTCGGGGGTCACGGGCATCCGGTAGCTTCCGGTAGGCGGAGGCGGAACAGGAGGCGCCAGTTCCGGCGGCTCGCTCATGACGCCCGCCGGCAGCGGCTCGAGCGCCGCGCGCAGAGAGAAGGTCGAGCCCCGGGCGAGGTAAATGTTGTACCGCACCGTCCGGTAGCCGTTCAGATACAGCACGAGGCTGTGCCCGCCCGGGGGCAGCGGCAGCGACTGGAACGTCCCGTTGAAATCGTCCACGATGCCGGCGTAGAAGCCATCCACGTAGACGGCGGCGTCCTCGGCCTCCTCCGTGGTGACGCGTATACGAACGCTCGCGCGGCTGTCATAGATGGGACGGTACCAGTACGGATAATCCGGCCGCTGCCACCAGGGGTACGGCCCGAAGAACGGATCGTAGAAGTAGCCGCCGATGAAGACCTGGCCTCGTACGACGGGGGCCGGCGTCCGGTGCGTCGGATGAGGGCGCGCGTCCCGGCCCTGGGCGCATGCGGCGACCGGCAGCGTGACCAGCGCCATCGATGCCGTGAGTGCGATCGCGGTGAACCGGGTCAATCGAGACATGGTCAGTTCCTTTCAGGCCGGCGGAGCGCATCCACCTACGGCCTGAAACAGCAAGACGTGGGCCTCACGGGTGCGGTGTCCGCGAGCAGCGCGCTCTGCAATCACGGGGTGTGAACGATCCCGGGCCCGCGGCGATGCGGAGTTTTCCCTCTGGACCGGGGACAAATTTCCCACGCGCCAGCGGCCGCCGCCAGCTCCGCTGTAGGGCGGGGCGACTAGACGCCGACCCCGGTATGTGGCTGGAGGTCCCGCGCGTAGGCCACCACCTGCTGCTCGATGTCCCGGAGCGTGCGCCATGTACTGGCGGCCTCCTCGCGATAACGTTTCAGGAAGTAGTCGATCGTCTCCACGCGCAGCTTGATCGCCCCGGCCGCACGATTCTCGTCGAGGTCCTTGAACGCGAGGTAGGGGCGGCCGGCGGCCTCGATGATCTCCTCGACAACGGAGTAGATGGGCGCATCGAGACCGCACTTGAAGCTCGAGAACTCGAGCGCCACGAGGTTGGGGTGCCGCGCGACGAACTTCGCGGCCCAGATCTTCTGGTTGGTGTTCTCCGAGGTCGAGTGTTTCCACACGTCGGAAATATCGAGCGCGTGCTGAATGACGCCGGCGCGCACTTCGTCTCCGAACAGCCGGTCGAGCAGGTCCTCGTCTCGAGGGAGGACCATCTGCGAGAACACGGGATAGCCCCGCTTCTGCAGATCCTCCAGGATCCCCTGGTTGATCCCCGGATCGTGATGATACGGGCGCCCCAGCAGGACGATGCCGAGCCGGTCTTCCTGCTCCAGCCGATCCAGCACGGCGCGTGCGTCCTGTCGCAGACCCTGCCAGAACGCCTCCAGGGCCGCAAACCCGGCATCGACGGCCTGCTGGTTCTCGGCGCGCGAGAGGCCGAGCAGAGGGCTCCAGGTCTCGAACATCTGCAGCGCGAACAGCGGGCGGTTTCCCAGATCGATGAGCGGGTCGAGATACGCGATCCCGGCCTCCGCGAATGCGTCGGACTCTTTCGTGAAGGCCGCGCGGACGGTCTGCGGCGTCGCCGCCACTGTCGGACAGGCGTTCCGCGCGCGTGTGCCGACGAGCGCAGAGTCCAGCACATCGAACATGGGAAAGAAGATGCAGTCCAGCTTCTGCCGGCGCTGCTTCACCGAGAGGAGGTTCTGCACGTGCGCGATCGCCACCTTCGAGGGATAACAGGGATCGATGCTCCCGCGGCTCGAGCCGGTCCGGTACAGCTCCGGGCTCGTGAAATCGGAATAGACGATTCGATCGGCCGCCACGCCGAGGCTCTCCAGATACGCGCTGAAGAGCGGCGCGTAGGTGTACATGTTGAGCACCCTGGGCACGCCGACGCGGAGCGATGCCCGCCGGCGGCGCAGCCGCGCCTGCGCGCGGCGCCAGACGCGGGACCCGCCGTCAGCGACGGGCGTGGGATGCCGCGGCCTCCACACGGTGCGCCCCGCGATATCCACGAAGTTCGGGTTTTCCGCGGCGACGCGGTCGAGGCCCGCCTTGACGGCCCTGAGTGACGCGACATCCTCCGCGGCCCCTTTTTCGCAGGTTGCGACGATCACGCGCCGCCCGGGACCGTCGCCGGTCGACACGTCGATGAACGTACGCAGGCACTCGTTCGTGCAGAAGTGACACCGCGTCTCTTCTCCGCGCGTCGTCCGATAGACGATCTTCCGGACGGCGTCGAGACCGATGAACGTCGTGTCGTGGTTGGGCCTGGCGGCAATCGTGCGCATCGCCTCCAGGGCGGCACCGATGCCCCCGGCTTCGCCGGCCTGCCGGTGCACGACAATCTCGGGCTCGACACCGGAACGGGCGTAACTCTCCCGGATGAAGTCCATCTGCGCCTTCACGGCGGCGAGATTCCGCTGGGTGCCTCCCTGCAGGATGAAGCGCGTCCCCAGCCGCGCGAGGTTCGGCACGCGCGCCACATAGAGAAAGACGTTCTTCGGCAGCACGGCGGCCAGGCCGGCGAGGAGCTCTTCGCGCGTCCAGCCCAGTCGCTGGAACGCCACGATGTCGGACTGGAGGAAAACGGCGCAGCCGTAGCTGAATTCCGGCATGGCGCGCGCGGTGAACGCCGCCTCGGCGTACCGTTCGACCGGGATGCCGAACGACTCGGCGGTGGCCTGCAGGAAATACCCGTTGCCCGCGGAGCACTGCGTGTTCAGCCGAAAGTCCTTGACGCGGCCGTCCTTGAGAAAAATCAGCTTGATGTCCTGTCCGCCGACGTCCACGATGACGTGAGGATCCCGGTACTCGCGCTTGGCGGACTCGGTGTGCGCAACCGTTTCGGCAATGGCGACATCGGCCCCGAGCACGGCGTGCAGGATGTCCTTGGCATAGCCCGTGGTGCCCACCCCCGCGATGTCGAGGCCGGCGCCGCCGGCCTCGACCTGGCCGCGCAGGCGGTCGATGATGTCGACGGCGTCCTCGATCGGGTTGCCGAGCGACAGCCGATAGGCGCTGGCCAGCACGGTCGCGTCCGCGGCGAGCAGCACGCCCTTGGTCGAGGTCGAACCCGCGTCGATCCCGAGAAAGGCGTGTACGCGCTCGCCCGGGGAGAAGCGGGGCGGCGCAAACGGCGGCGGCGTATGCCGCGCGATGAAGGCGTCGCACTCGGCTGCGGTTGCCACCAGACCGGGCAGGACACCGCGGCGGCGGCTCTGATCCCGCGCGCCGCCGATCAGGGCCGCGAGCGCCTCGGCGCCGGCATAGCGTCCGACCTCCTCGGGTTCCAGCCGGCCGAACTCGATCGCCCCGAGGGCGGCATAGTACTCGGCCAGCGGCGGTGCCGAGACCAGCTCGTGGGGCGTGGCCCCCGCGGGCAGCGCGATGCCGCGGTCCCGCCACATCTCACACAGACGCAGCCGCCATGCTTCGCGCAGGCCCGCGATGAAAGCATTGGGACCGCCAAGCAGCAGCACGTTCGGCAGCAGCGTGTAGCCTCGCGTCAGCACCGACAGGTTCTGGAGCACGATGGCGTCAAAGAGCGAGGCCATCAGCTCGCGAGCGGGGATGCCCTGCTTGAGCAGCCCCGTGATGTCGGTTTCCGCAAAGACACCGCACTTGCCTGCAATGGCATGGAGACGAACGCCGTCGTACGGCTGGTGCTGCACGTCGGCTGGGGGCACGCCCACCTTGGCGGCGATCTTGTCGATCACGGCGCCGGTCCCGCCGGCACATTTGTCGTTCATCGACGGCACCTTCCTGCGACGCCCGGTCCCGTCCTCCTTGAACAGGATGATCTTGGCGTCCTGTCCGCCGAGCTCGATGATCGTTTGGGCATCGGGATGGTGCTGTTCGGCGAACAGCGAGATCGCGTGGACCTCCTGGACGAAACGTGCGCCGATCGCGCCACCGAGCTCGCCCGCGGCTGCGCCGGTCGCGAAGACCCGGCACGTGCCCGGCGCGATGCCGACATCGTGCTCGAGCACGCGGAGCCAGTCGAGCAGCTTTTCGCCGATCAGCGACTCGTGGCGTTCGTACCGCCGCCAGACGAACGACGGCTGGCAGCCATCGACGAGCACCGCCTTGAGCGCGGTGGAACCGAAGTCGATGCCGAGCCGCCAGCGTGCCGCCATCATCGGCTCCCGGCCATGAGGCGGCCGACGTGCAGCACGAAATTGGCGGCCGTACCGGTGACACCCTTCTGCCGCGGCACCTGGTAGAACGGGCGCCGCAGCTCGGCGTGTCCGGCGACATAGGCCCGGATGTCCTCGAGCGTGCGGCCGGATCGCGCGACCGCATCCTCGAACTCACGCCGGGCCACCGCCTTGGCTTCGCCGAGCGCCATCTGGACGCGGCTGTGTGCGTTGAGCGCGCCGTCGCCCGAGGTCTCGATCGACAGGAAGATGAGGTCTTTGAGGCGCGAGGCCACTGCCGACTGCGCGCCGTCGGACTGGGTCGACGGCAGGCATCCGAACGGTTTGAGGCTGAGTACCATGTGGCAACGGCGATGGGTCGTGTAATAGATCGTCTTGCCGATTTCCAGGTGTCCTTCGCCGCCGCGCATCAGGGAGTGATAGAACGGATGCGCCAGCCGCGCCAGTTCGGCCTGCGGCACCAGATGATCCGCGAGCCCGCCGAGCGCCTCCGCCGCGTGGCGGTACTCGCGGTTCCAGAACCACTCGGCCGCCCGAAAGAGCAGCTGCTGGCGGGCGTACTTCAGCTCCTGCGTGAGCGCGGGCACCGACACGATCGGGCCCAGCCGTCCGACGCGGCGGGCGACCCGTGCCCGCGCGCCGGCCTGATACAGCAGGTACATTACCCAGGCGCCGACCGGATCCACCCGAACTTCCGCTCCCTCGCGCTCGAGAAAACGGAACATGTCGAAATTGCCGGCACTATCCGTGGTGGCCGCCCAGAACTCGCCGGTCACCTTCACGACAGGTTTGACGCGCAGGCGGTCGACGTCCAGCTCGTCGAGCCGCGCGCGCGCCGCCGACAGAGCGTTCTGATAGTCGGGCCCCCGCAGGTGGTGGCGCACCATCAGCAGGCCGCGCAGCGTGTTCTTCAGCCGCGGGTGTGCCTCGAGGCGTCGCCGCAGCCATGCCGGGCCGTGCTCGTGGAGGTCGACGGGTTTGCGGAGCCGGAGACGTTCATGGAGGAGCGACACGACATCCTCGAACGTCCGCGTGGTGGCGTCATCGTCGAGCGCGTAGGGCCGAATGCGGTGGACGGCATCCTCCAGCACGTCTGCGCAGTTGAACGCGTTCAGCGCCGTCATCCCGAAATGCAGGGAGAAGGTCAGGCCCGGCTCGCCGGACGACGCTTTCACCCCCGCGTTCTGCTGAAACGTGAGCACGCGGAAGCCGTCGTATCCGGCGTTCTTCAGCGAAGATCGATACTCGGTTTCGTACATGCCGAAGCGACACGGGCCGCAGCTGCCCGACGTGAAGAAGACGTAACGCGAGATGATCTGTTCGCGCGAGAGACCGGCCGCCTCGAGCTGGTGCAGATATTTGATGAGATTGCCGATTGTGAAGTACGCGGGATTGCACTGCCCGACGTTGCCGTACTGGCGCCCGAGCTGAAACGCGTCGAGGTCCGGCGACGGCAGGTGTGCCGAGCGATAGCCACAGGTCTGGAACACCGCGGTGATCAGTCGGTCGTGGGTCGAGGTGAGGCCGCCGAGGAGGATCGTCACGTGCTCCCGCTCCGACGCGAGGAACGGCGGTTCTACCGGGCGACGGTAGTGCCGCGGCGGGTGCGCCAGGCCCGCCCGCGAACGAAGTCGGGCACGCTCGGCGGCGATCAAGGGCAGATGTTCCATGAGCCTTCCCCAGCGGGTTGACCGCGTCCTCGCGCCTACGACCGGGCAGCCGGCCGCTGCTCGAGACCAGTTCCCGCCGGTGGTCCCTGCCTGCCATGGCTGTGCAGGAACCAGCGATTGAGCAGAACGTGCCGGGTGAAGAACGCGGAACCGAGGAGCAGGCGTCCAACCAGCGCCGACGCGGCACGGTGGCGCCCGGCGTCCACGGGCGGATGCCGCCGCCGGAGCGCATCCGCATAGGGCTGGAGGTCGTCGATGCCACAGCGCCCGTCGGCCGCGATGAGGACGTCTGCCGCCAGCCGGCCCGATTCGATCGCCGGCCGGATGCCCTCGCCGCTCTTCGGGTACGCGAGCCCCGCCGCGTCTCCGGCGAGCAGCACGCCGTCCCCCACGAAGGGCCGCGCGCCGGCCCCCGATGCCAGGTACGCGTGGCCGCGCCAGTGTGCGTCCGGAGGATGACGGACCTTGAGCGCACGCCCGCAGAACTCGGTGAACTCACTGAGCCGGCGATTGAAGTGGCGGCTGTCGCGATGACCGAGCCCCACGTTCACGTAGTCCCCCTTCCGCACGCACCAACCGTAACCGCGGAGATCGGGGCTGAACAGCAGCCGTGGCGTGTCCGCCGGCACCCGTTCGTTTCCGCGCGGCAGTCGGAATTCCACTTCCCTCGCGACGATGGGGTGCGTCGTCTCCGGACCCCCGCGGAGTTGACGGGCCACCGGGCAGAAGTGTCCGCCGGCGCCGACGATCACGCGGGCTTCGATCGCGTCGTTCACGATCCACATCCCGGCGCGCCGACGGAGCGAGACCACGGGCGTCTCCTCGAGCACGCGGACTCCGGCACGCCGCAACAGGAAGTTGTCGAATTCACACCGGCGGATGGCGTAACTGACCGTGGCGGAATATCGGGTTTCGACCAGGCTGCCGCCGATGACGCCGGTCTGGAAGCCCGTGATCTCCTGCAGCGTGGCGCCGGTCGCGCGGTACTCCGCCGGAGCGAGTTCGAGCAGCGAAAACACGTCCGGCGTCAGCCACCCGGCGCAGACCTTGTCTCGGGGGAACCGCGCGCGGTCGGCGACGATCACGGTCCAGCCCGCGTTCCGGAGGATCCGGGCGCACGTCGATCCGGCGGGGCCGCCGCCGACCACCAGCGCATCGCAGCGGATCACACCGGCCTCTCGTCCCGTCCGTACAGGATCGCGCGTGTCAGGAACGGTGGCCGCGATGCCCGCGGCGAGAACACGACCTGGAACAGCTGCAGCCACCCCAGCGCGAAGGCCGCTTCCGACCCCGCGAGGTACAGCTCCCAGGTGCGGCGGAACTCCTCACCGTACGCCTCGCGCACCGGCTCACGGGCCACGGCGAACCGGCTGCTCCAGTGCGCGAGCGTGCGCGCATAGTGGAGCCGGAGGTTTTCCACATCCACGACGGACATCCCGGCCGGCGCCAGCACGTCGGCCGTCACCTCGGCGAGCGTCGGCGTATAAGCGCCGGGGAAGATGCGGCGCCGAATCCACGGGTTGAGCCGGCGGGGCGCGTCGCGGCCGATGAAATGGAGGAGGCCCCGGCCGCCGCTGCGCCTGACCGTACGGCGGACCACGTGCGCCAGATCGTGGAACGAGGCACGTCCCACGTGTTCGAGCATGCCGACCGAGACGAACGCGTCGTACTCACCGGTCACATTCCTGTAGTCGTCCTCGATGAACTCCACCTGTCCGTCGAGCCCCTCGGTGCGGGCCCGCGTCCGGGCCCAGTCGAGCTGTTCGCGCGAGAGATTGAACGCCTTCACCCGGACGCCATACTGTCGCCCCATGTACCGGGCCAGCGCGCCCCATCCGCAGCCTGCTTCGACCACCGTCTCACCGGCGCGGAGCTGCAGCTTGCGGCAGACGAGATCGAGCTTGGCGCGTTGGGCGGCCTCCAGCGACATCTCCGCATCCGCGTAGTACGCGCACGTATAGACCATCTCGCGATCCAGCCAGCGCGCGTAGAAGTCGTTGCCAAGGTCGTAGTGGTGGTGCACGTTGCGGCGCGCCGCGGTGAGGCTGTTGGCCGGCGACAGGACGGCCGCGAGACGCTCGCGCCAGGCCGCGCGAGGGGCCATGCGGCGCGACAGCGCCGCGAGCACGTCGGGGAGAAAGCCCCGCACTTCGAGCCGGCCCGCCGCGTACGCCTCTCCGAAGTAGAGCTCGGGATTCATCGCCAGCCCGATCAGGACACGGCGGTCGTGCACGATCAGGTCGCCGGCCGCGCGTTGCGGCGCCCCGTCGGCAAAGCGGCCGTCCCAGAGCTCGAGTCGCACAGGTGCGTCGGCGATCCGCTGCTGCACCTGACGGCCCAGCCAGCGGTCGAATGGCATCAGACGGCCGCCGGCGCGTGCGCGAGGTTGCCGGACGATGAGACCGGCCGCCGACGTCAGGTTGGTGGCGCGTGCTGCGTCCGTCATGATCATCACCTCACGCTGAACCTGCCGGTTCGAAGGAGTGCCGCGGCCCCCAGCGCCAGCGCCGCACCGCCGACGCTCAGCAGGGCGCCCATCTTCAGCGCCGACAGCACCGGCCCCGGACCGACGGCCGCCGTGGCGAAGAACAGGGTCGCGGTAAATCCGATCGTCGAGACGAAACCGAGGACGACGAGCTCCCGCCAGCCGATGCGCTGCGGGAGGTGCAGACCGAAGGCCGCCGCGAGCGCCACGCCCAGTATCAGGCCGAGAGGCTTGGCCACGACCAGCGCGATTGGCAGGCTCCACACGCCCGGCTCGAGCGCCTTCAACGGCACGCCGGCGTTGACCAGCCCGAACAGCAACAGCGCCACCTGTGCGGGATGCCTGGTCCACACCTCGAATCGGCTGAGCGCGTCGCGCGCGCCCGGCGCGGCGTCGACGAAGAAGCCGGGATCACGCCTGGCGTGCGGCAGGAACGGCACGATCGGGACCAGGGCGAGCGCCGGCTCAAAGCCGCCAAAGTACAGCCCGCACCAGGAGAGCCCGCCCGCAACCAGCACGTACGGCCAGAAGCGCCTGACGCGGTTCCGCCGGAGCAGCAGTGCCGTCCCGAGCGCCGCCGCCATCAGCAGCAGGAGCACATCCCACCGGAGGGGGCCACCGGCGCCCGCCACCGCCAGCGCCGCGACACCCAGGGCATTCGCCGAGATGCTGAGCAGCACGAACAGCGGGATCACCGGATGCTTGCCGAAGATGACGAGGGCAATGAAGTATCCGAACGCGACGTCGCTCACGAGGACGGCCGGCCAGCCTTCGACGAGGCGAGGCTCACCGAAGTACGGCGTGATGGCGGCGAACACGAGCGCAGGCACGAGCGCGATCCCCAGGGAGGCGACGAGCGGCAGCAGCGCGCGGCGGCGGGGATGCAGTGCCCCGCCTGGCGCCGTGGCCTCGGCGACCTCCTTCATGATCAGCCCGAAGAAAAGCACCATCGCGACGTCGTTGACGAGGAATTCGAGGCGGAACGCCGTGTCGAAGTAGCTCTCCGGCAGCGTGTTGGCCCAGACCAGGGCGATGACCGCGCCGAGCGGCAGCAGCAGGAGGTATTCGGCGGCGAAGTGCCACAGCCGCGGGAACCGCGCGCCTCTGGCCTCTGTCACGTCAGGCAACGCGACCGGCGATCGAACGGATTTGACGGTGGCCATGGCGTCCTCTGCCTCAGCTCCCGATGCGGGGCGCCATCCGGCGGATCTGTCCCGAGTCCACGGTCGCACCGGTCCGCGAAACGGTCCGGAAGTGGAGGTCGTCGCCGAGGATCTCGACCATCATGAAGGCGTTGTCGTCGTCGAACCCGGCCGCCGTCGTGTCCGACGCCTCGAGGTCTCCCTTCCGGAGCTTGCCGCCGGAGCCGGTGACGAAGTGGTGGATTCCTTTTTGGGGCTTCAGCCTCTCGTACACGTGGTCGTGCCCCGCAAACACCACCTGCACGCCGTACTGGACCAGCAGCGGCTCGAGCCGTACCCGGATGTCCACGTTCGATCCGTGGCGGCGCGCGTTGCTGTAGAGCGGGTGGTGAAAGTAGGCGATCTTCCAGGGCTCGCTGGCCTGTTGCAGTGCGGCCTCAGTCCATTTCAGTTGGGCGGCATCCAGGATGTTGGTATCCAGCACGAAAAACCGGACGTTCTGCCGGACGAATGTGTAGTACCGCTGTCCGCGCATGTTGATCGGGGCATAGTCGATCGTGGAGATGTCGTCGTGATTGCCAAGGGCGGCCTGAAAGACGACGCCGGCGTCGAGCAGCGGCCGGTAGGGCCGGGCGAATTTGTGTTCGAGGTCGGCCGGCTTCTGCGAGCCGTAGAAGTTGTCCCCCACCATCAGCACGAGCGCGTACGCGAACTGCTTGTGAGCCGCCACCATTTGCGCCGCCAGGTCGTCCTGCCGGCGATCGCCCGTCCCGTTGTCGCCGAGGACCGCCAGCTTCAACGAGTTCGGCGCATTCGGCAGGTCGGTCGGCGAGCCGGCCGCGAGCAGCAGGCCCGCCAGCGCAATGACCCCGAATGCGGAAACACACCGGCGCATACGCAGAGTCCTCAGCAACCGCACTGCCACACGTGAGACCCGGCGCCGGGGCCCGGGCTGGCCTCAGACCGGCCGGTGTGCGGGGATTTCCCCCGGCGTTGGGGGAAAGTCCACGTTCTCCGGCGCACTAGGCTCGCAGCGTCATGACCGCGCAGTGCGCGCCTCGCACGACATGATGCGTGGTGGACCCGAAAAAAAACAGGTCGGCGGCGCTGCGACCCTGGACGCCCATCACGATCAGATCGCTGTCGAGCGCCGTCGCCAGCGACAGGATCTCGTGGCGCGGCGTACCGGTGACGACGACCTCCTGGACGGCGCAGGACGCCCGGACGGCGTCGCCGACCATCTGCCCCAGGCGCCTCTCCGCATCGCGTGTCCACGCCTCCAGGTCGACGACGGCCGGAGGGGCGAAGTCGGCGTAGAGCGGCAGGACCTCGAGGACGTGTACGACCGTGAGGGCGCCGCGGCCTTCCCGGGCCAGAGACGCCGCGTAATCGAGCGCCGCCTTCGAGCTGTCGGAGAAATCCATCGGGCACACGATCCTCGTGAAGGGCACCGGCCCGCGCGGCATGGCGTTCGGCGCCCCCGGAGGCACCGTCATCACCGGACGCCGGGACTTGCGCAGCACCTTCTCGGCCGTGGAGCCGAGGAACAGCCGTTCGAAGCCGGATCGCCCGTGCGTGCCCATCACGATCAGATCGACGCTCAGGCGGTCGGCCTGCATCAGGATCTCGCGGTAGACGTCCGGCGCCTCCTCGACCAGGACGTCGACCCGCACGCCCGGGACCTGTTCGGCGCTGACGAGCCGTTCCACCTGCTGCGCCACCAGGCGCCGGTCGACGGGAGGCAGCATCACCGGTGGCGCCGTGTCCGCCCCGGCGTAGTACGGGGCCGGCGTGACCACCCCTGCCGGCGGCACGACGTGCAGGGCGGTGACGGTCGATCCATAGCAGCGCGCGACGCCCAGCGCGTGATCCAGCGCCCGGCGGGAAAAGTCTGAAAAGTCTACGGGACAGAGGATCTGTTTGAACTCGATCATTGACGGCCTCCGGCAGCTCCGCATCAGTGCAGACGGCGCGCCATCCGTCCGGCACCGCAGGGGCCTCGTGATCCATTCACGCCGATCACGGCGACGGGGAATATTCCACAGCCGACGGAATATTCCCCGGCTTCCCGGGGCGGGGTGGCGGCCGCCGCCGGGACGGGCGGGTTGCCGGGCTGGCACTCGGCTTGCCGCAGACTTGAGGGAGATTCTTCCCGAAGGTATTTTCATGCAACCGCACACAGCCGAAACCATTGGCGCCGTCACCGTCGTCTGCACCTCGAGAACCGGCCCGCTGACGGGCCACGCGATGATGGTGACCGACGTCCGCTCCGCGACGCGGGCGTATGGAGTCACCGGCGACGGATATGCCCCCGGGGGGACGTTCGTCACGGGCGGACGCGCCGTCCCGGCCGATTCGGACCCGGATCTCTGGCTCACGCTGAGAATTGCGGCGACGACGAGTCACGCCGACGTGACGGAGACAGCCGGTGGCTGGACGCCGCGCGGCGATCCCATGGACGCGGCGCTGACCGTGGCCGCTCGGAAGGCCGGAATCGAGCGCAGCGAGATGCTGTTCCGGGCATCCGAGATCGCCACGCTGCCGTATTCCGTCCGGCGGGGGCTGATGGCCACCTTCCATCGCGGCCTCCACGGCGGCACGCTGACCGCCTGTGTGAAAGGCGTCCCGGATCGCGTGCTGGCTCTCTGCAGTCACGTGCAGTCGGATGGCGCGCGGGTGCCGCTCGACGACGTCGCGCGGGCGTCGGTGCTCACGGCCAACCGGCTCATGGCGACACGCGGCCTCCGCGTGATTGCGCTGGCGCGTGGCAACGTCGACCGTCCGCAGGAGGACGGCCTGGCGAATCTCACGTTCGCGGGCCTCATCGGCCTCTCGGATCCGCCGGCGCCGGGAGCCGCCGAAGCCATCGAAACGTTCCGCCAGGCCGGCGTGCGCACCGTGATGCTCACCGGGGATCAGCGCGAGACCGCGGCCGCGACGGCAGGCGAGCTCGGTCTCGAGCACGGGTCCCCCGCGGTGCTCGACGGTCCGGAGCTGGAGTGCATGCCGGACGTCGATCTGCGCGAGCGGCTCGGCCGGACCAACGTCTTCAGCCGCGTGACGCCGCAGGCCGTGCGCCGGATCGTCAATGGCCTGCGCATGCGCGGCGAGGTGGTCATGATGGTGGGGCAGCCCGTGACCCGGGCGGCGACGTTGCGGCCCAGTACGGTGGCCGCGCCGGCCTGGCGAAGCGCCACGGCTCTCGACGAGATCGTGAGCGCCATCCGCGAGGGACGCGTCTACATCGACAACGTCCGGAAGCTGGTGTTCTACATCGTCAGTTGCGGCCTCGCCGGGACCCTGCTGTTCCTCGGGGCCGGGGGGTTCGGCTGGTCGATGCCCGTGGCACACGCGGTCTGGCTCGCGCTCGTGACGGCGGTGTTTCCGGCGCTGGCGCTCAAAGCCGAGCCCGCACAGCCGGATGTCATGCGGCGTCCTCCGCGTACCTTGCGCGCGGCCCTGATGTCGCCGGCCTTCGTTCGTGCGGTGGTTGTCTATGCGGCGTTTCTGACGGTGGCAACGCTGCTCGTCGTCGGGTGGAGTCGGGCCGCGGGGATCCCGGCCGAGCGCGCGATGACGATGAACTTCATGGCGCTCGGGCTCGCGCAGCTGCTGCACCTGGGCAACGCACGGGATCGCGGGCCCGTTCTGAGTCCGGCCCGCGCACTCGCCAACGCCCCGGCGCTCTTTGCCGTCACCCTGGCCCTGACGCTCCAGGTGATGACCGTCACGGCGGCGCCGCTGCGCGAGTGGCTGAACCTGACACCTCTCGCCGCGACCGACTGGGCGGTCGTCGCCGCAGCCGGCGTTCTGCCGGCTCTTGCCGGCCAGCTCCTGAAGCGGACCCATCGCGCGAGGATCGTGTGACCGTTCGGGCTCTCGCCGGTGCCGCGCTCCTGGCCGCAGGCGTCGCGCTCGCGGCGGCGGACCCGTCGTCGTCGCTCGTCGGGGGTGTGGCGCAGCACACGTCCTCGAAAGGCGAGACGCTCCAGTCGCTCGGTGCGCGCTACGGCATCGACGTGGCTGCGCTGAGGGCCGACAACGGCCTCGAGGCCCGTACGGCGATCCGCATCGGCCAGGTGCTCCTCATCGACAACCGGCATGCCGTCCCCGACGGCGTCGAGGAAGAGACCATTGTCGTCAACGTGCCGCAGCGCATGCTGTTCTACCGCAGCGGCGGCCGGACACTCGGTTTCCCTGTGGCTGTCGGCAGCAGCGGCTGGCGCACGCCGCTCCGCCCGTTCACCGTCGTGGCCAAGGAAACCGACCCGACGTGGGACGTGCCCGAGTCGATTGCGGCCGAGGCCCGGGCAAAGGGGAAGCCCCTCCCCCGGGCCATTCCGCCCGGCCCTTCGAACCCGCTCGGCCGACACTGGCTCGGCCTGAGTGTCGGCGTCATCGGCATTCACGGGACCAACGCGCCCGGCAGTATCTTTCGCGCCGGTACGCACGGCTGCATCCGCGTGCATCCCGATGACATCGCGCGGCTGTTCGACCTTGTCGCCGTCGGGACGCCCGGGAGGTTCGTGTACGAGCCGGTGCTGGTCGCGCAGGAGGGGAACGATGTGTTTCTCGAGGTCCACGCCGATGTCTACCGGCGCAGCGCGGTCAGCGCCATGGACCGGGCGATTGCGCGTGCCGGCGAGCTCGGTCTGACGGATCGGATCGACTGGGTGCGGGCGGCTGCGGTCGTCGCGGCACGGCATGGCGTGGCGCGGCTCGTGTCCAGGTGAGACTCGGCGGGAAGGGGCCACACGCGTGCGCCACGGCCGGGCTTTACGGTTTCTCCCGATTCGCACTACAGTGAGCGAAGCGTCGGCCGTGCAGGACCTGCTGGCGCGGGAGACTGCATGGCGACGCACGCATCCACGGCTTGGCGCAACCTCGCCTATGCCACGTTCTCAATGGCCCTCGCGTTTGCCGCGTGGGGCCTGATCAGCGCGTTCGCGCCGACCTTCCGATCCCAGTTCAATCTCTCCGCGCAGGCGACCGCGTTTCTCGTCGCCGTTCCGGTGCTGCTCGGCGCGCTCGCACGGCTGCCGATCGGGATCCTGACGGACCGCTTCGGCGGGCGCATCGTCTTCACGCTGCTGTTTGCGTTCGTGGCAGTCGCCTGCTGGCTGGTGCCGCAGGCCGGGAGCTATCAGCAGCTGCTCGTGTACGGGTTCCTGCTCGGCGTGGCGGGCGCCTCGTTCGCGGTGGGCATCGGGTTTTCGTCGCGGTGGTTCCCCCCCGAGCAGCAGGGCACGGCGCTCGGTATCTATGGCCTCGGCAACATGGGACATTCCGCCGCGGTGTTCCTGGGGCCGGTCGTGGCCGCGCAGTTCGGGCGCGACGCCGTGTTCTATACCGTGGCCGTCCTGTCGGCCGTGTGGGCGGTGCTGTTCTTTGCGCTGGCGCGCAACGCGCCCGTCACGGTGCGACCGGCCTCGTTCTCGGCGATGCTCGCGGTCCTCGCGAACGAGCGTCTCGCATGGGCGCTCTCGGCCTTCTACTTCCTCACCTTCGGCGGGTTTGTCGCCTTTTCGGTGTACCTCCCGACGCTCCTGCGCGACGAGTTCGGTTTGACGATGGCGGACGCCGGCTTCCGGACGGCCGGCTTCGTCGTGCTGGCGACGCTGATGCGGCCGGTGGGGGGCCTCCTGTCGGACCGGATCGGCGGCGCGCGGGTGCTCTCGGGCGTGCTGGCCGGCGTCGTGCCGTTCGCGCTGCTGCTGATGTGGCCGACGATGCTGCCGTTCACGGTTGGCGCGCTGGGGTGTGCCGCGCTGCTCGGCGCCGGCAATGGCGCGGTGTTCAAGCTGGTGCCGCAGTTCTTCCCGCACAGCGTCGCGACGGTCACGGGGCTGGTGGGTGCCATCGGGGGCATGGGCGGGTTCTTCCCGCCGCTGCTGCTCGGCTTCTTCCGTGACCGCATCGGCGCCGTATGGCCCGGCTTTGGTCTGCTGGCGCTCGTCGCCGCCGGCCTGTGGGTGCTGAACGCGAAGCTGTTCATGACCCGCCAGCGCGCCATGGAGCGCGGCGGCGCCACGTTGTTGACGTCGCGGCAGGCGGAACAGTTTCGCGCCGGTGCGTGGGCGACCATGGCCACGGCGCTGCTCGTCGCGGCGATCGTGGTGGGCTCGCGAAACCTGCAGCACTTCGATCCGGCGCTCGTGGTCTACACGTTCGCCGTGATCATGGCGACATGGGGCATCGTCTATCACTACGCGATCTGGCTGAACAAGCCGCCGACGCGGCGCTTCTTCGAACGGACCTTCGAGTTGATGCGGGCGGAAGGCCCGTTGCGGAGCGTCGCCGTGCTGTCGGGGGCCTTCGCGACGCACATGCTGGGGCAGACGTTCATCCGCCAGCGCTCCGTGGGCCGGTGGTGGATGCACCAGCTGCTGTTCTGGGGCTGCCTGCTGGCGGTCGCCATCACGTTCCCGCTGGTCTTCGGCTGGATCCACTTCGGGTCGGCGCCCGACGACCAGATGACCTACGTCACGTATGTGTTCGGCTTTCCGACCGGGTCCTTCCGGATCCGGACCGTCCTCTCGTGGCTGTTGTTCCACGGGCTCGACATCGCGGCGGTGCTCGTGCTCGGCGGCGTGACGCTCGCCGTCTGGCGGCGGCTGCGGGACCGCGGCGCGCTCGCGCTCCAGGACTTCGCCGCCGATTTCCTTCCGCTGATCCTGCTCTTTGCGATCTCGATCACCGGGCTCGCGCTCACGGCGTCGACGATCTGGTTCGGCGGGGCGTTCTACGGGTTCCTGTCCATCCTGCACGCGATCACGGTGATCGGCGCGCTGCTGTATCTGCCGTTCGGCAAGTTCTTCCATATCTTCCAGCGGCCGGCGCAGCTCGGCGTGAAGTTGTATCAACAGCACGGCGCGCGTGATCCCGGCGCGATGTGCGCGCGGTGCGGGGAACGATATGCCTCGAGGATGCAGATCGACGACCTGCGTCGCGTACTGCCGGAGCTTGGGTTCGATTACCGGATCGAGGGTCCTGCGGAAACCTGGCAGGGGCTGTGCCCGGCGTGCAAGCGGACGACGCTGGCCACGGCTCAATTGAGACTGAAGGAAGAGGCCCGTGGCTAAGCCGCCGCTCCCGATCGACGTCCTCGCGCACACATACGGCCCCCATCCCAATTTCGAGCCGGCCGGGGGGTGGGAGGAGGCGTCTCGGCGTCCGGCGGACCGTCTGGTCAAGACGCATTGCTCCTTCTGCGGCATGCAGTGCGGGATTCAGCTCAAAGTGCGCGACGAGACGGTCATCGGCTTCGAACCGTGGGAGGAATTTCCCTTCAACCACGGGATGCTCTGTCCCAAGGGGGTGAAGCGCTATCTGCAGGGCGCGCATCCCGACCGGCTGATGACGTCGCTCGTGAGGACGGAGTCGGGCTTTGCGCCGATTGCGTACGATGCCGCGATCGATCTCGCGGCGCGCCGGCTGACGGAGATCCAGGAGCAGTACGGCCCCGACGCCGTTGCCGTGTACGGCGGGGCGTCGATGATCACCGAAAAGGCCTATGTGCTCGGCAAGTTCGCGCGCGTCGCGCTCGGCACCAAGAACATCGACTACAACGGACGGCTCTGCATGGTGTCGGCCGGCACCGCCTACAAGCTGACGTTCGGCATCGACCGCGCCACCAATCCATGGCCGGACCTGGCGCTCGCCGATGTCGTGATGATCGCCGGCTCGAACACGGCCGATTGCGCCCCGATCACGACGCACTACCTGTGGCAGTGCCGCGAGCGGGGGGGACGGCTGATCGTCATCGATCCGCGCATGACGCCGATCACGCGGAACGCCGATCTCTATCTGCCGGTCCGGCCCGGCACGGACCTGGCGCTGTTCCTCGCCATGCTGCACGTGATCGTGCGCGACGGCCTGGTGAAGCAGGCGTATCTCGACGCGCACACCACAGGATTCGACGCCGTGCGCGCGTCGGTCGACACCTGGACGCCCGATCGCGCGGCGCACATCACGGGCGTCCCGGCAGCCAACATCGAGAAAGCGGCCCACTGGATCGGCGAGACCGACCTCGCCATGGGCCTTCACGCGCGAGGGATCGAACACCATTCGAAAGGTGTCGAGAACTGCCTCGCGATGCTGAACCTGTTCCTCGCGACCGGGAATTTCGGCCGTGAGGGCGCCGGCTGCATGATGATCACCGGCCAGGGGAACGGACAGGGCGGCCGTGAGCACGGGCAGAAGGCCGACCAGCTCCCGGGCATGCGCTCGATCGCCGACCCCGAGCACCGGAAGTACGTCGCGGGTGTCTGGGGTGTCGAGCCCGAGAGCCTGCCCGGGCCCGGACTCTCGGCGCCGGAGATCATGGAGGCGATCCATCGCGGAGAGATCAAGGCGCTCTTCTCGATGTGCTTCAACCCGCTCGTCTCGCTCCCCGACGCGAACTACACGCGCGAGGCCCTGTCGAAGCTCGAGTTCTTCGGCGTCGTCGACTTTTTCCTCTCGGAAACGGCGCATCACGCCGATCTCGTGCTCTGCGGCAGCATGCACGAGGAAGACGAAGGGGTGATCTGCAGTGCGGAGGGACGCGTCCAGAAGATCAACAAGGCCGTGAATCCGCCGGGCGACGCGAAGTCCGACGCGCTGATCATCTGTGATCTCGCGAAGCGGCTCGGCAAGGGGCAGTACTTCAGCTACCCGTCCACGCGCGAGATCTTCGAGGAGCTGCGGATCGCCTCGAAGGGGGGGATCGCCGACTATTACGGCATCACCTGGGAGCGGATCGACGACGAGCTCGGCGTGTTCTGGCCGTGCCCCGAGATCGGCCATCCCGGCACGAAGCGCCTGTTCGAGGACGGCCGCTTCTATCACGCCGACGGCAAGGCGCACCTGCAGGTCACCGAGTGGCGCGAGTCGGGGGATCCACCGGACGCGTCGTTTCCGTTGTTCCTGACGACCGGGCGGGTCGTCAGCCATTACCTGTCGGGGACGCAGACGCGCCGCATCGGTCCGCTGGTCGAGCAGTACCCCGAGCCGCGCATCGAGCTGCACCCGCGGCTCGCCGACCGGCACGGGATCGCCACGGATGACTGGATCCGGATCACGACGCGCCGCGCCGCGGTCGTCGCGCAGGCGAGCGTCGTCAAGACCATCCGTCCCGACACGATCTTCATCCCGTACCACTGGCCGGGGCGGCGCTCGGCGAACCTGCTCACGCACCGCACCCTGGATCCGCGGAGCAAGATCCCCGAGTACAAGGTGTCGGCCTGCCGGATCGAGAAGACCGAACCGCCGGCCGACCTCGAGGCGTGGCGTCTCGAAGAAACGGGTTGGCTCCCCGCCTCCGCCGAGGCTTCGGCGAGGCAGGCTGAGACATCGCCGGGACGCAAAGGAGTCTGATGTACGGCTACGAGTTCTTCGTCGATCCGTCCCGATGCATCGGCTGCCGCGCGTGCGTGGCGGCGTGCGCGGAGTGCGACACCCATCGCGGCGTCTCGATGATCCATGTGGACTACATCGACCGGCCGAACAGCATCGCGACGACGCCGATGGTGTGTATGCACTGCGAGGAGCCGACCTGCGCGCTCGTCTGTCCGGCCGATGCCATCAAGAAGGGCGAGGACGGCGTCGTCCGCAGCGCCCTGAAGCCGCGGTGCATCGCGTGCAACAACTGCGTGCTCGCCTGCCCGTTCGGGGTCCCGACCGTGCACGTCGGGCCCGACCTGATGATGAAGTGCGACATGTGCTACGACCGGACGTCGGCGGGACTCCGGCCGATGTGCGCGACGGTGTGTCCGAGCCAGGCGCTGACCTTCGGCCCCCCGGATATCATCGCGCGCCAGCGGGCGGCGGTGGCCACGCGCGATTTCCGGTTCGGCCAGGAACACGTCCAGACCAAGGTCTTCATGATGATGCCGGCGTCGGAGCCGGTCGTCACCGTGAACGTCGAAGACTACATGGAGAGAGCAGATGAATCCGAAGGATGGCTCGTCGACGACGCCAGTCTGGGCTGAGGAGTTTTCGGTCCACGGCGGTGAAGACGCCTACGTGCAGCGGCGGCAGTTCACGAAGTTCCTCGTCCTGACGAGTTTCGGCATGGTCGCCGGCAACGGCTGGATCTGGCTGAAGGCGCTCACGGCGGAAGAGCGGACCGAATGGCCGCGAGCCGTCATCGGCCGGGCCTCGGAGATTGCCCCCGGCACCGTGCGGTTCTTCTCGTATCCCGAAGCGACCGACCCGTGCATCCTGGTGCGCCGGACCAACGGCGAGTTCACGGCCTTCAGCCAGAAGTGCACGCACCTGTCCTGCGCGGTGTACTACGCGGCGGAGAAGGACCGCCTCGAGTGCCCGTGCCACGAAGGCTATTTCTCCGCCTCCACGGGCCGCGTCCTGCAGGGCCCGCCGCCACGTCCGCTGCCGCAGATCCTGCTCGAGCAGAGCGGCGATGAGCTGGTGGCCGTGGGGCTGACCCTGCACGGAGAATCCGAATGAACGGCCGCGCGACTCCCGCACGGCGCCGCCGGCGCGTGGCCATCGATGCCGCGATGGTCATGATCATCCTCGTCCTGATGGTGCAGATGTGGCTGCTCACCGCGACCCTCGAGTCGTACCTGGCCGGGCATCACGGCGCGGCGCTGCCCGGACTGCTCTCGTCGGTAGTGCTCTTCGCGGTGTGCGCGTTTCTGTATCGCCTGGTGCTGCGCATCGACAGGATGCCGGAGCGTGAAGAAGGGTCGCAGGGAACAGGTGCGGGCCCCTGGCGGATTACACCGTGAAGTGACGCGTCTCGGCCAGCGCGCGCCGCAACTCTCCCCGGAAGTCCGGATGCGCGAGTGAGACGAGCGCCTCGCCGCGCTGACGGAGCGAACACCCGAACAGATTCACCGCGCCGTACTCGGTGACCACCCAATGGACGTGCCCGCGCGTCGTCACGACACCCGCGCCCGGCTGGAGCGCGGAGACGATGCGCGAGACCGTGCCCTTCGCCGCCGTGGACGGCAGCGCGATGATGGGGCGTCCGCCGCGTGACAGCGCGGACCCGCGGATGAAGTCCATCTGGCCGCCGATCCCCGAGTAGACGCGAAACCCGATCGAATCGGCACATACCTGGCCGGAGAGGTCGATCTCGAGCGCCGAGTTGATGGCGACGACGCGGTCGTTGCGGCGGATGCGGGCGGTGTCGTTCGTGTGGTCGCAGGGGTGGAACTCCACGAAGGGGTTGTCGTCCACGAAGTCGTAGACGCGCTGCGAGCCGAGCACGAAGCTCGTGATCATCCGCCCCGGGTGCAGCTGCTTGCGGCGGTTGGTGATGACGCCGGCCTGGGCCAGGTCCACCACACCGTCCGAGAACATCTCGGTGTGGATGCCGAGGTCGTGCTTGTCGAACAGCCGGCGCAGCACGGCGTCAGGAATCCCGCCGATCCCCATCTGCAGCGTGGCGCCGTCGGGCACGAGCTTCGCGGCGTGCTCGCCGATGGCGTTCTCGACGGCGGTGCCGGGCCGCGGCGCGTGCGTGGCCAGCGGACGGTCGGTGCGCACGAAGGCCGAGACGCGGTCGATGTGCAGGAGTGTGTTGCCGTGCGTCCGCGGCATGCGGTCGTTGATCTCGGCGATGACGTGCGTCGCCGCCTGGGCCGCCGCGAGCGCTGCGTCCACGGAGGTGCCGAGCGTGCAGTAGCCGTGGCGATCGGGCGGCGAGAGCTGGAGCAGCGCGACGTCGAGTGGGATCGTGCGGTCGCGGAAGAGGCGCGGAATGTCGGAGAGGAACACCGGCACGAAGTCGGCGCGTCCGTCGTGGATCGCGTCGCGCACGGGAGGGCCCGCGAACAGCGACACCGAGAGGAAACGTCCGTCCTGTTCGGCGTCGGCAAACGGGGCGGGGCCGGTGGTGTGCAGGTGATAGAGCGACACGCCGGCGAGATCGCGCCGGCGCGACAGCGCCTCCACGAGCGGCGTCGGCGTCGCCGCCGCGCCGTGTACGAACACGCGCATGCCGCTGGCGATTCCCGAGACGGCCTCCTCGGCCGTAAGCGCTCTTTCAGTCCAATCGGTCATCTGTCAACTGTATCAACGAGCAACGTGGCACGTGGCACGTGGCACGTGTAGAATCCCGCCATGGACCGCCGAGACTTCCTCAAGACCACCGCCGGCGCCGTCGTCGCCGGCGCGGCCGCGCCGCTGACGGTGCCGGCGGCCGCCCCGAAGGCGGACACCCCGTTTGCGGCGCCGCCGATCGACCTCGTCCGGATCGGTTACGTCGGCATCGGCGGCATGGGCTCCGCGCACGTGCGCAACCTGCTGAAGGTGCCGGGCTGCCGGATCACGGCCGTCTGTGACATCAATCCTGAACGCACCGCGTGGGCGGTCAAGGCCGTCACCGAGGCCGGCCATCCGGCGCCGGCAGTGTACGACCGCGGGCCGCGCGATTTCGAGCGGCTCTGCGCGGAAGCGGACCTCGATCTCGTCTACAACGCGACGCCATGGGAGTGGCACGTGCCGATCTGTCTGTCGGCGATGAAGCACGGCAAGCATGCGGCGACCGAAGTGCCGGCGGCCATGTCGGTGGAGGACTGCTGGGCGCTCGTCGAGGCGGCCGAGACGCAGCGTCGCCACTGCGTGATGATGGAGAACTGCAACTACGGCCGGATGGAGATGCTCGCCTTTCACATGGTCCGGCAGGGGCTCTTCGGCGAGATCCTGCACGCGGAAGGGGGCTACCTGCACGACCTGCGCGACATCAAGTTCTCGACGCGTGGCGAGGGGCTGTGGCGCCGGGCGTGGTCGTCGAAGCTGAATGGCAACCTCTATCCCACGCACGGCCTGGGACCGGTCGCCAACTGCATGGACATCAATCGCGGGGACCGCTTCGACTACCTCGTGTCGATGAGCGGACCGTCGCGAGGCTTGCAGAACTGGGCGGCGGAGCACTTCCCGCCGGACGCACCCGAGCGGCGCGAGCGCTTCGTCCTCGGCGATGTCAATGTCACGCTCGTCAAGACGGTCAACGGTCGGACGATCTACGTGAACCACGACACCAATCTGCCGCGTCCGTACAGCCGCATCCATGTGGTCCAGGGGACGAAGGGACTGTTCCAGGGCTATCCGGACCGCGTCTACGTCGAAGGGCGGAGCCCCGCGCACCGCTGGCAGCAGGCCAGCGAGTATCTCGAGGCGTTCGACCATCCGCTCTGGAAGGACATCGCGGCGCAGGCGGCCGGCGCGGGGCATGGCGGCATGGATTACATGGAGGACTACCGGCTGATCACGTGCCTGCGCGAGGGGCTGCCGACCGACATGAACGTCTACGACGCCGCGGCCCTGAGCAGTCTCGTCGGGCTCACGGTGCAGTCGGTGGGGCGGCGGAGCCGTCCGGTGGACGTGCCCGACTTCACGCGCGGCGCCTGGCGCCACCATCCGCCGCTCGGTCTCGTCCGGGCCTGAGCCTCGCGCGTGCCGTCAGTGTCCGCTACGCGCGCCCTCGTCCTGGCGCGAGGACTCGGGACCCGGATGCGCGAACGCACCAGCGCGGACGGTCCGCTGGATCCCGCCCAGGCGCAGGCAGCCGACGCCGGGGTCAAGGCCATGATTCCCTTCGGCCGTCCGTTCCTCGATCACGTCCTGCACTCTTTGGCAGACGCCGGGATCCGCGAGGTCGGGCTGGTGCTCGGCCCGGAACACGACGCGGTCCGTGCGTATTACCGCGGTCTCCAGGCCAGGCGCGTGGTTATTTCGTTCGTGACCCAGCCGCAGCCGCTCGGCACCGCCGACGCCGTCGTGTGCGCGGAGGCATGGACCGGCGGTCACTCCTTTCTCGTGCTCAATGCCGACAACCTCTATCCCGTCGACGTGCTCGCGCGGCTGGCGCGGGCCGACGGCCCGGCGGCGCCGGGGTTCGAGGCCCAGTCGCTCGCGCTGCCGCCCGCGCGGCTGGGCGCCTTCGCGCTCATCGAGCACGACGATCAGGGGTGCCTGTCGGCCATCGTGGAAAAGCCCGGTGAGGCGGCGGTCGCGGCGGCCGGTCCCCGCGCATTGATCAGCATGAACGTGTGGCGGTTCGACGCGCGGATCTTCGACGCCTGCCGCGCGGTGCCCGTGTCGGCGCGCGGCGAGCGCGAACTGCCGCAGGCCGTCGACCTCGCGGTCTCGCGAGGCCTCTGCCTCCAGGTGTTCCCTGCACGTGGGCCCGTGCTCGATTTGTCATGGCGGGACGACATCGCGGAGGTCGCGCGCCGCCTCGAAGGGGCCGAGGTCCGCCTGTGATCGAGCGGTTCTCCGCGGTCGATGCGGCGGCGCGGGAGGCGTTCGGCGCCGAACCGCGGTGGCGCTTCTTCGTCCCTGGACGGCTGGAAGTCTTCGGCAAGCACACCGACTATGCGGGCGGACGCTCGCTCGTCGCCGCCGTCCCCCGCGGCTTCGCCGTCGCGGCGTTGCCCGGCGATGGACGCCGCGTCGTCGTCCTCGATGCGGCGTCGGGCGAGCGCGGTGAGTGCGACGCGACCGCGCCAGCCGCTGGTGCGAGGGGCTGGCTGCAGTATGCCGTCACCGTCGTGGGGCGGCTCGCGGCAAATTTTCCTGGCGCCGAACTGTCCGCGCGCATCGTGTTCACCAGCGATCTGCCGCGCGCGGCCGGCATCAGCAGCTCGAGCGCACTGGTCACCGCGATGGCCGAAGCGCTGGTCGCGCGGGCGGACCTCGAGGCGCACCCTGCGTGGCGGTCGGCGATCCGCGGTCCTGAGGATCGCGCGGCCTACTTCGGCTGCATCGAGAACGGCGCCTCGTTCGGGCCGTTCGCCGGCGACGAGGGGGTCGGGACGCACGGCGGCAGCGAGGACCACGCGGCCATCCTGCTCAGTCGCGCGGGGTTTCTGCAGGCGTGCTCCTTTTCGCCGCTCCGCGTGGATCGCCGCGTGCCCATGCCCGCAGGGTGGACGTTCGTCGTCGCGACGAGCGGGGTGCACGCCTCCAAAATCGGTGGTGCGCAGGCCGACTACAACAGACTGGCGGCGGAAATCTCCGGCCTCGTGGCGGCGTGGCGCGTGCAGCATCCCGGCGACGGCCGCACGCTCGGGGCGCTTGCCCGCACCGGGGATCTCGGTTCGCTCGACGCGCCGCCGGCGCTTGCGGCCAGGCTCCGGCAGTTCGTGGCGGAAGATGCGCGAGTGCCGGAGGCGGCCGATGCGTTCGAGCGGGGAGACGTCGCACGCATCGGCGAGCTCGCCGCGCAGGCGCAGCGCGATGCCGAGCAGGGCTTGCGCAACCAGATACCCGAGACGATCGATCTGGTCTCGATCGCCCGCACCCTCGGCGCCGCCGCGGCGTCCGCCTTCGGTGCGGGGTGGGGCGGCAGCGTCTGGGCGCTCGTCGAGGATGCGGATGCCGAGCACTTCCGGGACCGCTGGGTGAAAGCCTATCGTGCGCGCTACCACCAGCGCGACGCGCTCGCGTTCGTCGCCCCTCCCGGGGACGGCGTACTGAGACAGTAGGGGAACGTAAATGCATCTGAGCGCACTGGACTGGACGATCGTCATCGTATCCATGGTCGTGTCATTCGTGCCGGCGCTCTGGCTGATGCGGCGCGCGGGATCGAGCACCGCCGAGTTCTTCACGTCCGGGCGCGCCGCCCCGTGGTGGCTCATCGGCATTTCGATGGTGGCGACGACCTTCAGCACCGACACCCCGAATCTCGTGACGAACCTCGTCCGGGACGGCGGCGTGGCGGCCAACTGGGTGTGGTGGGCGTTCCTTCTCACGGGGATGCTGACCGTGTTCTTCTACGCGCGCCTCTGGCGCCGCGCGGGCGTGCTGACCGACCTCGAGTTCTACGAGCTGCGTTACGGCGGGCGCGCGGCGGCCTGGGTGCGGGGCTTCCGCGCCGTGTACCTCGGCCTGTTCTTCAATCTCGTGATCATGGCTACGGTCAACCTGGCGGCCGTGAAGATCGCCAACGTGCTGCTCGGGTGGCCGATGACGCAGACGCTCGTCGTCTGCGCGATTCTGAATGCCGCCTTCGCCGCGACGGCCGGCCTCTGGGGTGTGCTCGTCACCGACCTGATTCAGTTCGGGGTCGCGATGGTTGGTTCGGTCGCGGCCGCGTACTTCGCCCTGCAGCAACCGCAGGTCGGCGGCCTCGACGGATTGATCGCGAAGCTCGATCCGGCGACGCTGCGGCTGCTGCCGGACTTCAACGACTGGAGCATCGCGCTGACGGTCTTCGTCATTCCACTGACGGTGCAGTGGTGGTCCGTGTGGTATCCGGGAGCCGAGCCCGGCGGGGGCAGCTACATCGCGCAGCGCATGCTCGCCGCGCGCAGCGAGCGCGACGCCACGTGGGGCACGCTGCTGTTCAACGCGGCGCACTACGCGCTGCGGCCCTGGCCCTGGATTCTCGTCGCCCTCGCGTCGATCCTCGTGTATCCCGAGCTCAGCGACATCCAGGCGGCGCTGCCGCACGTCGATCCCGCGCTGATCGGCCACGACATGGCCTACCCGGCGATGCTCCGCTTCCTCCCATCCGGCGTGCTGGGCCTGATGGTCGCCGGCTTGCTCGCGGCCTACGTCTCGACGATCTCGACGCACCTGAACTGGGGTACGTCGTATCTCGTGCACGATCTGTATCGCCGCTTCCTGAAGCCCGGCGCCTCCGAGCGCCATTACGTGAGCGTCGGCCGTCTCGTCACGGCGCTGCTGATGGTGCTGGCGGCGCTGCTCACGTATGTGCTCGACACCGCGCGCGCGAGCTTCGAACTGCTGCTGTCGATCGGGGCCGGCACCGGCCTGCTGTACCTGCTGCGGTGGTTCTGGTGGCGGATCAACGCCTGGAGCGAGATCGCCGCGATGCTCACCTCGTTCCTGCTCTCGGCGTCGTTCTTCGTGGCGGCGCGCCAGGGCTCGGGCATCTCGTCGCACGTCGCGCTGCTCGCCACCGTGGGCGTGACGACGGCGGTCTGGATCGCGGTGGCCTACCTCGCGCCGCCGACCGATCGGGAGACGCTCGTGCGGTTCTACCGGCAGGTGCGGCCGGCGGGGGCAGGGTGGACGAGCGTCCGCCGCGAGGCCGGCGTCGGACCGTCACCCGATAGCCTCGCGCAGTCGCTGCTCGGCTGGGTGCTCGGCTGCGCGTTCGTCTATGCCGCGCTGTTCGGGACGGGCAGCTTCCTGTACGGCGCGACCTCGCAGGGCGTCTTCTGGAGCGTGGTGTTCGTGCTCTCCGGCGTGTGGCTGGCGCGGGTGCTGCGGAACCAGACGTATCAGGCGGAGTGATGGTCAGCGCGGGCGCTTCGGGATCTCCACCCAGAACCACCCGCGGATCTCTCCCTCCTTGAAGCCCACCGCCTTGTCGGCCGGGTAGCGCTCGGCGATCTGCGCACGGATGGCCGGACTCAACCGGTCGGCGGGGCCGTGGCACGTCGCGCACATCGGGCGCTCCGCGATGGGGCGCAGGACGCCGAGCCTGTCACCAAGGTCCACGGCGAAGCCCTCGACGTCGCGCGCCTGCCGTCCAGCGTTGGCGTGGACGAGCGCGGCGGCCCACGGTCGCGGCGCGTGCCTCGAATTGCGAAGCCGGTCGCTCGTGCGGCCGGCGGCGATGCCTTCCCGTCCCAGGCGCTGCGTGATCAGGATGCTGTCGATGTGGCAGGAGCTCATGGCCTTGTCGGCGCCGACGCTGGCGAACGCGTCGTTGAGCTCCCGCAGCACCGAGTCGTGCATCTCGGCAATCATCAGGTCCGCCCGCGCGATCACGGGACGCAGGTCGGCCGGCGCGTCCCGGATCGGCCACACCGCGTGCTGCGCCGAGAGGGCCGTGGCCGCCAGTACGAGGGTCAGAAGCAGGCAGCGAACGCGCATAGGGGCCTCCGGATGCTCGGACGTACACGCCGTCATGCATTCTGCAAGGGGCTGACCGCCGCCGGTCAGCAAGCCCGGCGCAGGCCGGTCCCGCCATCGCGCCACAGCGCTTGATCAACGGGGATTTTTTCGCTCCCATGCGAACAATTTCGCACCGGATCGGGTGATCCAACGGCCTGCGTCATCTACGGCGCTCGGCGCGACGCTTGCACATGAGTCGGGTGGTATGCCCTTGCGCCCCACTCTGCGTTGATCGGAGGGAAATTGAGCCGACGGTCGATCCCTCAGGTCACCCCGCGAATGCGCCATCCGGTTTCCATCTTCATTTTCTGTCGTCGTCAATTGCAGGAGGACTTATGCACCGGAAGGGTAGCTC
>JBBECO010000077.1:0-26380 GCA_040881785.1 Vicinamibacterales bacterium
TCGAGGGCCTGCTGGTGTCGATCGGCGCGCCTCGACTGCGGGCCCTGGGATTCCCCGTCGAGCGTGCGTTTCCCGATCCGGAGCGACGTCTCTACGACCGACTCGCCGCCGACGATGCCGATTCGGCGCACTCCCGGTACAACGCGCTGATCAGACGTCTCGTCAGTTACGAACGGGCGGCCGAATGCGGGATCCCGCGGACCTGACACGCATCGAGTCGTTCATGCGCCTTGCGGCCTATTTCGACGCGACTGCGCCGGAGATCTACCGGTACCCGGCGCTCGATGAGGCGTCCTTCCGGCGCCGGCTCGCCGAGACGCTCGCGAACGCCGCCGAGGGCTGAGCCCGTACGTCAGTTCAGAACGTCGGATCGAGCCCGCTCACCCGGCGGATGGCCCGCAGCGTCAGGTCGACGCGGTTGCGGCTGCCGGTCTTCTGGTAGATCTCCGACAGGCGGTTCTTCACCGTCTGCGGCCGCAGCGACAGCCGCTCGGCGATCTCGGCGTTCGAACAGCCGCAGCCGACGAGGTGGATGATCTGCCGTTCACGAGGCGTCAGGTGAATCCGGCCCCGCTGGGGCCGGTCCCCGGAGACCGGACCCTTATCAGTGCGCTCGGCCGCGTGCAGGTGCATCGGAAACGTCATGGGTCCTCCTGGGTCGGCTGTTCAGCTGTACGTGACTGCCCGGCTCGAACCATTGCAGGCAGCGCGGGCGCCTTCTGGTAGATAAACGCGGCCGAGGGGGATTCCGAACAGGTCCGGCGAAAGAATGGGTCGAAGGACCCGGATGACCAGGTAGGGGTTCCGCGGCGGCCTAGGCCGGCCTGGGTTCCCCGGATGCGGGGAGGCTGCGCTTGAAGCGCACCCGATGGATGCGGCGCCGCTCGGCCTCGAGCACTTCGACCTGCATGCCATCGAGCTCGAAGGTCTCTCCCACGGCCGGCACGCGGCCGACGCGCGTGAGGACGTAGCCGCCGACGGTCTCGAAGCCTTCCGGCTCCACGGCGACGTCCAGCCGGTCGCAGACCTGGTCGAAGTTCACCTTGCCGCTGAAGATGAACGAGCCGTCCGGCTCCTCGGTGACCGGCTCGGTCTCGACGTCGTACTCGTCGCGGATCTCCCCGACGAGCTCCTCGAGAAGGTCCTCGATCGTCGCGAGCCCCGCCGTGCCGCCGTACTCGTCCAACACGATCGCGATCTGCGTCTGCTTGCGCTGGAATTCCTTCAGCAGATCGGCGACGCGCTTGGTCTCGGGCACGAACGTCGCCGGCCGCAGCAGTTGCGGAAGATCCGGCTGTAAACGCGCAGCGTCGGAGGCGCCTTCGAGCTGAATCAGGTCCTTCACGTACACGAGGCCCAGGATGTTGTCCAGGTTCTCGCCGTATACGGGTATCCGGGAATACTCCTGCTCCTGGAACAGCTCGCGCAGTTCGGCCAGCGTGGCGTCGGCCGAGATCGCCACCATGTCGGGACGCGGGGTCATGACTTCGCGCACGAGGGTGTCGCCGAAGTCGACGATCGACTGCAGCAGCTTCCGCCCTTCCTCTTCGATGAGTCCCTGCTCGCCGTCGTTCTCGCTCTGCGCCTCGAGCGCGGCACCGATGGCGGCCTCGGGGGGCGTGCCGTTACCGTTGCCTTCGCGGCGCGGCTCGAGAATCAGCCGCGTCAGCGAGTTCGTCAGCGGACGGACGGCCCGCGCCAGCACGTCGAACGGCGGCAGCAGGATCTCGAGCATCCGCTCCGGGTTCCGGCGGACGATCAGCACCGGCAGGACGTGCTCGCAGACGAGGATGAACACCGCCACGAACAGCAGCAGCATTCCGATAGCCGGCAATCCCGTCCGTCCGGTCAGGATCGCGATGAACATCGTCGCCAGCGAGAAGATCAGCCCGAGCAGCAGGCGGGCCGGCAGGAAGAGACGGATCGGATCCTCGAGATAGAACCCGAGGCGGTCGTCACGGCCGCCGCGCTCGGCCATCAGCCGCAGCGACAGCCGCATCAGCGCGCTGAAGGCGGTCTCGATCGTGCCGACGTAGACGGCCGCGATCGCGAGAATGAAGAGGAGGAGCGGGATCATGCGCGCTCCATCAGGCCCGCCTTCAGACCACCCTTGCGGCGAAGGCGCGCTTCGGCGCGCGCCATCCGGCCGTGGTCATCGGGAGCGTCATGGTCGTAGCCGAGCAGGTGCAGCAAGCCGTGCAGGGCGAGGACGCGCAGCTCGGTCTGATAGGAATGGCCCGCCTTCAGGGCCTGACGCCTGGCGACGTCTCTCGCAATCACCACATCACCAAGACCCCTCGGCCCCTCGGACTCCCCGACGCCTGGACCCTCGAATGCGAGGACATCCGTGGCGTAGTCCTTGCCCCGGTAGGTCCGATTCAGCCTGCGCATGCGCGCATCCCGGACGAGGGCGATCGCCAGCTCGCCGCGCGCGGCACGCGGCGCACTGCGCGCGAGCCAGCGCGCCAGGCCGCCGTCGCGCACCGGCTGGCCGCGGCCGTCGGTGACGGTCACGCGCAGTTTACTGTCGGGATCCACTGCCGTAGGCGTCGTAGGCCTTCACAATCTGCTGCACGAGCTGATGCCGGACGACATCCTTTTCGTCGAACCGGACGAACTCGATGCCCTCGATGTTGCCGACGACCTTCATCGCCTCGATCAGGCCCGAGGTGCGGCCCGACGGCAGGTCGATCTGGGTGATGTCGCCGGTGATCACCGCCTTGGAGCCGAATCCGAGGCGCGTCAGGAACATCTTCATCTGCTCGCTGGTGGTGTTCTGCGCTTCGTCGAGAATGACGAAGGCATCATTGAGCGTCCGGCCGCGCATGAACGCGATGGGGGCGACTTCGATCGTGCCACGCTCGAGGAGCCGGTCGGCCCGTTCGATGTCGAGCATGTCGTAGAGCGCGTCGTACAGCGGACGCAGATACGGGTTGACCTTCTCCTGCAGGTCGCCGGGCAGGAATCCGAGCTTCTCACCGGCTTCGACCGCCGGACGCGCCAGGATGATCCGGCTGACGCGCTTCGCCAGCAGATAGGCCACCGCCTGCGCCATCGCCAGGTAGGTCTTGCCCGTGCCGGCCGGACCGATGCCAAAGACGATGTCGCGCTCTTCGATGGCGTCGAGATACCGGCGCTGGTTGACGCTCTTGGGCATCACCTGGCGCTTGCCGGAGGTCCGCGCGGCGCCCCGGGCGAAGTATTCCGAGAGCTCGACCCCCTCCTCCTGCGCGACGAGCTGCGCGGCGGTCTTCACGTCCCCTTTGCCCAGCTTGTAGCCCTCATCCATCATCGCCGTGAGCTGGCTGAGCACACGCTCGGCCCGGCCGACGTCGCCCGACTCCCCTTCGACGATCATCTCGGACCCGCTCGTCCGGATCTGCACGTTGAACTGGGCTTCGAGCAGCTTCAGGTTTTCGTCGAACGGCCCGAACAGCGTTTCGGCGCCGTGCTCGGGCAGGGTGATCTTGCGTGTGGTGGTCGCGGGAGGGATAGGTCAGCTCCTGTTCAGGTCAATTGGATGTTATCACTCCGGGGCTCGGGACTCGGGGGCCGGGAAAAACCGGTGCGGAGTCTTGAAATCCGAACCGGACCCCGAGCCCCGAACCCCGAACCCCGGCCGCGTCAGTTCCCCTTCAACTTCAGTTCCCGAAGCTGCTTCTCGTTGACGGGGGAAGGCGCCCCGGCCATCAGATCCTGCGCCTGGGCGGTTTTTGGGAAGGCGATGACGTCCCGGATGGACGGTTCCGCGCACAAAATCGCCACGATACGGTCGAGCCCCAGGGCAATCCCGCCATGCGGGGGTGTTCCATATTCGAGCGCATCAAGGAAAAATCCAAAACGCAGACGGGCTTCGTCGTCCGAGATCTGCAGCAGCTTGAAGATGAGCCGCTGAATCGCCTGGTCGTGAATCCGGATGCTGCCGCCGGCGATCTCGCTGCCATTGAGCACGAGGTCGTACGCGCGCGCGCGCGCCCGGCCTTGGTCGGTTTCGAGCAGGGCTGCGTCACTCTCGAGCGGAGCAGTGAAGGGATGGTGCATGAACTCGTAGCGGCCGGGTTCCCCGCCCTCCCCGTCCTGCCACTCGAACATCGGAAAATCGACGACCCACAGGAACTCGAAGCGCTGGGGATCGAGCAGGTTCTCTTTCTTCGCGACGTGCAGCCGCAGCGCCCCCAGGACCTTCGACGTCGGCTCGTGCGCACCCGCGGCCAGCAGCAGCAGGTCTCCGTCGCCGGCACCGGCGGCCTCCAGGGCCTGTCGGAGGGTCGTCTCCCCCGCCGCCTTCAGCGCCGAGCTCTGGATCGCCCCGGCGGCGTTGCGCGCCCACACGAGACCCGAGGCCCCCTGCTGCCGGGCCATCTCGGCGAGCTCGTCGAGCTCCCTGCGCGAGTACTTCGCGCCCCCACGGACGACGAAGCCGCGGACCTCTCCGCCCGACGCCACGACATCCTTGAAGGGACCGAACGTCGAGTCGGCAAACGGCGCCGACACGTGCTCAATCTCCATGCCCGGCCGGAGGTCCGGCTTGTCGGAGCCGTAGGTCGCGATTGCGTCGGCGTACGACAGCCGGCGGAACGGACGCGGCGCCTGGCGTCCGATCAGCGCCATCAGCCGTTCCATCAGCGGCTCGATCGTGCTGAAGACCAGATCCTCGGTCGCGAACGAGATCTCCAGGTCCACCTGCGTGAATTCCGGCTGCCGGTCGGCGCGCAGGTCTTCGTCGCGGAAGCATTTGACGATCTGGAAGTAGCGGTCCATCCCCGAGATCATCAGGATCTGCTTGAAGATCTGCGGCGACTGCGGCAGCGCGTAGAACTCGCCGGGATGCACGCGGCTCGGCACGAGGTAATCGCGCGCCCCTTCGGGCGTGGACTTCGTGAGCATCGGCGTCTCGATCTCCAGGAAGCCCCGCTCGTCGAAATACCTCCGGATCTCCATCGTCGCGCGGTGCCGGAGCGCGATGTTGTGCTGCATCCGCGGGCGCCGGAGGTCGAGATAGCGGTACTTCAGCCGCATGTCCTCGGCGATCGGCGTCTCGTCGTTGCTGATGCTGAAGGGGGGCACCTTCGCGTCGTTGAGCAGCCGGATCTCGCGGGCTTCCACCTCGATCTCGCCGGTCTTCATCTTCGGATTGGCCGACTCGCGCGTCACGACGCGGCCCACGACCGCGATCACGAACTCGGCGCGGAGCCGCTTCGCATCTGCGACGAGCGTCTCGTTGTCGCGCACGACCACCTGCGTCAGGCCATACCGGTCGCGCAGGTCGATGAAGACGAAGGGACCAAGATCGCGCGTACGGTGCACCCAGCCCAGCAGCACGACGTCCCGACCGAGGTGCTGCGAGGTCAATTCACCGGCGGTGTGCGTGCGCGCGAGATTTCCGAGGGGGCGGATTTCCATCAATCTTTCCGGGGTGCGGGTTGCGGGGTGCGGGATGCGGAGAGTTCACGGAGGGCCGCACCGATGCCGTGCCGCGGAAGCGCCTGCTGCTCGCCGCTGACCATATTCTTCAGCGTGACCTCGCCGCGCGCGCGTTCGTCGCCGCCGGCCACGGTCACGAACGTCACCCCGCGCGCGGCGGCGTACTTGAACTGCTTCCCAAGCTTGTCGGGCTCGGGATAGACCTCCACGCGCAGGCCGGCGGCACGCAGCTCCTGCGCGAGCCGCAGGCCGTCCTCGATCGGTTCGCCCTCGAACAGCGTCACCATGACATCGGCGGCGGTCGCGGCGACCGCCGCGGGAAACATATGTCGCTCGGTCATGACGACGAGGATCCGTTCGAGGCCGAGTGAAAAACCGCAGGCCGGGATCTGCTCGCCCGAGAACATGCCGATCAGTCCGTCATAACGTCCACCACCGCCGAGGCTCCCGGCGAGGTCCGGGACGGCGACTTCCATGATCGCGCCGGTGTAATACGACAGGCCCCGGGCGAGCCGCGGCGTGAGCGTGACGTGCCCGGCGGCGGGTGTCGCGCCGGCAAGCTCGATGATCTGCCCGACGTTCTGCCGGGCCGCGGCGCCCCCCGCTTCCTGCGCCACGAGCCGATCGAAGACATCCAGATCGTCGAACGCCCCCAGACACCTGGCGGCCGCGTCTGCCGGCACCCCCCGCGCCACCATGTCGTCGCGAACGCCGTCGCGGCCGATCTTATCGAGCTTGTCGATCGCCACGAGCGCCGTCCCGTGCAGCGCCGGGTCGATCCCGGCGCCGGTGAGGAGCGCCGTCAGCAGCACGCGGTGATTGAGCTGGATGGTGAAGTCCCGGAAGCCCAGCGTCTGCAGCACCTCGCTGACCGCGCCGAGCATCTCCGCCTCGACGACCGGCGACGTCGAGCCGATGGCATCCACGTCGCACTGGTAGAACTCGCGGAAGCGCCCGCGTGCCGGACGGTCCGCGCGCCACACCGGTTGGATCTGGTACCGCTTGAAGAACTTCGGCAGCTTCCCGCGGTGCTCCGCGACGACCCGGGCGAGCGGGACGGTCAGGTCGTAGCGCAGCGCAAGGTCGGTCTCCCCGGACGACTCGTGCTCGCCGCGGCGCAGGACCTTGAAAATGAGCTTGTTGCCTTCCTCGCCGTACTTGCCGGTCAGCGTCTCGATGTTCTCGAGCGCGGGCGTCTCGAGCGGCTCGAAACCGTAGCGGCGATAGACGTCCTCGATGATCCCGATGACGAAATCACGGCGCCGGACGTCTTCCGGCAGGAAGTCGCGCATGCCCCGGGCGGGGCGCGTGGGCTGCGACATCCCGAAGTTATTTCTTCACCGTCGGGTACGTGATTCCCAACTGGTCGAGATACGTCTTGTACTTCGTCGGATCGTAGTAGTACTTCCGCATCTCGGGCCGGTACTTCTCCATGATCCCCTTGTTCAGTTCGATCGCCGGTGTGTCCTGCGCGCGGATGAGCGGCTCGTACTTCTGCGTCTTGGTCTGTTCCTTGAAGTAATCCGCCGCCATCTTCACCAGCTCCGGCTTGGTGAGCAGGTCGATGAGGGTCATCGCCTGGACCTTCGCGCCGGCCGTGGTCCCCTTGTGCGCAATCGGCGTCGCCATCGCGATCGCGCTCGACCAGTTGTGGCCCGGCAGTCCGGGGATGTTGGCCGGATACCGGAGCGTGATCGTCGGCACGTTCCAGGAGATGTCGCCGATATCGTCGGACCCGCCGCCGCGGTTGTCGCGCACCGGTCCGGTCAACTGCTGCGGGGCACGCGTCGACAGCCCCTGCTCGCGGCCGCCGAGCCCCTTCTGCACGGCCTTCGCCAGCGTCTGGTCGGCGTCGCTCCATTCCGGCATGCCGACCTTCTGGATGTTCAGGAACGCCGCTTCCGCCACAGGACGGTTGAAGTGCCGCGGCCAGGCGCTCCCGAGCACCCGTGTCGGCAGGAGCTCCACGCCCGCCATCTGCGCCGCCCCCTTCGCAATCGCGTCGCCCGTCTCCCACAACCCCTTGATGCCCGGATAGGTCGTCTGGCGGAAGTAGTACCAGACCGACGCCGTCCGCGGCACGACGTTCGGCTGGTCGCCGCCGTTGGTGACGACGTAGTGGGAGCGATGCTCGAGCGGGAGATGTTCCCGGCGGTAGTTCCAGCCGATGTTCATCAGCTCGACGGCGTCGAGCGCGCTGCGGCCGCGCCACGGCGCGCCAGCCGCGTGGGCGGTCTCGCCCTTGAACGAATATTCCACTGAGACCAGGCCCGTGCCTCCGGCGTCGCCCCATGAGACGCCGAGATCGGTGCCGACGTGCGTGAAGATCGCGACGTCCACCTCCTTGAACAATCCGGCGCGGATGAAATAGGCCTTCGTGCCGACCAGCTCCTCGGCCGTCCCCGGCCAGATCTTCAACGTGCCCGGCAGCTTCTCGCGCTCCATGATCTTCTTCACCGCAATGGCGGCGGTGATGTTCAGAGGCACGCCCGAGTTGTGCCCCTCGCCGTGACCGGGCGCCCCCTCGACGAGCGGGTCGTGATACGCCACCCCCGGCTTCTGCGACGCCTGCGGAATGCCGTCGATGTCGCTGCCGAGCGCGATCACGGGCTTCCCGGACCCCCACGTCGCCATGAAGGCCGTGGGCACGCCCGCGACCCCTTCCTCGACGGTGAAACCGTTCTTCTTCAGGATCTCCACCACGTAGCGATGCGTCTCGGTCTCCTGGAAGCCCAGCTCGCCGAAGCTGAAGATGGAGTCCACCATCTGCTGCGTGTGCTCTTTCATGGCCTCGACATCGGCGGCCGCCTCGGTCTTCAGCTGTTCGATGCGGGCGTCATCCTTCGGGATGTTCATCGGAGGGGGCGGCGCCGCCTGGCCTCCGCGCCCCTGCGCGAGGGGGGCGGTGGCGGCAGCGGCCAGAAGCGCAAGAACACCAAGCAGTCGACGATTCATGGGGAGTTCTCCATTTTCCATTCAGGCCGACGTTTTTCAGCGGCCTGCCAGAGCCCGGTCTCAGCGGCCAGGCGTGTCCGAAGCATAATAGATGTGACCCATGTCTGTCCCCGACCGGTTCGGACGGCCGCTGCGCAGCCTGCGCATCTCCGTCACGGACCGCTGCAATTTGCGCTGTCAGTACTGCATGCCGGAGCCGGACTACGTCTGGCTGCCCCGCGAGAGCCTGCTCGCGTTCGAAGAGATCGCGGAGCTGACGGATGCCTTCGTGGCCGAGGGGGTGACCCGCGTGCGGATCACGGGCGGCGAACCGCTGCTCCGCCGCGATCTGCCGGTGCTGATCCAATCCCTCGCGGGACGTCCGGCCATCGAGGACCTGGCGCTCACGACCAACGGGATCCTCCTGAAGGCCCAGGCCGCGGCGCTGCGGCGGGCTGGTCTCAACCGCATCACGGTCAGCCTCGACACGCTGAAGCGGGACCGTTTCCGCGCCCTGACCGGCTCGAGTGACTTCGACGCGGTGCTCGCAGGGATCCACGCGGCGTACGAGGCCTTCGGCGCCCTCAAGATCGACACGGTCGCCATCCGGGGCACCAACGACGACGAACTGGTGGATCTCCTCGAGTTCGGGCGCGCCGTCAACGCGGAAGTCCGCTTCATCGAATACATGGACGTCGGCGGCGCCACGCGGTGGTCGCCCTCAGCAGTGGTCCCCCGCGCCGAGATGCTCGAAGCGATCGGCCGGCACTACGGAGATGTCGTCCCCCTCCACGAGCGCACGTCCGCGCCGGCCGAGCGCTTCCTGCTGCCGGACGGCCGGACCTTCGGCATCATCGCGTCCACGACCGCCCCCTTCTGCGCCACCTGCGACCGTGCCCGGCTCACCGCCGACGGCATCTGGCTCCTCTGCCTGTACGCGTCAGCGGGCACCGACCTGCGGCGCCCGCTCAGGGCGGGCGCCACGCGCGACGAACTGCGCCAGCTCATTCACGCGGTCTGGTCGGTCCGCGCCGACCGCGGCGCGGAAGAGCGCCTGGGGATGGACCGTCAGACGACCCTGATCCCGCTGCGTGCGCTCAAGAAAGACGCGCATCTCGAAATGCACACCCGGGGGGGATAGATCCGGCGGCACTTGTGTCACAATCTGGCCCACCGAGCCACCCCCGTTTCCCATCGTGACGACAACCACAGCATGGCCGATCTAGAGTTCCTCTCGACGATTCCCATCTTCCGCTTCTTCACACGGCCCGAGCTCGAGGCCGCCGAGAAGCTGTTCCAGGAAGTCACGGTCCAGAAGGATGACATCGTGGTCGCGCTCGGCGAGCAGGGCGACACGTTCTACGTCGTGCTCGAGGGGGAGCTGGACGTCTGGGACGGCAGCACGCCGTCGCGACAGACCGGTACCCTCCGGCGCGCGGACTTCTTCGGGGAGATGGCGCTGCTGCAGGGGGGCGTGCGCACCGCGACGGTCAAGGCCGCGCGCCGGTCGCGGCTGCTGGTGGTGGACAAACCGGCGTTCGACGAGCTGTTTCTCAGCAACCCGAAAGCGATCGAGTACTTCGCGCGGGTGCTGTCGAAACGGCTCGCCAGCGTCACGCGAGGCGAGCGCATCCGGCGGGCGACGACGGCGATCAGCGTGGCCAGCCGCAGGGGCCTGACGGGCGAGACGCTCGTCGCCTTCTCGCTCGCCTCACTGCTCAAGGAGATTACCGGGACCGAGGTCGTCTACGTCGAAGTGCGGCCGGGCGAAGAGTCGAACCCGAAGCTGCTGCGCCTCCTCAGTGACACCCTCGACGCCGTCCCGCAGAAGATCACGTCGGCGGTGTCGGACCGGGATGGCGGGCCGGCGCTCCTGACCATCGCCGTTCCCGAGGACCTGACCGCCGCCAAATACGGCGACGTCATGTCGAACCTCGTCTCGAAGCTGAGCGACACCTTCAGCTTCATCGTCTTCGACCTGGGGTCGGGGACGCCCGGCCTCGTCGAATCGGCGGGGGACTACTCCGATGTCTTCGTGGCGATCGTGGACGAGGCGAAGGAAGACGCCGGGATTGCGTCGCCGCGCTCGACGAAGGTCATGCGGGTCGTGAACCTGTTCAACCCGACGACGCGACCGGTGTCGATCAGCAGCTCGGAACCGTACGTGATCCCGTACCATCCGGCGCTGGCCGCCCCGACACGGGATGCCGTGGACTTCATCCGGGCACACCCGCGATCGGCGCCCGCGCTCCCGCTCTATCGCCTCACCCACAAGCTGCTCGGCACCTCGATCGGGCTGGCCCTGGGCGGCGGGGCCGCGTTCGGCATCGCGCACCTCGGTGTGTTGCGCGTGCTCGAGCGGGCCGGCATCCCCATCGATCTCGTGGCCGGCTGCAGCCAGGGGTCGATCATCGCGGTCGGCTACGCGGCGGGGCTGCCGGTGGACGAGATGATCGAGATCGCGCGGGAGCTGGGCGTCAAACGCAACTTCCTGTTCGCGTCGGACCCGACGTTCTTCCTGAAACCGGGCATCCTGTCGGGGCAGCGCTTCATCACGATCATGCGGCCCTACCTGAAGGGCAAGGAAACCTTCGAGCAGCTCGTGCTGCCCTGCCGGACGGTCGCGACCGACATCGCGACCGGCGAGCGCATCTCGATCGGATCGGGCCGGCTCGAGACGGCGTTCCGCGCGAGCTCGTCGGTGCCCATGGTCATGGCCCCGCTCCAGGTGGGCGAGCGCGTGCTCGTGGACGGCGGCGTCGCGGATCCCGTGCCGGCGGAAGTCGTGGTGGACATGGGTGCGGACCTGACGGTGGCCGTCAACGTCGTGCCGCGCCTGAAGCGCGGGGTCGAGAACGCGCTGTCGTACTGGTTCCGCCGCCTGAACACGCTCAATCCGCTCACCTATCTCGGCGACGGACACGATCTGCCGAGTCTCTTCGACATCGTCATGAACTCGATGCAGATCCTGCAGTACGAGCTGGGGAACTTCAAGGCGATCACCGCCGACGTGCTGATCAATCCGGACCTGTCGGACTTCACCTGGATCGAGTACTACCGGGCCGACGAGCTGATCGAGCGGGGCGCCGAGGCGGCCGAAAAGGTCCTGCCGCAGATCGAGAAGGCGGTCGAGTCGAAGCTCGCGTCGATCCGCCAGGCCGCGCCCGGGAACCGCATCCCCGCTGGAGGTTGACGCCCATGAACCCCCTGCTCCAGGCCATCCTCGTCGCGGCACTCCTCTGGTCGGCGCTCGCGGCGGTGTACGTGCTCATCCTCCGCAAGCGGCTGCTGGCGCGGTTCGAGCACGGGTTCCTCTTCGCGCTCCTGATCGCCATGATTGGCGGGGCCCTGATGGCCTCGACGATCATCGGCGTGTGGGGCTACCAGTCCGCGAGATTGCTGCTCGAAGAGGGCGTGATCGAGGAGCTCGCCGAGATCGGCAGGATCGTGGAGACGGAGCTCGTGAACGACCAGGAGAACATCGGACGGCAGTTGAACGGCTTCGGCACATCGCTGCTGCCGTTGCTCGACCGGCAGGCGCCCGTCTCCGAGCTGACCGGCCAGCTGCGGACCGCCCTGAACTTCAACGAACGCTTCCTGGAGCTCCTGCTCTTCGACGACGCCGGCCGGCTGGTCGCGTCCAGCAGCCGGCTGGAGCACGCCGAGCCGGTCAGTAAACAGGCGATCGGCGCGAACCTCGACGGCGCCCCCTTCGTGTCGGACGCACAGCTGTCACAAGCGTTCGGCCGGCAGGTCCTGTTCATCAGCTATCCGATCCGGAACGGCTCGGGCCCCGTCCGCGGCGCGATTGGGGCACGGTACGACCTGCAGAGCGAGCTCGCGGACATCGTCGGCAGCATCGTGTTCAACGAAAGCGGCTACGCGGTGATGGTCGACAGCGACGGCCACGTCATCGCGCATCGCGACGCCAGCCGGCTCGAGACGGACGTCTCGGACTATCCGGCGGTCCAGCAGGCGCGGCAGACGGGCACGGTCGGCTCGATCGTGGCGGCGAACCGGGCGGGCCAGGAAAGACTCTTCGTCTATCGTCCGATCAAAAGTCCCTCCACCGTGGCAAGAGGGGCCTGGGTCCTGCTGACCGAAATCGATGCGCACGAGCTGCTCGCCCCGGTACGCAGACTGCGCGACGAGCTCGCGATCGGCATCGGGTTGGTGCTCCTCATCAGCATCGTCATCGGGCACCAGGTGTCCTCGTCCATGCATCGCCCGCTGCACACGCTCGGGGAGTTCGCACACAAGATCGGCTCGGGCGATCTGACGAGCCGCGTCGATATCGGCGGGCGCGACATCGCGGGTCGCCTGGCGACGACGCTCAACCACATGGCCGCCGGCCTCCAGGAGCGCGACCACGTCAAGGAAGTCTTCGGCCGGTATATCGCGACACAGGTCTCCGACGAGATCCTGAAAGGTGAGGTGAATCTCGGGGGAGCCGAGAAAAACGTCACCGTGCTGTTCTCCGACATCCGGAACTTCACGCAGATGTCCGAGAAGATGACGCCGCAGCAGGTGGTCACTTTCCTGAACGACTACTTCACCGAAATGGTGGACGCCGTGTTCGAACACGGCGGCGTCCTCGACAAGTTCCTCGGCGACGGCCTGATGGCCGTGTTCGGGTCGCTCAGCAACGACCCCGGGCACCCGCGCAACGCCGTGCTGGCCGCACTGCGCATGCAGGCGCTGCTCGGCAAGATCAACGGCATGCGGGCGATGTCGGGCCAGCCGCCGATCGCGATCGGCGTCGGCATCCACACGGATGCGGCGGTCGTCGGCAACATCGGATCGCGCAAGCGCCTCGAGTACACCGTCGTCGGTGACGGGGTCAACACGTCGTCGCGCCTCCAGGCGCTCAACAAGGAGTTCGGGACGACGATCCTGATCTCGGAGACCACCTACGAGGCCGTGAAAGCAGACGTCGAGTGCCGCCAGATGCCCGACACCCATCTGCGCGGGAAGACGAAAGACCTGAAGATCTACGAAGTCATCAGCATGAAGGCGGGCGCCGCCCCCGCCACGGCGACCGTCTGATGCCCTCGGGCCGTTCGCTTCCGCACGAACCCGCAACCGATATTCTCCGGTCGATCGCCGAGGGGCACGTGTCGGCGGCGGAGGCCGTCCAGGCCCATCTCGATCAGATCGACCGGCTCGAGCCGCAGCTCAATGCCTTCGTGGACGTGCGCGGCGAAGCGGCGCTCGCCGAGGCACGCGCGCAGGATGACGCCGCCGCGCGGGGTGAAGCGCGGGGCTCGCTCGGCGGTTTGCCGGTTTCAGTGAAGAGCGCCTTCGAGGTCACAGGCCGACATCACGTCGAGCCGTTTCGACCCGACGGGCTCGACCGGGCGCGGCAGCTCTGGGACGTTTTCTCCGCCGAAGCCGGACTCCTCACGCTGGACGAGACGCTGCACGGCGCCGAACGCGGGCTGCCGATCCTCAAGGCGTTCATGAAGGGGGACGCCCCGCTGCCGCCGCTGACGAGCAAGGGCTTCATCCAGGCGTGGGCGGATCGCGACACGCTCCGCGCGCACGTGCTGCGGCAGATGGCGAGCCATCGGGTGCTCCTCTGCCCGGTCGCCTCGATCCCGGCCTTCCGCCACGGCGAGCGCTCGTGGATGGTCGAAGGCACCGAGGTCGAGTACCTCGACGCGATGACCTACACCCACTGGTGCAACGTCCTTGGTTATCCGGCGGTGGTCGTGCCGGCGGGCACGTCCGCCGAGGGGCTGCCGATCGGCGTGCAGGTGGTGGGGCGTCCGTACGAGGAGGAGCTCCTGCTGGCCGTGGCCGCGCAGATCGAGCGCGAGCTGGGCGGCTACACGAGGCCGCCCATCTCGTAGCTGTGCTGTCGTGCGGAGGGGACGGAGATCAGGGGCGCGTGCGCTTCGCAGGGGTCTGGCTGACGATCCCTTTTCCCTCTTCGATCACCAGGTGCTGGTTGGCAGCGATGCCGGTGATGCGGTCTTTCTGGCCGCTCGGCCAGTCGATCTCGATCGCCGACACCTGCGTGTCTTTCGCCAGACCGAACGTCAGCGCCAGGTCGCTCTGCGAGCAGTAGCTCGAGCCGCTGCGCACCATGCTCCACTGCTTGCCGCCGGCGCTGGCGATGCGGACGACGGCGCCGATGCCGTCGCGGTTGGATTTGACCCCTTTGGTGCGGATGGAGATGAAGTTGTTCGCGTTGCCGCCATCGTTGCGGTAGAGCCACGCCGGCCCGTGGTTCTCGGTGAAGAGGACGTCGAGGTCCCCGTCGCGGTCGTAGTCGCCGTAGACGGCGCCGCGCGCCAGGATGGGACGGCTGAACTGCGCGCCGACGTCCTTGATGGCGTCTTCGAACCTGCCCTTCCCGGTATTGCGGAACAGGTGCGGCGGCTGCCGGTACTTCACCTTGGGCTGGACGCGTTCGATCTCCTCTTCGATGTGGCCGTTGGCCGCGAGGATGTCGAAGTAGCCGTCGAGGTCGTAGTCGAAAAAGAACACACCGAACGCGAGCGACAGCAGACTGGCGCGTCCGATGGACGAGCGCGGCGCCTCGTCCACGAAGAGGTTCTTTCCCTCGTTCCGATAGAGACCCAGCATCTGGCTCGAGAAGTTCCCGACGATCAGATGCGGGCGCCCCGAGCGGTCGTAGTCCACGGCGTCGACGCCCATGGCGCCGCGCGCGACACCGTCCTCGCTGTAGGCGACGCCCGCCGACATCCCTTCCTCGGTGAAGGTGCCGTTGCGGTTGTTGCGGTACAACTTGTTCGGCTGCGTGTCGTTGGCGATGAACATGTCGGGCCAGCCGTCCATGTCGTAGTCGAGCACGGCGACGCCGAGCGACTTGCTGTTGGGATCCGCGATGCCGGCCTTGACGCTGGCGTCCTCGAACTTCCCGCCGCCCAGGTTGCGATACAGCTTCGACGCCGTCCCCTTGTACGACTCGGGCGTGCAGTACGACTTCTCCGTGCCGTCCAGCGAGCACCAGATGTCGGTCTTCGCGCTCCACTGCACGTAGTTGGCGACGAAGAGATCGAGGTGGCCGTCCTTGTCGTAATCGAGCCAGGCGGCGCTCGTGCCGAAATTCGCGTTGGCGATGCCGGCCGCCTTCGTCACGTCCTTGAACTTGCCGCCGCCGAGGTTCTGGAAGAGACGGTCCCCCTCGAGCGCGGTGACGTACAGGTCCTGCCGGCCGTCGTTGTCATAGTCGGCGGCCGCGACCCCCATCCCGTACAGCTCCACGTCGAGGCCGCTGCCGGCGGTGATGTTGGTGAACGTGCCGGTGCCCGTGTTGCGGTACAGGGCGCTCAGCGACCGCCTGCCCGCGCGCGGGGCCCAGTCGCGGCTGTTCACGAGGAACACGTCCAGCCAGCCGTCGCCGTCCACGTCGAAGAACGCGGCGCCCGATCCCAGCGTCTCGGGCAGCCACTTCTTCCCCTGCTTGCCGCTGTTGTGCGTGAACTTGATGCCCGACGCCGCGGTCACGTCGGTGAACTGGACGCGGGCCGGCTGCGCCGCGAGCACCGCGGCCGAGACACCGACGGCCGCCACGATCGTCAGGATGCGCGCGGGTCGAATCGACAAAGGGGTCCCTCGAAACATTAGTTGTGATCTCCGCCGACGCGGCTGCCCGTGGGCTTCGGCGTCGTGCTCGTCAGTACATTTTTCCCGGGCAGCAACGGCAGGCTCTCATGCTCGTGGATCATCTGCCGCTCGTTGTTCTCTTCCGGCTTGGCCCGCCGCCGATCGCCGGTGATCGCCTGCGCCGACTCCTCCGCCTTGAAGCGCTTGAACAGCGTTTCCGCTCGCGCGGCCGCTTCCATGTTGCCGGCCCCGCGGTGCGCGAGCATCGAGGTGTAGTGCATCTGGAGATCCTCGGGGTCCACCAGCCCGACCTGCGCGAGGACCTTCAGCGACTCGGCATAGTCGCGTGAGAGGAACAGAATGCGCGCGAGCTGGTTCAGCGCGACGCGGTCCCGCGGATACTGCTGGATGACCCGGCGGAGCGAGGCCATCGCCGCCGGATAATCGCCGTCCGCCTTTTCGACCATCGCGCGGAAGAAGTAGTTGCGGCCGGCCGCAGGGTCCAGCTCGATCGCCTTCTGGATGTACGGCTTCGCGGCGTCGGTCTCCCCTTCCTGGATCAGGGCCCGCGCCACGTTCAGCCAGCCGTCGGCATACTCGGGTTCCGCCTGCGTGACCGTGTTGAAGGCGTACTCGGCCCCCTTGATGTCCCCCTGCAGGAGCATGCCGATGCCCCAGTCGTTCCAGCGCTCGCGATCCGCTTTCAGGATGACCGGCTTCCACTGCGTGGGCGTCTTCCCGTCACCGAGCGGGATCTGCGCGGTGGCCTGCGCGACGACGACGATCGGCAGGTTCGGAATTTCGTCCTTGATTTGCCCCGAGACGTTCTTCGGGATGTTCTTCGGATCGTAGGAATATTCGAGGCTGTTGTAAGCCTTCCCGACGAGCGACGGATCCTGACCCGGCTTCGGCTCGCCCGCGTAGGCAAACTGCGTGTACGCATGCGCGAACTTGCGGTAGTTCAGCTTTGCCGTGAAGGTGATCGGGCCGCGCGCATCCTTCGGGATCCGGACGCGGTAGTGCGCCACATCGGCCGCACCCGGCGGGATCAGCCGCACGTACTGGACGCTGCGCGCCTGCCACGCGTTCCGCTTGTCGATGGGATTCCCCTGGCCGTCGAGCTGCAGCGCGCGGTAGAAGTGCGCGCCCGGCTCCACCGGTCCGCGTCCCTCGTCCTCGACCTGGCCGCTCCAGAAGATCACGCGTCCGTCGGCGTCCTGCCCCTGCAGTTCGAGCCAGACGTCGAAGGCGTCGATGGTGCCGCCCGGGAAGAAGTGGCCGATCTTCCGCGTGCGGACGACGACGTCCACGCGGATCGTCGAGCCGGGCGCCACCACCGGTTGCGCCTTGTCGATGGGCGCCGCCACCTGGCCGACCTCACGAATCACGATCGGTCCCTGCTGCTCGGCCTCCTCGCCGACGGCAAAGCCCGTCATGAGCCGCGGCCCCTCGTCGGCGCGACGGACCATCCGCGTCCGCTCGGCCGACTCGTCGATCGGTGACACCGCGAAGATGTCCACGGTCACGAACCCGGACTGCAGGAAGGCCGTCGTGACCGCCATCTGCGTGTCGTCCTTGTTGACGAGCGCCAGCGCGGTGTTCGCCGCGGCGAACCGGTGGTTGTGCACCGTGCCGTCCGCGTGACGCCCGGGGTCGTTCGAGGGCGTGGACGGCATGTGGCAGTCCACGCAGGTCTGGGGCGCCGGCGGGTAATAGAAGGAGCGCGCGCCCTGGCCCGAGACGCCGCTCGCCTGCCAGTTGTCGTAGTCGTTGAACCCGCGGAACCAGCGGTAGTCGTTCACCGGCACGTCGAGGTGCACCTTGTGGCACGACGAGCAGAACTCCGCCGAATCCAGCGTCATGAACGGCTTCATGAACGTCCGGCGGTGCGGTTCCGGGTTCAGGTACGTCATGAAGCTGTCCACCGCCCGGACGTACTTATTCTTGCTGCTCATCAGCTCGTGCAGCGCCGGGTACTCGATGGTGAAGCCCCCCTGCCCCATCGATCCCTGCACGTGCGTGATGGCGTGGCACGACGTGCACGCGAGGCCCGCATGCGCCTCAGGCGTGTCGATCTGCTCCTTGATCGGCCGTTCGAACCGGCCGTTGAAGAACACCGCGTGGTCGTGGCACCCGGCGCACCACTTGGTGGGCTGCGTCCCGACGACGTCCTGCATGTACTCGATCGACTTCCGGTAGAACTGGTTGTTGAACGACGCGAAGTGGTGCGCGGAGCTGTTCCACTGGTCGAAAATGTCCTTGTGGCAGGAGCCGCAGGCCTCCGAATCCATGAAGAAGTTCGACGGGATGATGCCGCCGACGTTCGTCTTGGCCGACGAGGGGAAGAACGGAGAGCTCGGGCCTCCGCCTTCTGCGTCCATCGAGATCGGCGTCAGCGACGGATTGACGATGCGGTCGTCCGGGTTGGGGTTCGCTTTGACGTAGATCGTCGTCACGAGCGGCAGCACCGCCGCGAACAGCGCCGCGTTGCGGACGCTCACGCCGAGCGTCCGCGGCCGCCCGGCGATGCGGGCCAGGCGGAACACGAACGGCAGCAGCGCGACGACACCGAGGACGGCACTCACGATGTGCGCGTTGAGGACCCAGCGGTGCTCGCGCAGATTGCCGATCCAGACGAGATACAGCCCGAAACCCAGTGCGACGGCAAACAGCACCGACGGCGCGATCAGCGGCCGCCGCAGCTCCGGTTCGCGCTTCAGGAGCATCGCAAACCCGATCGCGAGCGCCACGCCCAGCACCAGGTGCAGCAGGACGTTGCCCATGTAAAAGATCGACGCGGTGGCGAAGGCCGAGATATATCCGGTATTGAGGAGCAGGAGGACGAACCCTGCACCAACAACGGTCTTGAGTGTCGGAACCTTCATCTGCGCATCTCTCCAGTGTTCCGGGGGGCCGGCTCCGGCGGGGAGGCCGGAGTGGGGACGGTCAGCGGTCTCAGCATCCGCAGCGCCGGACGCGTATTGTAGTGATCCCGATACTCCCGGTGCAACGGGGTTTCCGGGTAGATTTCCGGGGGCGGATACGGGTAGGCGCTCATGCCGTGGAACGGCAGCGGCTCCACGCTCTGCGAGAAGGCGGTGTTCGCGTCGCCGTCCTTCGCCCAGCCGTCCACGAACAGCAGGAAGTCGCGCCGCCAGCCGGCCTTGACCGGCGGGAGCGACGCCGTCGGGAACCGGAGGACCAGCTCGTCTCCGGATCCCATCACGATCATCCGATCGTCGATATCCCCCACCAGCGGCCGCACGTCGCCGTACCGGGTGTACAGACCGCGTGTCTGATTCCACATCGAGAGCGGCATCGGGCGCTGGTAGTCGAACGACTCGGGCTGCTTGCGCTCCGGGTGAATCTCCGGCGTGGAGAAGCCGCGGTACCGCAGGTCGGCCGCGCCGGCCTCGATCGTCGTCAGCACGACGTCCGGCGCACCGGGCTCTTCGCCGAGGAAGATCTCGTCCCAGTAGAGACAGAGGTTCGTCACGATGCGGATCTCCCGCGACGCGGAGAGGAACTTCCCGGTGAGGTCGACCGAGATCGTCTTCGGCTTGCCGGCCGGGATGCCCATGTCGATGATGACCGTCTGCCACCGGCCGGCGGCATCCTTCACCTGGATCGACGGGAAGATCAGGCCGCGCGGATCCTCCTGCGCGGCGCCGAGGAACGTGCTGCCGTCGGCCCAGTCCACCCACCCGCTCAGGATCAGGACAGCGCGGTTGTCGGGGGCCGCGGCGCCGAAGTCGAGATCGAGCGTGTGCATCTCGGCGACGCCGGAGTAATCGCGCGCGAACCCGTCCGGATAGGTGCGGTCCCTGGCCAGGAGTTTCGGCCGCACGTCCACGCCGTGGCCGTCGCGGGCCGTCACGGGATAGATGCGGTTCTTCACGCCGAACAGCCGGAAGTCGGGGAACGGCGGCGCCTTGAACTTGTCGTTGGTGAAGATGTCCACATCCTTCGGATGGTCGACGGCGATGAGGCGGATCTGGTCCAGATACGCGACTTCGCGCAGCTCCTCGGTGATGCGGATCTCGTAGGCGGGATCCGGGCCGATGCGCGGCACCAGCGCCTCACCGGGGATCTGAATGTACTCGTCGTGATCGACCGGAAAGTACGTGCCGTCGCCCGCGCTGGCGCCGAGCGGCGCGACACCGAGCACGTCGGTGATGAACTGGAACTCGCGGCCGTTCCACGTGAAGATCATCGGGCACGAGCCCGACAACCGCTGCGCTTCCTTGAACGCGAGCACCTGCCCGACCGGCTGCTTCATTTCGTTCTGGATCAGCCCGTTGGGCCAGGTGATGCGGACGGTGTCGATCTGCGCCGCGTCGCGCACGCCGAAGTGCAGCGGCGCGCCGGCGTACATCTGCTTCTGATACCGGGCCCCTTCCTTCACTTCGACGATGGCGCCGGGAGCCAGCGCGAGATTCTTGACACCGGTCAGCGCCACGCGGATCCACTGGCCCTTGACGGGGCTGTCGTTCCGCATCATGTGCAGCGACCCATCGGCCGCCACACCGGCGAGATCGAGACGGCCGTCGCTGTCGAAGTCTGCGGTCACGAGGGCCGCGGCGCCGGCCAGCGCGGCAGCGCCCGGCGCGGCGAACGTGCCCAGCGCCTGGTTGCGCAGGACCGTGCCGTCCACCACGAGGTCCACGAACGTGCGGTTCTCGAAATCGCCCACCGCGATGGCGCGCGCGGCCGAGGCGGTGACCTTCGCGCGGTCGAACCGCTCGATCCGGTTCAGGAGCACGGTCAGCCCGGCCGGGCCGCCGGCGATCAGATCGATCCCGCTGTCGTTGTCCAGGTCCCGCGCCACAATCGGCGTGGCGCCGGCCGGCAGCGTCTCGATCGCCTCGGCGGCGTAGGTGCCCGCCAGCCGGTCACGATAGAGCACCGCCGGACGATCCGCGTACGACACCAGCAGGTCGCGGCCGTCCGTGTCCTTCACGAAGTTGAACGCGACGGCGTCGATTGCGCGCCCCGCGGCAAAGGGAAAGTCTTTCGTCTGATCGCTGAAGCCGGCCGTCCCGTTGTTGCGCAGCAGCACGGAGCTCTCGCCGAGGAGGACGAGATCCAGGTCGTAATCGTGGTCGTAGTCGAGCCAGACGGCCCTGGCGAAGGCGGTCGCCGGCAGCGCGGCCTCGACTTTCGAGAACGTCCCTTTGGCGTTGGCGTAGAGCGCGACACCGCCGCCGGTGACCATCACGAGGTCCTGATCGCCGTCGTTGTCGTAGTCCCCCGCCGCAATCGATCTGACACCCTTCACGCCCGCGAAGGCCGCGTTCTCCATCGGCGTGACGCCATTCCTGAACAGCCCGACGGCCTCCGCCGACCAGGCGAGCAGGTCCATTCGCCCATCGCCGTCGGCATCGAATGCCAGCACGCCGGCCGACTCCGACGCGAAGACCCCCGGCAGCCGCGTCGCGCCGAACGTCAGCGGCACGGGCGGACCGTCGTCTTTGGCGTCGGCCGAATCAATGGGATCCAGGATCTCGGCGTAGAAGCTCCAGTCGAGATCTTCCGGAACCGCCGCGCCCGCCTGGCGCTTCCGGATCTCCTGGAAGAGCGCCTGCTCGCGCGCGGCGTCCTCGGGGCGCCCCAGCTCGCGGTAGAAGTTGTACAGCTGGTAGTGCGGTCCGGCGAGGTTCGGATTGAGCTTCGTCGTCAGCTCGAACTCGCGCAGCGCGTCGGCCGGTCGGTCGGTGATCCGGTACAGATATCCGAGGTTGTACCGGGAAATGGGCTCGTCGGGGACGAGCTTCACCATCTGCTCGAACTGCACGATCGCCTTGTCGTACTGCGAATCCTTCTTGTAGGCGATCCCGAGGTTGAACCACGTGTGCGGGATCGACGGGTCCTGCTTCTGCGCGCGTAGCAGCTCCGCGGTCCCCTCCTCCGTCTTCCCGGCGCGCAGCAGCGCAAGTCCGTAGTTCACGCGCTCGCGCGGGGAGTCGGGTGCGAGCTCGAGCGCCTTCTGGAACTCGCCGACCGCGAGCGGACCGGTGGTGGGATTCTCGTAGAACGCCTTCCCGAGGTTCCGGTGATGCCAGAGCGCATCGGCCGGGTGACCCGCGCCGGGCCGGTCCCAGAGGACGATGAGCGAGAGACCGATGACCGCGACGAGCGCGGCGTGGCCGCCGAAACGCCTCATTTCGACCCTTTCGACTCCGTTTCGCGGATCGTCGTGATCTTGCCGACGGCGGCGTTGGCGCGCTGGCGGAGGCCGCCGGGCCAGCGGATCTCGAGGGACTCGATCGTGGTGTCGGGCCCGAGGCCGAAGTGGATGCGGCGCGTGCTCTGGCCGGCGTAGCCGTTCCCCCCCTCCACCTCGCGGATGAGCGTCTTGCCGGATCCGGTTTTCAGGGTCACACGCGCCCCGATCGCGTCGCGGTTCGAGACGGTCCCGACGAGATCCAGCTGCACCCAGTTGCCGACGGTGGCCGTCACGTTGCGGTAGAAGATCGGCTCCTGGTTGGCGTTGGCCTGGAAGAACTCGAGGCGGCCGTCCTGGTCGAAGTCCGCCACCGCCAGGCCGCGTCCGTCCTTGTCGTTGTCCACCCCGGCGGCCGCCGAGATCTCCTTGAATGCGTGGCCGTCGAGATTCCGGAAGAATTTCTTCTTCTGGTAGCCGCTCCAGGTCATGTTGCCGATGGCCGGCCAGTTGTTCACGTCGGTGAAATCGATGCCCGGCGAGGTGATCATGTTCACGAGGACGGGGATGTAGTTCTCCGGGCCGGCCGAACGCAGGCCGTTGACGGCGAAGATGTCGAGCAGCTGGTCGTTGTCGAAATCGCCGAACTTGGCGGCCCAGCCCCAGAGCGAATCGCAGGTGGCGCTCTCGCGGGACACGTCCGTGAACGTCCGGTCGCCGTTGTTGTGCCACAACATGTTGCACTCTTTCATGTACTCGTCGGTGATGTTCGTCACGTACACGTCGAGCCAGCCGTCGTTGTTGTAGTCGCCGACGTCCACGTTCATCCCCTTGCGGGTGTCGAAACCGATCGACGTCTCCGTCGTATCGGTGAACGTGCCGTCGCCGTTGTTGAAGTACACGCGGTCGGTGCCATAGTCGCCGGCGAGGTAGACGTCCGGCAGGCCGTCATTGTCGAAATCGCCGTGGCCGACGTCGAGGGTCCAGCCCATCGCGTTGGCCAGGCCGGCCTTCTTCGTCGTGTCCTCGAACCGGCCACCGCCCAGATTCCGCCAGAGCGTGACGCCGCCGCCGTTGACCGCTTTGTCGAGATCGTTCGGCAGCACGTTCGGGCTCTTGAGCAGGATCAGGTTCTCGGGCTTGAAGTAGTTGCCGAGCAGGACGTCGAGCCGGCCGTCCCGGTCGTAGTCGAACGCGATGGCCGCGATGCTGTTGGCGAAGCTGTTCATGCCGCTCGCCGCCGACACGTCCTTGAAGGTGCCGTCCTTCTGGTTCTGATAGAGCAGCGGCGTGCCGAACCGGACGACGAGGAGGTCGCGCCAGCCGTCGTTGTCGTAATCGAACCAGAGCGCGTCGGCGACGATCGACAGCGGATCGTTCCCGCCGCCGACGCCCGCGGCCGCGGTCACGTCCGTGAACCTGAAGCCGCCGTCGTTCCGGTAGAGGATGTTGGTCTTCCCCTCGTCGGAATCCGTCACGAAGAGGTCGTCGTCGCCGTCGTTGTCGTAATCACCGGCGGCCGCGGACGACCCGCCCGACGTGAACATGGCCAGCACGTCGCCCGTCTTCCCTTTGAAGACGCGGGTGTGGTGCTGGCGCTTGACGCCGGCCTTCGCGGTCACGTCCTCGAACGTGATCGCGCCCCCCTGGGCGAGGACGAACGTGCCGGCGAGCAGCGGAACGAGCGCGAGCGTTACGTGTCTGACCATAGATCCTGAAGACTCGTATCGACCCGCTTGTTGGGATCGTAGACCGTGTCGAGCAGCGCCTGGATGCCATCGGGCTGCAGGGCGAGCCGCTGTTTCAGCGCGGCGCTATCGGGGAATTGCGCGAGCCCTTCCGTCCAGACCGCCCGGGCCTTCGCGAGGTCGTCCATCTTGAAGTAGCCGTCGCCGAGCGCCACCCAGACCCGCACGTGCAGGCCGCGCTTCGGCTCGGCCTTCTGGATCTTGAGCGCGGCTTCGAGGTCCGCGATGCCCAGCGTCGTGCGGCCGAAGATCCTGGGCCAGTAGAGGTAGCTGTTGCCCCGCGTGTAATAGGCGATCCACGACGGCCTGATCTCGAGCGACCTGGTGAACTGCGTCAGTGCGTTGTTCGCCAGGATCACCTGGGTGATCGAGCCGGCCGCCGGAATCTTGTCCACGTACTGGAAGCCGTAGTTCAGGTGCGCGTTGGCGGCCGCCGGGTGGGCCGCCACGAGCTTCTCGAAGAAGTCGAGCCCGCGGTCGTACTGCCCCGCCTTCATGATCGCCACCCGGTAGTCGTTGCCGGCGCGCAGATCGTCAGGCTTCGCGACGAGCGCCTGTTCCATCGCCGCCAGCGGATCGCCGCCGGCTCCCTGGGCGTGTAACAAGGTGCTTCCGCCTGAACTCGTGCTTCCGCCTAAAGGCGGAAGCCACAGGGCTCCCAACAGGGCAACTCCAACCCAACGGGCAATCTTCCGGCTTCGAGTCATCTACTTCCCGCCCTTTGTCTGAAACGCCGCGAGGGTCTTCTCCCCCTCGACGATGCGATGGATGCGATCGACCGGCACGTGCTCGAACGTCTGTCGCTGCCCGGAGGGCCAGCGCACTTCGACCGAGTCGATCGTCTTCGCGGCTCCCAGGCCGACGTGCACGCGCGAGGTGCTCTGGGCCGCGAAACTGTTGCCGCCGTCGATCATGCGGAGCTGCGTCCGGCCGCCGGCCTTGACGCGGACCTGCGCGCCGACCGCGAAACGATTCGACGCCTTCCCCTCGAGGACGAACTGCACCCAGTGCGGCCCCCGCGGCGCCACGTTGCGGTACAGGTAGGGCGCGGCATTCGCGTTGGCAACGAACATGTCCAGCCGGCCGTCGTTGTCGAAATCAGCGATCGCGACGCCGCGCCCGTCACGCGTCGAATCCACTCCGTGCCGGGCCGCGTGGTCCACGAAAATCTGCCCGCGCTCGTTGTGGAACAGTTTCTTCTTCTGGTAGCCGCTCAGCGTCTTGTTGCCCATCGCCGGCCACGACCGCGCGTCCGCGAGGTCCACGCCGGGCTTGACGATCATCTCGAAGATGTCGGTCACGTAATTCTCGGGGCCCGCCGACACCCAGCCGTTGGTCACATACAGATCCAGCCAGCCGTCGTTGTCGTAGTCGAAGAACTTGCCGCCCCAGCCCCAGCCGGTGTCGTGCGTGCCCGTCTCGCGCGAGACGTCGGTGAACGTCAGGTCGCCGTTGTTCCGCCACAGGAAGTTCCCTTCCCGCATGTACTCGTCGGTGATGTTCGTGACGAAGATGTCGAGCAGCCCGTCGCCGTCGAAGTCCCCCCACTCGGCGTTCATCCCCTTCTTCGTGTCGATGCCGATCGCCTTCTCGGTGATGTCGGTAAACGTGCCGTCTCCCTTGTTGAGGAAGAACCGGTCGGTCCCGAAGTCGGCTGCGACGTAGAGGTCGTCGAACCCGTCGTGGTTCGCATCGCCGTGACCGAGGTCGAGCGTCCAGCCGCTCAGGGTCAACCCGATCCTGGCGGTGACGTCGGTGAACCGGCCCTTGCCCTCGTTGCGGAACGCGACGAGGCCGCCGCCGTTGTTCGCCGTCTCGAAGCTCTCGGGAAAGAACCGCGGCGTATCGGGGTTGAAGAGGTTCGTCGGCTGGAAATAGCCGCCGACGAACAGGTCGAGATCGCCGTCCCTGTCGTAGTCGAAGGCCACGGCCGTGATGGCGTTGAGGTATCGCTCGAGCCCCGACGCCTTCGTCACGTCGGTGAACGTGCCGCCCCCCAGGTTGCGGAACAGCTGGTTGTGCCCGAAACGGACGACGAACAGGTCCGGCCGTCCGTCGTTGTCGAAGTCGAACCACAGGGCGTCGGCCGAGGCGTTGGCGGCGTCGTTCCCGGTGCCGAGCCCGGACGCCGCCGTCACGTCCGCGAAGGTGAGATTGCCGTTGTTGCGATAGAGCCGGTTGCGGCCGTCGATGGCCGAGTCGGTCACGAAGAGGTCGTCGAAACCGTCCCCATCGAAATCCGCCACGGCGGCGGCCGCGCCGAGCGCCGTGTACCCGGCCATGATCGTCGCGTATTCGTTGTCGAACTGCCGGTTGCGATGCGGAGCGCTCACCCCCGCGCTGGCGGTGATGTCCTCGAACCAGCGCTCTCCCTCGGCGGCCGCGAGAGGCAGCAAGACCGCAACGGCCAGCCCGAACGCCGCGCCCGCCGCCTTCATTCCTGCGATCCGCCCGGCGCGGGATACCGCTTCACGACCAGCTCGTCCCGCCCCTCGGTGATTTCGATGATCCGGTCTCCCGCGACGTTGCGGAAGGT
>JBBECO010000077.1:26480-29909 GCA_040881785.1 Vicinamibacterales bacterium
CGTCCCGCCCCTCGGTGATTTCGATGATCCGGTCTCCCGCGACGTTGCGGAAGGTCTGCGTCTTTCCGGACTTCGGCCAGCGCACGGTCAGTTCATCGACGGTGGCGTTGTCGCCCAGGCCAAAGTACTGCCGCAGCGAGTTCTGCGATCCGTAGCCGTCCCCAAGCACCACCTCGCGCATCTGCTGCGTGCCGGCCTGCTTCGCATACACGCGGGCGCCGACCGCGTCACGGTTCGTCTCGGTCCCGACCAGCTCGACGCCGAGCCAGTGCCGCGCCGACCCGACGACGTTCTTCAGCAGCGCGTGCGTGTCGGCCGAGGCCGCCACCGCGATATCGATGACGCCGCGGTTCCAGAAGTCGGCGAGCGCAATGCCGCGGCTGTTGAGCAGAAGGTCCGTCTCGGCGGCCCGCCCGATCTCGAGGAACGTGCCGTCCCCCTGATTCCGCAGGTGCCGATTGCGCTCCCACCCATGCCACGACCGCGAGCCGAAGTGCTGTGGATCGAAGAACAGCCCGGTCTTGTACACGTCCTGGCTGCCGACGACGCCGTTCAGGAACTCCAGTTCGATCTCCGTGCCGGGATCGTTGTAGACCCAGCCGTTGGTCGAGTACACGTCGAGCAACCCGTCGTTGTCGAAATCCGCGAACGACGATCCCCAGAACCAGCCGAGGGGGTTGCCGCCCGCCTTCCAGGTCACGTCCTCGAACGTGCCGTCGCCGCGGTTCTGCAGCAGCGTGTTCCCCTTCGCCATCTGCTGGAAGACGCCGACGAATCCGAAGCCCGACTGGCGGAACATCTCGAAGTACAGCGGCATGTCCGACATCCAGACGTTCTGCCGCACGCTGTTGAACATGTAGCGCCAGACCGTCGGCGCCTCGGCAAACCAGCGTTCCTCGGAGCGGATGTTCGCCGTATAGAGGTCCAGGTCGCCGTCGTTGTCGTAATCCCCCATCGCCGCGCTCATGCCGGCGCCGTAGTCGAGGGTTCCGCTCTTCACGGTCACGTCCGTGAACGTGCCGTCCTTGTTGTTCCGATACAGCGTCTTCCGGCCGAAGTCGTTGACGACGTAGAGATCGACGTAGCCGTCGTTGTTGTAGTCGCCGAACACGGTGCCGAGACAGAGACCCGTTTCGCCGACCCCGGCCTGCTCGGTCACATTCGTGAACTTGCCGCCACCGTCGTTGCGATAGAGCTGGTTCGGTTCGCCGTTGCGCGCGTAGAACGTCGTCGGGATCTTCGTGCGGGGGTCGAGATAGCGGCCGACGTAGAGATCCAGGTCGCCGTCGTTGTCGTAGTCGCCCCACGACGCCACGGTCGTGCAGCAATCGGCGCCGATCCCGGAGGCGGCGGTGACGTCGGTGAACGTGCCGTTCCCGTTGTTGTGGAACAGCTGGTTCGGGTTGAACGTCCGGCTGACGAAGAGGTCCTTGTGCCCGTCGTTGTCGTAGTCGGCAAACACGCCGACGCTGGCCCCGTCGAGGCCGGCGAGCCCCGCCGCGGCGGTCACATCCTCGAACGTGCCGTCGTGCCGGTTCCGCATGAGACGCGAGGCGACGCCGTCGGGCACGAACAGGTCGTAGAAGCCGTCGTTATCGTAATCAGCGGCCGTGATGCCGCCCGGGCCGTACCGGATCATCCGGAACGCCAGGGCATCGTCCAGGAACGCGGGATAGTACGCGTTGGCGAAATCGATGCCTGCGGCGCTGGACACGTCTTCGAACTGCGGCCGGTCGCCGATGATCCGATCGCCTTCGACGAGGGCCGCCGACGCGATGCGCAGCCCATCAGGCGTCCGGTCGAACGACATGCGGACAATTCCGCGGTCGATGCCTGGGCGGGACGCGCCGGCCGGCGTCCCGATCACTTCGAAACGCACGGTGGCCACGAGTGTCGAGCCGCCCCACTGTTCGAGCTGATGCACGTGGAGACCGGCGGCGTCCACCGACGTGAAGCTCTTGCGGTACGCGTCCCATTCGGTCACCGCGGCGGCTCGATCGGTGGCCCCACCGCCGCTGCGCTGGCGATAGAGCCTGGCGCCGTCCTTGTCGTGGGCCAGTTCGCGTGTCAGCAGACCGAGCGAGGTGCCCGAGAAGCCCGCGGTATGCAGCTGGCCGATAGCCTCGGTGTTGGCGTCCTTGAACGCAGTGGCCAGGGTCTTCAGCGCCAGACCTGCGTCGCGGCCGTCCTCGAAGAAGCGGAGGCCTCGTGCGTCGATCCAGCGGGCCGTGACCACGACGACGCCGAGGAGCGCGAGGACGAAGACGAGCGCACGACGCCAGAGGCGGGTGGACGTATAGGAAACTTGTTGTTTAGCAGAAACGTGCATGAGTTACAGACTTACGGGGAAGCGAAAGAGTACCTGAAAGCCGGGCCGGTGACAAGGCTTGGCCCCGAGTGGAAGTGGCAAATGGTAGCTGGAAGATGAAAAGTGCGCGACGGCAGCGGGAAGGCGTCGCCGCCATCCCGCTGCCCGCCTGATCACACCGTCTTGATGAGCGACTCGACCACCTCGGGGGGCGGCGGCGTCATTTCCGGATGCGCGACCCGCGCGTGCACCTTGACGTGCTCCACGAGTTCCTCGCGCCCTTCGGTGGTGACGGTGAAGGGACATTTCGCGCCGGTATCGGCGCACGTGAGCTGGTAAGCCATACCACTCCTCCTCTTGTTGTTGTTGTTGTTGTTGTTGTTGTTGTTGTTGTTGTTGTTGTTGGTTAGTCGATCTCGTTCTCAGGAGACGCGCTGTTGGGTCCCTCAGCGCGGTTGAACCCGCCGAATCACGAACATGAACGTGCCGGGACAATACGGGTTCGCCTTCGCCGCCGGATCGCAGACCTGCGGCAGGGGCATCATGGGATCCGGTGTCGGGAACGGCGTGCCGGGCTGCATGTTCACGATGCCGAACCTGTCGGTGATGACGAACACGAAGGGCTGCAGATAGCCCTTGATGATGTCGGGATTGGCCGGATCGAAATACATCACGAAGCGCGGATGCACCATGCCCTGGAATATCGAAAACGGGTTCCTCGGGTCGACATTTTGCGGCGAATGCGGCTGAAACCACAGGAAACTGGCGACAACGCGCTGGTACTCCCGGCCGTCGATCACCGCCGTGCCGTCGGCCTCCCACCGGCCCTGCCCGGTCGTGTGATGAGCCACCAGCGACACGTGGTCGGTCGCCACGACGTTGCCGTCGGCGAACAACTGCGGCATCATCGTGACCTCGTCGTACGGGGCCGTCGACGTCGGGCAGCGCCCCCCTCCGCACGCCTCGCGACAGATCGACTGATCGACCGTGTTGGGCGGCTGCGGGAACCGGCTCGGCGTCGAGCACGACCGCGCGATACCGAACCAGGTGCCCACCGGCGACGGGGGCGTGCTCTGCGCCTCCACGTTGAAGGATGTCAGACCCGCGCCCATGGCGACAGC
>JBBECO010000077.1:30009-34920 GCA_040881785.1 Vicinamibacterales bacterium
GCCGCCCGTGAAGTGGTGCTGGAACGTGGCGGGCGCACCGGTGGCGGAAATGACCTTCGATGACACGATCGGCATCTGACTGTAGTTATAGCCGCCGCGGACGATCAGCTTGTCCGTCAGCTCGTGCTGAACGCCTGTCTTGAACGTCCAGACGTTGCGCCAGCCGAACGGCTGGACGATGCGATTCACGATGCCTCCCGGGCTGCCGAAGCCGTTGACCCCTTCGTACTTCGTGAACATCCCGTCGACCGCCAGCTGCGTCCGCCCCAGGTTCACGCCGGTGCCGAACGACAGCACCATCGGGCCGTCCAGGTCGTACTCGAGCGTGCGGTGCGCGCCGTACTCGCGTGACGAGGGGTCCGCAATCGTCGAATTGAATTCGTACGGCGAGTAGTTTTGCGGCGCGGTGAACGACGCGCCGATGCTCACCCTCGGCGTGGCCTGGTAATGGAACCCGACCTGCGGAGCCATCGCGAACTTCTGGCTGGGCTTCCCGGCCTCGGGATACCAGCGGTTGCCGCTGCCATCGGTATCGAAGTCCTTGTGGGGCAGCGGCGCGACGGAGAACTGCCCCACGTACACGTTCAGCGAGGCGCCGAGCGCGAGCTTCGGCGTCACCTGATAGCCGAACGCCACGGGAATCTTCGTGACCTGGTAGCCCGTCCAGATGCGGCCGAACCCGGCCGGCGGCGCCGCGAACAGGATGCTCGCCGTGTCCTCCGGATAGTCGGTGCCGAATCCCGCAACCGCGATCAACCCGAAGCCGAGCGCGAGCTTCTTGCTCGGATCGCGCAGCATCCAGCCGAACGACGGAGCGATCGTGAGATGGCTGGTCGGGTTCGCCTCCCCGACCAGGTGCCCGAAGGTCGTGCGGATCCGGATGTCGTCCTTGAAGAACTCCGTGGTGAACGAGATCTGGTTCCCCTGGACCTGCGTCACCAGGGCCGGATTGAACCCCAGCGCGTTCAGCGAGTCCAGGGGCAGCGCGACGCCGGCGCCGCCCATCGAACTGCTCACGGGGCCGAAGCCGTGGAGCGAGGCTCCCTGTGCCCGTGCCGTGCCCGGCAGCAGCGCGACGCACACCGCCAGCACGATCGTCATCAACCCGATAGGTTTCATCACGCGTTTACCTCTCCTCCAGGGCAGCCCCGAAAGGGCTGCGCTACACGTCTGCGAATTACGTCTGCGGAATTACACGCCTGCGAAATATGCCTTCAGCGGGTCCCAGTAATAGTCGATCCAGCCCTGGCGGTAGGAGTCGGCCTGTTCGGCGGGGACGTGGCTGTGCACCATGCGGATCGCGGTGCCCCCTTTGACGCCCTCGAGCCGGAACTCGACCTGCGACGGGCCGGCACCGTCCGGCCACTCGGTGGTGGTCCAGTCCTGCACGATCCGGCGTCCCCGGTCCAGGACGCGGTGCACGCCGGTGATGTAGCCGTCCCAGGCGGTGAAGCGCCCGCCGACACGCGCCGCCCCTGTCGCCGCGGCGCCGGTGAACGCGGCGTGCCGGCGCGCGTTGACCAGAGTGTCGAACACCTCGTCGGGGTTGGCCGGCACAACGACTCTCTGCGTGATGGTTTTGACGCGATGTGCCATGAAATACGCTACGAGCCGGGGGGCTGCAGACGCATCGTAAGGGCCGCTCCACGAAGTGTCAAATCCGGATTGTGGCCTTGCCGACCCGAACCGGGAAGTTTCGGGTTGACGCCAACCGGCGTTTCCAGCGACCATCACCCGCTCAGCCCTTCACTCATGCCGGAGAGACCCCCGATGGCCAGCGGACCGTCCCGAACCCTCAACTCGTCCACCTTCGTCACGCTCGGTGATGGCCTCGCGGCCGGCGCCGGCGACTTCGGCATGAGCGAGGAGCTCCAGCCGTTCAGCTTCCCCGCGCAGGTCGCCCGGCGTCTGAACACGCTGTTTGCGCAGCCGGTGATGGAGGCGCCTGGCATCGGGCCGGTCATCGGGTTCGCGGACCTGCCGGTGCGCCTGCCGCAGGCCATGCAGACGACGGTCCTCAAGGAGTTTCCGCCGGCCGCACCGTTTGCGAACCTGTCGATCCCCGGGCTGAAGCTGGCCGACGCGCTCACCCGCCGGCCGACGTCCCCCCTCATCCACCGCAGCGACGGCCTGCAGACCGCGATCAACCTCGTGCTGGGGCTGCCCGCGCTCGTCATGCCGGGCCAGATGCCGCCGCCCACGCAGCTCGAATACGCGATGTTCCGCCAGCCGACGCTGGCGCTGATCGCCCTCGGATATTTCGACGTGCTCGACGCGGCGTTCAAAGCGGATCCCGCGTGGATTCCCGATGACGTGACGTTTCGCGTGAGCTATCGCACGCTGCTGCAGCCGTTCGGCGGTCTGCCGACGACGGTCATTGCCGCCACGATTCCCGATCCGGCCGACACGGCGTACTTCACGCCCATCCTGAACGCCCCGCGCGTCCTCAAGGCCGACGTGCCCGTCCTCGCGATGATGTTCGGCCTCTCGGAGAGCGACTGCCTGACGCCGACGGGCCTCATCGAAGCGGGCAACCGGCTGCTGACGCGCACCCCGGGGCCGCTCCCCGAAGGCTGCGTCGTCCCGGCCTCGGTGGTCGCGCGCCTCAGCGAGCGCGTGACGGCGCTGAACGCACAGATCCGGTCGGTGGCCGAAGAGCATGACGCGCTCGTGTTCGACCTGCACGGGGTCTTCCGCCGCGTCAAACGCGACGGCGTGGCCGTGGGCGAGAAGATCCTGACCGCGGATTACTTCGGCGGGTTCTATTCGCTCAACGGTGTGTACCCCGGCGCCACGGGGCACGCCGTGATCGCGGCGAGCCTACTGCAACTGTTGGACGAGACCTTCGGGACGTCGTACGGGCCGCTCGATCTCGCGGACCTCGCGGTCTTCGACCCGGTCGTGGACTACCGCCTCGCGGACGGCCCGGCGGTCACACTCGCCGACCTGGCCTCGATGCCGCCGCCGGCGGCGCCGCCGCGTCCCGCGCCGCCCGCCGCCCCTGCGGCCGCGGGCCGGGCGAAGGCTGCCGCCGCGCCGGCCACGGACGGCCGGCTGCAGCTACCGCCCGGACTCCAGCAGGTGGTGCCGCTCGACAGCCGCACGAGCTTCTACGGCGACGCCTTGCGCGCGGCCCACACGCGCGAAGAGCGCGACATCCCGTACGGCAGCACGCCCAACACGCTGTTCGGCGGCCTCTGCCTGGTCGAGAGTCATCTTCAGGGCTCGGTGCGGATCACGTTCACGAAGCCGGAGGGGGATGTCACGCATTTCGAGGTCGCGCTCGAAGGAGGGCTCAAGGGCACCGACGGCGTGCTGGTCGCCCCGCAGTTCTTCAAACTTCCGTGTCTGATGAACCAGGTCAGCGAGATGCCGGGGGCCGTGTCATCCGGCGATCTCAATCTCGCGACCGGCGAGGTGTCGAACCTCTCGTTCAACGTCGGCTTCATGAACAGCGCGCTCTTCGCGCTCGTCAGCGTGAATCCTGCCCTGCCCCGCGCGCCGATCAGCTTCCCGGGGCAATACGGATCCTCGTGGGCGACGTTCGAACAGCGCGAGGACGGCCTGCTCGATTTCAGCTTCCGCGGCATGACGTTCCTGCCGTTCGGACCCGGGTTCGGCGGCCAGCCGACGCGCTTCCCGCTGCCGTTTGCAGGACCCGCGATGCACTTTGCGAGCATCCCGGCCGTCGGGACCGCGCTGCATCCCCACCTGTCGCTGAGCACGAAGGCACCCGAGGCGGCCCCGTGCGGCGACCGGGTTCCGGACATCCCCACCAACACGGTCCGCGAATACACCGCCTTCACGCACAACACCGCGTTTGGCGACAAGTTCTCGCTGAACATCCCCGAGCTTGGCGGCAGCGGCACCGGCCGCTCGCACCTGCTCGGGCGCGTCCTCATCCAGTTCGGCGAGCCGAACCATGGCACCGTTCCGGTCGCTGTCTCCACGCTCGTCCCCGGCGGCATGTTCGCGAAGCCGCCTGATTCGCCGATGGCGGCGATGTTCCCCGGGCGCCTGTCGCTCGGCCTGCTCGGCCACGACGAGACGCTGCATTTCCCGCAGACGGCCTACCAGATCAACAAGGTCTGTTTCGTGGACGACCCGTTCGAGATGTCAATCGGCTCGGTGGACCTCACGACCGGCCGGCTGCTCGGCCCGCTGCTCTTCCGTGGATTCATCGTCCAGGACATGCTGATGGCGCTGATGCAGATCGAACCGCGCACGCCGACGTCCTCGTTCTTCTTCCGGGGTCCGGCGGCCTTCGAGCGCGACGCCGACGGCCAGACGATCTTCAACTTCAACGGCAAGGTCCGTGTGCCGTATCCGGAAGGGTTCGGCTTTCCGCAACCGGACCTCCGGTCGCGCTACACGGTCGGCCCGGACTCGAACCTCGATCCGTTCGTCTACATCCAGGCGATGGAAGGACAGGCGCCACCACCCGCCGGGAAGTCCGGCGCGGCGCAGCATGTGGTGGCGTCGAACGGCCAGCGGTTCTCCTACAGCTATTCGATTCCAGGATCCCCCGCCGGGAAGCCGGCGACGTTCGAGTACAACAACGAAACGACGGGCGGCGCGTTCAAGATGATGAGCCTGGTGTGGGTGAGCTTCTTCAACGCGAAGCGGACCGCCGCCGGGCGGACGGAGGCCGATGTCGTGTCGTTCACCGGGATCGGTGTCTGGAATCAGGATGCCCCGACGCCGCACATGGCCACCGTTCAGATTTCGACGGCGACCGCAATGCCATACGTCAGCATCCTGATCGACGGCGGCATGGTGTCGAACGTGAACACGAAGCCGGAGAAAGCCGTCCTGCCGCTGCCGGACTACGAGCTGTTTTAGGGAGCGGGTCGCGGCTCTACGAGCGCGGCCGGTCCAGCCTGAACACCCTGGGGTAGCCGCGTTCCCGCG
>JBBECO010000078.1:0-5655 GCA_040881785.1 Vicinamibacterales bacterium
CGGGCGCGCCACCTGGCGGCGATGCTCATCGAGGGGCTGCGGCGGATCGACGGCGTGACGGTGTGGACGCACGCCGATCCGGCACGGTCGGCCGCCGTCGTGTCGTTCCGGCCGGGGAACCTCGACGTCCGCAAGCTGCACCAGGCGCTGTACGAGCAGGATCGGATCGTGTGCGCCACGCGTGGCGGCGCCGATCGCGGCGGGCTGCGGTTCTCGCCGCACTTCTACAACCTGGAGTCCGATATCGAGCGGACGCTGGCTGCCGTCAGGCGATACGTGGCGAAGGGGCTGTAGCGCGCCCTCGCGCGGCGAGCAACGGCGGTTGCGTCGCGGTCTCTCACCGTTCACCTGAATTGTTCCAACCCGCGTCACCTGCGGTTGTCGTCCGCTGACGGGTCGTCCGAGGCGTATTGAGCCGATCGCCAACCCGCGCGGTCTAACGTCCATTCCTCCACACAGATCCGCTGACCACGGTTGTGGCCGTGTGGCTGGCCATCCCCTTGCCTCGGCTGCCCACGGCTGCCGAAACGGCTCCCCTCAAAGCGGCCCGAACCTCCCGCTGCGATGCGTCCCGGCGGCAGCCAATTTCACTCACAACGTGGAGGACAGCATGAATCGTCTGATGATGGCTCTGGGTGCGTTCGTGATCATGGGGATCCTGGCGCCGGCGCCCGTGTCGGCGCAGGCCAAGCCGGCGGCCAAGCCGGCCAAGGCCGCCGCGGCGTCGCCCGCCTCGCCCGTCAATCTCAACACCGCGACGCAGGCGCAGCTCGAGACGCTGCCCGGCATCGGCCCCGCCTCGGCGAAGCGGATCATCGAGTACCGCGACAAGAACGGCAAGTTCAAGAAGATCGAGGAACTGATGAACGTGAAGGGCATCGGCGAGAAGAGCTTCCTGAAACTGAAGCCGATGATCACGGTGGGCGCGGCGCCTGCCGGCGGTCCGTCGACGCGGTGAGGGGCGTGGCCCGGCTTCACTCCGCGCGGGGCCGGGCCGCCTCGATGTGCCATGCGACCGCAGAAAGACGACGGGTGCGAGGGCTATACCCTCATCGAAGTGCTCCTGACGACGAGCCTGCTCGCGACCCTGGCCGGAATCTCGGTACCGCTGGCGGCCGGAACCGTGGACGCCGTCCGCACGTCCAGTGCGGCCCGGCACATGGCGGCGCGAATCGCTACGATCCGGCTCGATGCCGTGCGCCGGGCCACCACCGTGGCGTTGCGCTTCGATCGCCAGGGCAGCGACTACACCTTCACGACGTTCCTCGACGGGAACGGCAATGGCGTCCGCGCCAGCGATGTCACGCGGGGGATCGACCCTCCGCTGACGTCCCCGGAACGGTTGCGAGATCAGTTTCCCGGCACTAGCTTCGGCCTGCTGCCGGACGTCCCGGACCTCGACGGCGGGACTTCTTCTTCTGACGGCGTCCGCATCGGGTCGTCATCCTTTCTCAGTACAGCGCCGAACGGCAGCGCCACAGGCGGAACCCTCTACATCCATGGCCGCAAACGCCAGTACGCCATCCGCGTACTCGGCGCGACGGGCCGGGTCAGGTTGTTCGTCTTCGAAATGGGAGCACGCCGTTGGATTCAGAAGTAGTGGACCGTCGCGCGGACGCGCGATTCGGGCTGCCGCCACGCGTCGAGGTCCGCGCCACCCTCCGGCCGGGGTGCGCCATCACGCTGGTGGACGTCAGCGCGAGTGGCGCGCTCGTCGAGGCGCCGCGCCCGCTCCGGCCGGGGGCGAAAGTCCACCTGCAGATCCTGACGACCTCGCGGCGCTTGGCGATCGCCGCCCACGTGCTCCGCTGCGCGGTCTGGGCCCTGGACCCGCTGGCCGGCGTGACCTACCGGGGCGCGGTCAAGTTCGAGCACCGGGTCGAATGGTGCTGGGCAGACGCGACCCGGCGCGTGCAGCCGGTGCCCGAGCACGAACGACCCATCGCTGGGCACGGCGGGAAGCGACTACCCCAAAATCGCGCCACGCACGCCCTTGCCGGCGGAGACGAACGAAATGTGGGCTGATTCTGCGCGTCGCGACGTGGCACCGTCCTTGGGTATGTGCGCCCGCACCGGAGGGTTTGGAGGTGCAATGCCAGCTATCGACGTCCGCCCCGTAGAACCGGTTGACCCGGCGACCACGCTGCTCGCCGCCGTAACCAGTGGCCTCTCGGTGGTGCGCGAGCCTCGATTGGTCCGCGCGAGGTTCGAGGAGGAGCTTCGCACCCTCGTCAACGCCAGCTCGGTGGCGGTTCGCGACGGGCTGACAGACCGCGCGCGGCATCCTGACGCCATCAGCTTCGACGTGCCGTCGGTTCCCTGGATCATGCCGGCCCGCCTCGAGGCCGTGTTCGAACCGCGCCGGGCGGTCAGCGAGTGGGAGATGCGCACCCTCTCCTTCGGTGCCCAGGTGGCGTCGCTGCTGGTTCAGCTCGAGTACGCATCCGACGGCGGGCGCCGCATCCGGCGCGACGATGGCGCCGCACCGCTGATCGGTTCCAGTGCCGCCATCCGCGCTGTTCGGGAGCGCATCGAGCGCGTCGCGGCGACCGACTTCACGGTGCTCGTCGAAGGGGCGTCGGGAACAGGCAAGGAACTGGTGGCGCGGCAGATCCATGAACTGAGTGCCCGGCGGAAGGGACCGTTCGTCCCCGTCAACTGCGCCGCCATTGTCGAGACGCTGATCGAGGCGGAACTGTTCGGCATCGAAGACCGGACGGCGACCGGCGTTCGCGGCCGCCGCGGCAAGTTCGAGTCGGCCCATGACGGCACGCTGTTCCTCGACGAGGTGTCAGATCTCTCACCCGCGGCGCAGGCCAAGCTGTTGCGGGCGATCCAGGACCTGATCGTCGAGCGTGTCGGCGGATCCGCCGCGCGGCGGGTCGACACGCGGATCATCGTGGCGACCAACCGGCCCCTCTCGGACATGGTGGAGCAGGGACGGTTCAGGGTGGACCTGTTCTACCGCTTGAACGGTATCGACGTGCAGGTCCCCGCCTTGCGCGAACGGCGCGATGACATCCTCGAACTCGCGAGGTACTTCCTCGACCGCTACCGGGTTGTTCGGCCCCTGACGTTGTCGGTGGGTGCGGCCGATGCGCTGCAGGCGTATCACTGGCCCGGCAACGTGCGCGAGCTCGAACGCGTGATCGAGCGGGCCGTGGCGCTGGCGGCCTCGGATGCGGTGGAGCTCGAGGACTTACCCCCCTCGCTGCTCGGTGGCTTCGGCGCGGCGCTGGTGGCCTCAGTCCGCGAAAACGCCTCGATGCGAGAGTGGGGTAGCCGGTACGCGCGACTGGTTCTGGAGCGGTGCGCCAACAACAAGCGCCGTGCGTGTCGCGAACTGGGCATCTCGTATCACACGCTCCAGGGGTATTTGAAGTTTCGTCCCGACAGGGTGCGCCGGCCAAGGGCGCGTCCGTAGGGGAACTCGCCGGGCGCCTCCGGCAAGTCAGTTCGGCGAGGCAGGCGGCCGCACGACGCGGCTGGAGGAACGCGCGCCGGGCTCCGCAGGCCTCCGCGGTGGGGGATCCACGCGCGGCGGCCGTTCGGAGGGAGCCATGGCAGTCAGACAGGTAGTAAGAGTGTGCGCCGCGCTCGTGGTTGCGGTGCTGATGCAGGCGTTCGCGCCGGCGGGTGCGAGGGCGAACGTGGGATCAGGGGCGTGCGGTGAGATCCGCACGGCGGCGCTCCCGCTCACGAGCGGGAAGGGTCAGGCGGCGTCGCGCAGCGGACAGATCCCGGGGCTCGGGAGTGTGGCGGCATCGATCGACTGGGACAACCGGAAGCAGTTGACGCTGGCGGGGAAAGGCTTCCGCGTGACGCGGACGCATACACCGCTGACGCGGGAGGTCGAGCTGACGATCGCCGGGTCCGGCGATGCGCCGCTGGTCGTTCGGTTCGGCGGGGTGGAGGGCTTCAGCGTGACGAAGGGCACACAGGTCGTGCGCGGCACCGCAGATCCCCTGGCGATCGCCTTCCTCATCAGCGGCCCGGCAGTGTCGGCCTTTCGCGAGCGGATCGGTAACTACGAGCGTCGTCTGATCGCCGGCGGCGCGCCGGCGCGCGTGGACGATCCCCACGCGGACGGGTTCCTGCTCGCTGGGGCCTTCCTCAGCTCGTTGGCGGGCGATCCCACCGCGGTCGGGCGCGCGCGTGACCTGATCACGCGACGCATTCGCGGCAAGGTGCGAGCCGTGGGGTTCCAGTTCAAGGACTGTGTGACCGATTACGAGCTGTATCTGCTGGACATCGACGAGCAGCGGACCAATTGCCTGGAGGCCGCCAACAGCCGCGACAGCTGGTACGCCCGCGCAGCCGACCGGCTCGGCTGCGAGGTGGAATTCATGGCCCAGGCGCTGGCCGGTGAAGGCCAGTTCATCAGCTGCACGGCGCTCGGAGCGATCGCCGGCTGAAAGCAGAAAGGTGAATCCATGAGCATGCAGGAACGGATCAACAGCGCGAACGCCCGCTCCCGGCGGGTGCCGGCCGTCATCTTCAAGGTGATTCTCGCCTGGTTCCTCAGCGGGATCGTCCTTGCCCTGCTGGTGCCGGTGCTCCATGCGCGCGGCATCGAACTGTCTCACTGGATCGTCTGGCCGGTGATTCTCGCCTCGACGGCGCTCTGCCTGGGCGGCGAGATCCGGTCGGCGGTCCGAGGGCGCGACTGAACTTCGTCCCGTTCCTGGACGATGAACGCCTCCGGCGCGTGCAGGCCGATGCAGGTCTGCGCGCGCCGGCGGCGATTGTCAGGAGAGCGGAGCGAGGCGCGAGCGACGCGCCGGCACTGACTACCCGGACGCGTTGAAACGCCCTGGAGTTCGGGGGGCGGCCTCCGATCGAGGGGCAAGGGTGCTGCGTCCGGTACGAAGAGGGCTACCGTCAACGGCGTAACCGCAAAGTCAGACGTGTCCTACGGCGTGCCATGACCCCTCGCGCTCAGTTGCGCAGCGTCAGTGCAGTCAGCCGCTTGTGCTAGAATGCCGCGATTTCGCGGGGCCAGACGAGAGTCATTCGTGACCAGTGGAGTAATCGATGACTTCGGACCAGCTCAGGAACGGCCCGTTTGGACACAGCGCGTGGGGAGTCGTAGTGGCGTCAATCCTCGCGATAATCCTGGCGCTGGCATACGTGGAGGGCCCTCGATCAGTGACTGGAGCGGCGTTCGCGTTGGGAGCGCTCGTACTGCTCGGGCGACAACTGCAGGCGCTTCGGGTCCGCAGTGAAGGGAGTCGTAGGTAGGCGCAATCGCGCCGGCTGAGGCTCAACAAATCTCCGTCCGGCGAGCAGATCACCGCCTGTGAACCGCCAGGGAACTGCCCCGCTAGATCAGCCCTTCCACATCTCGCGGCAGATCCGCCAAACCATCCAGGCACCGCCGAGGATGATGATGATCTGCGACAACTGCGACATGTTTTCAGAGAATAGCATCGGCCCAGCCGTGGTTAATTAACGGCAATGTGCAAGATTGTTCGGGGTTCGATGCTGAGGCGATGCCTCTATGCGTCGCGGACGACTACACAGCACCGTCATCGTCACCGGTGCTATGCACGACCGGATAGACGCCTGCCAAAGGAGAGCGCAATGCGATTTGCGGGGCTGTCAGCGGGCCTAGTCGAAGGCATCGTCGTCGCGGGCGCGGTGCTTCTTATTGTG
>JBBECO010000079.1:0-14644 GCA_040881785.1 Vicinamibacterales bacterium
CGGACCCGCTCGTTGCGCGCGCGTCCTGCCGGGATCCTGACCTTCAGGTAGTTGTCGGTCACGACCAGCGTGCCGTCCTCGAGCGTCAGTCCGGGCCGGACGCTCCCGACGTGCGACGCGCGAAAGCGATTCGTCAGCGCCGCCCCGGCCGCCCGGAGCGCCGCGCCGCGCTGCCGGACGATGCGGCCGTCGACTTTCCCACCGAGCGCTGACGCCGCAGTCCCCGGACGATCCGAATAGGGAAACACATGCACGTGCGACAGCGGCGCCCGGGAGAGGTAGTCGAGACTCGCCGCGAAATCGTCGTCAGTTTCGCCAGGAAACCCGACGATCATGTCGGTGCCGATCGAGGCGTGCGGCAGGCGTTCGACGATGCCGTCCACAAGAGACTCGTAGAAGGCGAGCGTGTACGGACGGCGCATCGCGGTGAGCAGGCGGTCGCTGGCGTGCTGGAGCGGAAGGTGGAAGTGCGGCGCGAAGCGTCCGCCGCTCAGCGCAACCAGGTCCACGACATCCGGCGTGCAGTCCATCGGTTCGAGGGAGCTGATGCGGAAGGTGACGTCGGCGTCGATCCCTCCCAGCCCGCACAGCAGGTCGAACAGCGAGGACGGCCGTTCGAGATCGCGGCCGTAGGACCCCAGGTGGACGCCCGTGATCGCAACCTCCTTGAAGCCTGATTCGGCAATCCGCGTCGCCTCGGTGACGACCTGCGCAACCGGCACGCTGCGGCCGCGTCCGCGCGTCGTCGGGATGATGCAGTACGAGCAGCGCTCGTCACAGCCGGTCTGCACGCGCAGTGTAAAGGCGGTGCGCCCCGCCATCCCGGGCTCGAGCGGCGCGCCGCAGGGGCCGTCGCCGGATCCGAACCGCTCGGCGGTCGACACGCCGAGGATCTCGTCGAGATCGAGCTTGTCGTCGTTGCGGATCACGCGCACGACGCCGGGGAGCGCCGTCAGCTCCTCCGGGCTCCGCGTCGCGTAGCAGCCGGTGGCCACGATCTCGGCACCGGGGTTCTCGCGCGCGATGCGGCGGATGGTCTGCCGCGCGCCCTGGTCTGCGCTCGCGGTCACCGAGCAGGTGTTCACGATCACCAGGTCGGCCAGCGCGGAGGGCGCGGGTTCAGCGCCGCGGCGCCGAAGGACCTCGTCGAGCCGCTGCGAGTCGGACTGATTGACCCGACAGCCGAAGGTGACGATGGAGAATTTCATCTTGCAGTGCTCAGTGCGCGGTGCGCGGTGCGCGGTGCTGAGCCTAAGGACGCTGGTCGAGTTTCGCGGCAGCCGCTTCCACCTTCTCCGCGAGCTTCTTCTTGTACGCCACCAGCCTCTCGGCAAGAGCCGGATCGCCGACAGCGAGGATCTGCGCGGCGAGGACGCCGGCGTTGGTCGCGCCTGGCTTGCCGATCGACACGGTCGCCACGGGCACCCCCGGCGGCATCTGGACGGTCGACAACAGCGCGTCGAGACCTTTCAACGCGGACGAATCGATGGGCACGCCGATCACCGGCATGGTCGTGTGCGCGGCCACGACACCGGCGAGATGCGCGGCGGCGCCTGCGCCCACGATGAATGCCTTCACGCCCCGGCCGGGCGCCTCGGCGACCAGGCGCATGACCCGCTCCGGCGAGCGGTGCGCCGACGCGACGGTCATCTCCCACGGAATCTGGAATTCGTCGAGGACGTCTGCGGCGGCCTGCATGACCGGCGCGTCGGAATCGGATCCCATCAGGATCAGGACAGAGATGCTCTTCACGTGGTCAGGGCCTTTCGTCCAATGTCGCGGCGGTAGTGCATGCCGTCGAAGGAAATTCTCGCCACGGCCGCGTACGCGCGGTCGATGGCCGCTTGATACGTGTCGCCGCGGCCGACGACGGTCAGGACGCGGCCGCCTGCCGTGAGCACCGGCTGCGCGCGGCCCGCATCGGTCCGGCCGCAGCCGCTCGTCGCAGGCGACGCGGTCGTACCGGAGTGGAACACCATGACGTCCTTGATGATCGCCACGTCGTCCAGGCCGGCAATCGGCACGCCCGTCTCACTCGACGCAGGATACCCTCTCGAGGCCAGCACGACACCAACGTGCGGCGACTGCAGAAAGCGCGGGCCCGAGGCGAGCGCGCCGTCGGCAGCCGCCACGAGATACGGCGCCAGGTCTTCGTCGATCATCGGAATCACGACCTGCGCCTCGGGATCCCCGAAGCGGACGTTGAACTCGATCACGCGCGGACCGTCACACGTCATCATCAGGCCGGCATAGAGGAACCCGTGATACGGATGGCCGTCTGCCCGCATGCCGGCCATCACGGGATCGATCACCTCGCGCATGATCCGCATCTGCTGCGCCTGGTCCACGAGCGGGCTCGGCGCAAACGCCCCCATGCCGCCGGTGTTCGGCCCCTGGTCGCCGTCGAAGATCCGTTTGTGGTCCTGCGCGGTCATCAGCGGCACGGCGCGTGTCCCGTCGCAGAGCGCGAAAAACGACACTTCCGGCCCGGTCATGCACTCCTCGAGCACGACCCGCGCGCCGGCGTCGCCGAACTGGCGCTCCTCCATCGCGTCACGGATCGCCGCATCCGCGGCGGTCTGGTCCGCCGCGACGACAACCCCTTTGCCGGCCGCCAGCCCGTCGGCCTTCACCACGATCGGGAAGCCCAGCTCACCCGACTTGACGGTCCGCCGTGCGTCGTCCGCGGTCTCGCAGACGCGGTATCTCGCGGTCGGAATCCCGTGGCGTGCCATGAACGCCTTCGCAAACACCTTGCTGCATTCGAGCTGAGCGGCGGCACGGGACGGGCCGAAGAGACGCAGACCCCTGGCCGCGAAGAGGTCGGCAATGCCGCGGTCCAGCGGCAGCTCGGGGCCGGCAATGGTGAGGTCCACCCGTTCCCGGGCCGCCGCCTGCGCCAGCGCCTCGACGTCCCCGGCATTGACCGGCAGGAGCCGGGCCACCGCGGCAATTCCGGCATTTCCGGGGGCGCAGAGGACCTCGGACACGCCGGATTCGCGCGAGAGCTTCCAGGCGAGCGCATGCTCGCGGCCGCCGCCGCCGACGACGAGCACCCTCATGTCGTGGGGTCCAGACGCTGGGGGGTATGTGTGGGGAACACGGACCGGGTCATCGGCAGCCGCGATCTCGTTGACGACGCAAGGATTTGCGCCTAGAATCCGCGGTTACGTGTGATAGCCTAACATATTCCGTCGGATTCCAAGGGCCCGGGAGTGGCACTGCCCCTCGATCTGCGGCGCAGGTCGGGATCAGATGTTCGCGCAGAAGGCCGCCGAAGGGGGTGTATTCAAGCTTGGCTGAAGTCAAAATCCAGGAAGGCGAATCGATCGAGAGCGCACTTCGCCGCTTCAAACGTAAAGTGCAGCAGGAAGATATCATCAAGGATATCAAGAAGCACTCGTTCTACCTGAAGCCGGGCGACCGGCGCCGCGCAAAGCAGGCACTGGCACGCAAACGGACACGCAAGAAGCAGCGTCGCGAAGTCGAATAGCGACGCGGGCCGGCTCATGCCGGTGTGGACGGGCACTACGGACGGCCCGGCGCAAATTCATGCGCCGGGCGTCTTTTCGCTCGCAAAAGGGCGGGCACGACGGTCGCTGGTGAGAGGTAGAACCAATGGAGTTCCAGGACAAGAACCTGAATTGCGTGGACTGCGGCGCGGAGTTCGTGTGGACGGCGGGCGAACAGCACTTTTTCGCGGACAAGAACTTCAAGAACGAGCCCAAGCGCTGCAAGAGCTGCAAGGCCAAACGGGCGGCCCGGCCGTCGGGTGGCGGCGGCATCGCACGGGAACGGGTCGAAACGACGACCAACTGCTCCTCCTGCGGCAAAGAAACGACGGTGCCCTTCCGACCCACGCAGGGGCGTCCGGTCTTCTGCCGCGAGTGCTTTCAGGAGAAGAAGTTCGTCGGCGTCTAAATACACGGATTACACGGATCACGGAGAGGCACGGAGTTGACGGAGATGGTTCACCTCCGTGGGCACCAGTCCAGCAGCCACTTGGAACTCCTCAGGCCACGCGCGTGCGTGGCCTTTTTTTTCGTCCTTGAGACCTACACCTTGGTACACGCGTCTTACTGATTTGCCCTCATGCCTTACGACAAGACCCTGTTCATTTCGCTGAGTCTCGGCCTGTGCCTGACGGCCGCCGCCTGCAATCGTGGCGGCGCGGCCACCGGGGGGCCCGCGGGGCCGCCGCCGGCGACGGTCCCGATGGTGACCTTGCAGGAAACGCCCATCGAGGAAGCCTCGGAGTTCATCGCGCAGCTCCGCTCGCAGCGGTCCACCACGATCCAGCCGGAAGTGGACGGCGTCGTCACGCGGATTTTCGTGAAGCCGGGCGACCGCGTGGCCGTCGGCGCGGCGCTCGTCCAGATCAACGCCGAGAAGCAGCAGGCGTCTGTCCGAAGCACCGAGGCCAACCGCGGCGGCGTGGACGCTGACGTCCAGTACTGGCGCGAGCAGGTCAAGCGCCTGGAGTCGCTCGTCGCCGCCGGGGCGATCAGCCGCCAGGAGTTCGACCAGGCGCAGAACTCTCTGCGAACCGCGGAGGCCCGGCTCGCGGCGCTCGACGCCCAGGTCCGCGAAGGGCGCGTCGAGCTGGGCTACTACCGCGTCAATGCCCCGCAGGCTGGCGTCGTGGGCGACATCACCCTGCGCGTGGGCGACCGCGTCACCCCGGCGACCGCGATCACGACGATTGACGACAACTCGCAGCTCGAGGCCGACATCCAGGTACCGCTCGACCGCACGCCGGATCTGCGGGTGGGTCTGCCGGTCCAGTTGCTGGACGCCGAGGGGAAGGCGCTCGTCACCAATCCCATTACCTTCGTGGCCCCGCGGGTGGACGAGCGCACGCAGACAGTCCTCGTCAAGAGCGTGCTGCGGGACGCGCCGCCCGCGATGCGCGCCCAGCAGTTTGCGCGCGCCCGCATCATCTGGCGCCAGTCGCCGGGCCTCACGATTCCGCTGACCGCCGTCACCAGGATCAACGGCCTGTATTTCTGTTTCGTCGCCGAGCAGGGCGAGAACGGCCTGGTCGCGCGTCAACGACCGATCGAGGTCGGCGAGCTCGTCGGCAACGAGTACGTCGTCCGCAGCGGCCTCGAGCCCGGCGACCGTATCATCACCTCCGGCCTCCAGAAGATCGGCAACGGCGCGCCGGTGAAGCCCGAGGGAGAGCGCTAAATTGCGAATTGGGAATTCGGAATTGTCAACGGTCGCGACAAGCCGTCCAACGGGACGGCTTGGGCCATCGGCCTGTCAATTCGCAATTCAGAATTCAGAATTTCACGCTTCACGATGGTAGACACCTTCATCCGCCGGCCGATCCTGGCCTCCGTCTGTTCGCTCGTGCTGATCCTGGCCGGCGCGCTCGCGATCCCCACGATGCCGGTGGCGCAGTATCCCAGTCTCGCGCCGCCGCAGATCTCGGTCTCGGCGTTCTACACCGGCGCCAACGCGACCGAAGTCGAAACCGCGGTCACCACCCCCCTCGAACAGGCGATCAACGGTGTCGAGGGGATGCTCTACATGACGTCCTCGAGCACCAACAGCGGGAGCTCGAGTATCACGGTGACCTTCGACGTGACGCGCGACCAGGACGTCGCCGCGGTAGACGTCCAGAACCGTGTCAACCGCGCGCTGGGACGCATGCCGGCCGAGGTGCGGACGACCGGGATCACCGTCTCCAAGCAGTCCAGCGGGTTCGTCATGGCGATCGGCGTGTTCGCCGAGAACAAGGAATACGACTCGCTGTTTCTCAGCAACTACATCGACGTCTACGTGAAGGACGCGCTGAAGCGCGTGCCCGGCGTCAGCGACGTCACCATCTTCGGCGAGCGCAAGTACGCCATGCGCCTCTGGCTCGATCCGGACCGCCTCGCGGCGCGCGCGATCACCGCCAACGACGTCGTCAGCGCCCTGCGCGAGCAGAACGTGCAGGTCGCGGCCGGGAGCGTCGGGCAGGCCCCGGCCCCCTCCGGCCAGATGTACCAGCTCAGCGTCCGCGCTGTCGGGCGGCTCCGCGAAGCGGCGGAGTTCGAGGACATCATCGTCAAGAGCGGCGCCGGCGGCGCCCTCGTCCGCGTGAAGGACGTCGGCCGGGCGGAGCTCGGCGCGGAGACCTACGGGTCCCAGCTGCGCTTCCAGGGTCGCGAGGCCGTGGGCTTCGGCGTCATTCAGCTGCCGACGGCCAACGCGCTGGACGTCGAACACGCGGTCTCGGCGGAGATGGAGCGGCTCTCGACGCAGTTCCCGCCGGGGATGCGGTACCTCGTGTCGTTCAACACGACCGATGTCGTCGAGGAATCGATCCGGGAAGTCATCAAGACGCTGATCGAGGCGATCGCGCTCGTGGTGCTCGTCATCTTCGTCTTCCTCCAGACCTGGCGGAGCACGATCATCCCGGCGATCACCATCCCCGTCTCGCTGATCGGCGCCTTTGCGTTCGTGAAGCTGATGGATTTTTCCATCAACACGCTCACGCTCTTCGGCATCATCCTCGCCACGGGCATCGTCGTCGACGATGCGATCGTGGTGATCGAGAACATCGAGCGGCACATTCAGCAGTACAAGAAGACCGCGCGGCAGGCCGCCTCCGATGCCATGCGCGAGGTGTTCGGGGCCGTCATCGCGACGGGCCTGGTGCTGACCGCGGTGTTCGTGCCGGTGGCCTTCTTCCCGGGGACGACCGGGCGCCTCTACGCGCAGTTCTCGCTGACGATCGCCTTCGCGGTGGCGCTGTCGGTGTTCAACGCCATCACGCTCACGCCGGCGTTGTCGGCCCTGCTGCTCGATCGTGAAAGCCATGAGAAGGGGCGGTTCTTCACCTGGTTCGAGCGCGGCATCACGAGGGGCACCAACGCCTACATTCGCACGCTGCGCGCCGCCATGGGCTGGCGCTGGGCCGTGGTCGTGGTGTTCTTCATTTCACTGGGGCTCACGTGGTGGGTCTACCGGACGGTGCCGCAGGCGTTCGTGCCCGAAGGGGACCCGGGCTACTTCATGGTCCAGGTCCAGGCGCCGGCGGGTGCGTCGCTGCAATACACGGGACAGGTCGCTCGGCAGGCCGAGAAGATCATCCTGAGCGATCCGGACGTCATGACGCTGTTCTCGGTCATGGGATTCAGCTTCGGAGGGGCCGCGCCGAATGCCGGCCTGATGTTCGTGCGCTTGAAGGAGTTTTCAGACCGGCCGGGGCGCGACCACTCACTGCAGGCCGTCCTCGGACGCATCAGCGGCCCCCTGTTCTCGCTGCCGGGCGCCATCGTCGCCGCCTTTCCTCCGCCCGGCATCCCCGGTCTCGGACGGTTCGGCGGGTTCGAGTTCCAGGTCCTGGATGAGACCGGCACCGACATCACGAACCTCGCGCAGGCGACGCAGGCCATCGCCGCGGCCGGGAACCAGTCCCCCAAACTCCGTGGATTGTTCAGTTCGTTCACGGCCAATGACCCGCAACTCCAGGTGACCATCGACCGCCAGCGCGCGCTCGCGCTCGGGCTGCCGCTCAACGAGATCACCAGCGCACTCCAGATCTTCCTGGGTTCGCAATATGTGAACGACTTCGAGTTCAACGCGCGCGCCTATCGGGTCTACGTGCAGGCGGACCAGAATTTCCGATCGACGCCGCAGGCCCTGAGACAGCTGTACGCGCGGACGCGGGAGGGCCAGATGGTCTCCCTCGATCAGGTCGTGGACGTCCAGGAAGTGACGTCGCCCCAGGTCATCAGCCACTTCAACCTGTTCCGGTCGGCCACCATCAACGGGTCGGCCGCCGCCGGCGTGAGCTCTGGCGAAGCGCTCGCGGAAATGGAGCGCATCGCCGAGTCCACGCTGCCTGAGGGCATGGGCTACGCCTGGTCGGGCATCTCGCTGGAAGAGACCAAGGCGGGCCGGCAGTCGTTCCTGATCTTCGGTCTCGCGCTGCTCCTCGTGTACCTGACGCTGGCCGCCCAGTACGAGAGCCTCGTCCTGCCGTTCATCGTGCTGCTCGGCGTGCCGCTGGCCGTCCTGGGGGCGCTCACCGCGCAGTGGTCGCGCGGGCTGGCCAATGACGTCTATTGCCAGGTCGGTCTCGTCATGCTGATCGGCCTGGCGGCAAAGAACGCGATCCTGATCGTCGAATTCGCCGAGCAGCTGCGCCACAAGGGCCTGAGCGTGGTGGACGCGGCCATCGAAGCGTCACGGCTGAGGCTCCGGCCGATCCTGATGACGTCGCTGGCCTTCATCCTCGGCGTGCTGCCCCTGGTATTTGCCACGGGGGCCGGGCAGGAGGCTCGTCACTCGGTAGGCACCGCGGTGGCCGGAGGGATGTTCGTGTCCACTTTTCTGAACATTATTTTCATCCCGGTGCTGTACGTCGTCGTCCGATCCGCGACCTCCGGGCGTGTTTCGGAGCCGGCGAACGATATCGTAGGGGCGGTTCGTGAACCGCCCCTTGACGCCTGACGACGCGGGCAAATCCCCGAAATCCTTGACAGCATTGAAATTCGCGTAGTACTCTGCCCGGTCTATTTCTTTTGGCAGCACAACGCTGCCCGGAGCGCGTCCCGTAGTTGACGCCAGGCCAGCGGCGGGGGCCGGCGTCACTCAGCGGCGCAGTTCGGCTGGAGGAGAGCGGCGATGAAAATCGACGAACGGGTCGTCGACGGGGTGATGATCCTCGACCTGAAGGGCAAGATGACGCTGGGCGAGGGGGACGAGCTCCTGAAGGACAAGATCAACTCGCTCATTCAGCAGGACCACAAGAAGCTGCTGCTCAACCTCGAGGGCGTGCCGTACATCGACTCGGCCGGCCTCGGCGAGATCGTCCGCACGTATACGACCGTCAGCCGTCAGGGCGGCAAGCTCAAGCTGCTGAACCTGACCAAGCGGATCCAGGATCTCCTGGCGATCACCAAGCTGCTCACGGTGTTCGAGACGTACGAGGACGAGTCGGAAGCCGTCAAGAGCTTCGGCAACTAAGTCAGCCCGCCGCGCTCAGGATGGCGCGACACTCAGCTCCAGATCTCATCGAGCAGGCGGGGGCTTCGCTGGAACGCGTCGAGCGTTCTGCGAGCCCTCTTGCCATCAGCCTCGTCCGCTCGCTGCGGCCGTCTCAGTGGACGAAGAACCTCATTGTCTTCGCCGGGCTGATCTTCGGCCAGCGGCTCCTCGACCCCGGCGCCATTCTGTATGCCGTCGCGGCCTTCGTGGTGTTCTGCGCCCTGTCGGGTGTCGTTTATCTGATCAACGACGTCGCCGACCGCGACGCTGACCGCCAGCATCCGCTCAAGCAGTTCCGTCCGATCGCCTCGGGCGCCGTCCCCGTGTCCACGGCGCTGGGCCTGGCCCTGGTCCTCGCGGCCGGTGCGCTGGCGGCGGCCTTCGTCCTGCGGTTTGAATTCGGCCTCATCGCCCTCGCCTACGTCGGACTCCTCGCGCTGTACTCGGGGCCGTTGAAACATGTCGTGATCATCGACGTGCTGACGATCGCGATCGGCTTCGTCCTGCGCGCGGCCGCCGGGGCCATCGTGATCGCCGAGCCAGTCAGCCACTGGCTGCTGATCGTGACGATCCTGCTGGCGCTCTTCCTCGCGCTCAGCAAACGGCGGCACGAGCTCGTGCTGCTCACCGACACCGCCACGAGCCACCGCCCGATCCTGCAGGAATACAGCCCGTACCTGCTGGACCAGATGATCTCGGTCGTCACGGCCTCCACACTGGTCGCCTACGCGTTCTATACGGTCAGCCCCGAGACGATCCAGAAGTTCAATACCGACAAGCTCGGCCTGACGCTCCCGTTCCCCTTGTACGGCATCTTCCGGTACCTTTATCTGGTGCATCAGAAGGAGGGCGGAGGAAGCCCGTCCGACATGCTGTTGAACGACAAACCGCTGCTGCTGTGCGTCCTGTTGTGGGCGATCGCGGTCGCGCTCATCATCTACGGACCGTCGCAGCTGCTGCGGTGGTAGGAAACATGCCCAAATCCACAGTGGCGATTCTCCGCACGTCGCCGGGCACGGTGCTCAGCGACTACCACACGCTCCTGAACCTCGCCGGTTACCAGGATGTCGTCGCCAGGGACGCCGACACGGCGCTCAAGGTCAACATCTCGTGGCACTTCTTCTTCCCGGCCTGCTCGACGACGCCGTGGCAGCTCGAGGGGGTGATCCGCGCCATGAAGCAGGACGGGTACGATCCGTCGCTGATCCACGCCTGCCATAACCGCACCGTCGTGATCGACGCCCATCTCGGGGAGCGTGAGAACAAGCAGGTCCACGTCGTGGAGGCGCACAAGCTCCGCAACGTCCACATCTACGAAACCGAGGAGTGGATCAACATCCGGGAGGCCGTGGGGGACCTCACGAAGCAGTTCACGTGCCTCAACGAGGTGTACCCGAAGGGCTTCATGATCCCGAGGCGCTTCATCGGCGAGAACATCATCCACCTGCCGACGGTGAAGACGCACGTCTTCACGACGACGACCGGGGCGATGAAGAACGCGTTCGGCGGGCTGCTGAACGAGCACCGGCACTGGACGCACCCGGTGATCCACGAAACGCTCGTGGACCTCCTGATGATCCAGAAGAAGATCCATCGCGGCGTCTTCGCCGTGATGGACGGCACGTTCGCGGGCGACGGCCCGGGGCCGCGCTGCATGACGCCGCACGTGAAGAACGTGATCCTGGCCAGCGCCGACCAGGTGGCGATCGACGCTGTCGCGGCGAAGCTGATGGGATTCGATCCGATGAAGATCAAGTTCCTCCGGATGGCCCACGAAATGGGCCTCGGCTGCGCCGATCCGCGCGAGATCGAGATCGTGGGGGACGCGTCGGCGGCGGCGGAGAACTGGCACTTCGCCGGTCCGTTCAAGAAGATGACCTTCGCCTCGCGCATGCAGCACCAGATCTACTGGGGCCCGATGAAGAAACCGATCGAGTGGTCCCTCAAAACGGTCCTGGCGCCGTGGGCCTATATCGCCAGCGTCCTCTATCACGACAGCTACTGGTACCCCGTCAACGCCCGGAAGGCCATGGAAGGGTCGCTCGCGAGCCCGTGGGGCCGCCTGTTCAGGAACTGGGAGACGCTGACGGCAGACGCACACGGCTACCCCGATGTCGGCGGCGACACCGCGCAGATCGAGAAGACGGGCGGCAAGGCGTTCGTCGAGTCCATCGGGATCCTCGGCACGTGCATCAGGGAAGCGCCCGAGTTCACGAGCCGCAAGAGACACGCACGCGAAACGCGGAAGTCCGAGGGCTGACCGCGCGACGCTGAAGGACACCATGACTGATTTTCAAATTCGCTCCGACAACGTGGACGTCGAGCAGATCATGCGGCAGATCCGCGCGCGCATCCGTGAGAAGCGCGGTGTGGACTACACCGAGGACGAGATCACGGAGCTCGCGCGCGTGAAGCTCGAGAAGTTCCTCGATCCCACCGGCGTCCGGTCGGACCTGCTGGCGCAGTACCGCCGCACCAAGACCGAGCCGGACGCCAACCCCAACTTCAAATTCGAGGACACGACGCTCTTCGAGTCGCATCGCGGGATCGTGCGCTTCATGCGGCGGCTGCTGCAGCCGATCCTCAAACTGTTCTTCAACCCGTACCCGCTGATCGACGCGCTGCACATCCAATCCGACCTCAACGCGCGCAGCTTCACGCGCGAAGAACTGCAGTACGAATTGATCCACAACCTCGTGCTCGAGACGACGAGGCTGGGGATCCAGGTCAAGAACCTGAGGATGCAGGTCGAGTCGATGTCGAGCCGCCTCGACTTCGACGAGCGCCGCGCGCGCGCGCTCGAAGGGGTCGTGCAATACCGTCCGGGCGCGGTGCCGCCGCTCCAGCCGCCGATCAGCAGCGGCGGTGGCCGTGCGCCGGAAACCGAGGCGCAGGCGCAGGAACGCCGGACACGCCGCCGCAGGCGGCGGGGGCGTCGTCCTGGTGGCGGCCAGGGCGGCGACGGCCGGCCGGCCGGCGAGGGGCGACCCGAGGGAGCCTCGCAGAGCGGCGCGGCAGAGGCGCGACCTGACACCGGCGGCGTCACGCCGCAGGCTCCGCCCGCTACCGGAGAATGAGACTCGCCGTCGCCGTCCAGCGCTATGGCGCGGACATCAATGGCGGCGCGGAGCTGCACGCGCGCTACATCGCGGAACGGCTCGCGCCCCACGCCGGCGTCGAGGTGGTGACCACATGTGCACGCGACTACGTGACGTGGCGCAACGAGCATCCGGCGGGGACCGAGACGGTCAACGGGATCGCGGTTCGCCGGTTCGCGGTTGACCGCGAGCGCGACCCGCACGACTTCGGCCGGCGGTCCGCGCAGGTCTTCGGGCACCCGCACTCGATCGCCGAGGAGCTCGCCTGGCTGAAGAGCGAGGGACCGGTGAGCCGCGGGATGCTCGATTACCTGGCCCGCGGCGCCTTCGATTTCGTGATCCTCTTCAGCTATCGCTATTACCACGCATACCATGCCGCACGGCGCCTGGCGGACCGCGCGATCCTGGTGCCGACGGCCGAGCGCGATCCGGCCATCGGACTGGGCATGTTTGGACCGGTGTTCAGGTCAGTGCGGGCGATCATGTACAACTCGCACGAGGAGCGCGCCATGATCCAGGCGGCGGCCGGCAACGCCGAGGTGCCCGGCGTCGTCGTCGGCGTCGGGTCCGACGTGCCGGAGCGCGCCGACGGCCAGCGCTTCCGCAGAACGTTCGGGATCGACCGGCCGTTTGCCATCTACGTCGGACGCATCGACGAGAACAAGGGCTGCAGGGAGCTGTTCGACTACTACCGCCGGTATGCGGCGACATTTCCGCGCGGGCTCGATCTCGTGCTCGTCGGCAGCGCGGTCATGCCGGTGCCCGAGCACGCGCGCATCCATCACCTCGGGTTCCTGCCGGACCAGGACAAGTTCGACGCGATGGCGGCGGCGGACCTGCTCATCATGCCGTCCTATTTCGAAAGCCTCTCCATGGTGGCGCTCGAGGCCTGGGGGATGGGCAAGCCCGTGCTCGCCAACGGGCGGTGCGACGTGCTCAAGGGCCAATGCATCCGCAGCGGCGCGGGGCTGTATTACGGGAGCTACGAGGAGTTCGCCGAAACGCTGTATGCGCTCGAATCGAATGGCCCGCTCCATGCGCGCCTCGGCCGGAACGGCCGCGACTACTTCCGCACCCACTACGCCTGGCCCGTGGTCGAGCGGAAGTATCTCGACATGCTCGCACGGCTGCAGCGCGAGCCGGCGGCGCGGGCGATCGAGCCGCTGCCCGGCTGGTTCGCCAGGCGGCAGAAGAACCTGCCGCCCGCCGCCGACGTCCTCGCCTCGATTCCGTCCGGCGCGGTGGGGCTCGCGCCCGGCGACGCCGTTTCCGCGAGGCCGCCGCGCGCATGACCGCCCCACGCCGGACGCCGCGCGTTCACCAGGTGCTCGCCACGCTCGGGTACGGCGATGCCATCGGCCACGAGGTGCTCGGCATCCAGCGCGTGCTGCGATCGGCCGGCTACACATCCGAGATCTACGTCGAGACGGCCGATCCCCGCCTCGAATACCTGACGATCGACTACCGTGAGATGGTCGGGGCGGTGACGCCCGACGACATCCTGATCCACCATTTTTCGATCGGGTCGAGGGCCTCGCGAACGGCCTACGCGCTGCCCGGCCGGATGGTCCTCGTCTACCACAACATCACGCCGCCGGAGTACTTCATCGGCGTCCACAAGGACCTGGTGAAGCTCTGCTTCCGCGGCCGGCGCGAGCTCACCGCCTACATCGAGCGCAGCGCGCTGGCGCTCGGCGACTCGGAGTACAACCGGCAGGAGCTCGAAGCGCTCGGCTTCACGGCCACGGGCGTCCTGCCCGTCGTACCGGGTTTCGTCCACCTGGATCAGCCGCCCGATCGGGCGCTGGCCGGCGATTTCGACGACGGCTTCGCGAACATCCTGTTCGTCGGCCGCGTGATCCCGAACAAGAAGTTCGAGGACGTCATCCGCGCGTTTCATGCCTACCGGACACGGCACAACCCGCGGTCCCGTCTCCTGCTGGTCGGCTCCTACAGCGGATTCGAAAAGTACCTGGCCATGCTGCAGGGGCTGATGTCGCAGCTCGGAACGCCTGACGTGTACTTCCTCGGGCATGTGAGCAACGAGGAGCTCTCGGCGCTCTACGACGTCGCCGATCTGTTCCTGTGCGCGAGCGAGCACGAAGGGTTCTGCGTGCCGCTGATCGAAGCCTTCTACAAGCGCGTGCCGGTCGTCGCGTACGCGGCGACCGCCGTGCCCGCGACCATGGACGGCGGCGGCGTCCTGTACACCGATCGGGATCCTCGGCACGTCGCGCGCCTCATGGAGGCGATCCTCGACGACGGCGCGATCGAGGACGCCGTCCTGGCGTCCCAGGACGCGGCACTCGCGCGGCTCCGCGCCAGGGACTTCGACGGGACGCTGCTCCGGTTCGTCGAGGAGGTCGCGGCCCTGCCCCCGCGGCCGGCCCCGGAGGTCGCCTGGGACTTCTGGCAGCAGTTCGACCAGTTCGAACGGCTCGAGGAGCTCCGGCAATTCCGTCCGGCGTTGTACCAGGCGCTCCCGGAAGAATCCTCCACCTGTCCTGAGCGAGCCCCGAAGGCCCCGGACGGGACCTGTCCTGAGCGAGCCCCGAAGG
>JBBECO010000079.1:14744-17304 GCA_040881785.1 Vicinamibacterales bacterium
GACGGGACCTGTCCTGAGCGAGCCCCGAAGGGGCGAGTCGAAGGATGATCATCAACCAGTGGGTGCCGGCCGCCCACCAGGGGGACGCGATCGGCGACAGCGCCCGCACGGTGCGCGACATGCTGCGCGCCGGCGGGCACGAGTCGGATCTCTTCGCGCTGACGATGGACGAGGCGCTTCGCGGCGACGTCCGCGAATTCTCGGATCCGGCGGCGCGGACCGGCGATGTCACGATCTTCCACTTCGCCCTGCCGTCGCCGATGACCGAGGCCTTTGCGTCTCTGCGCGGCGCGCGCGTCCTCCAGTACCACAACATCACACCGGCGGAGTTTTTCGCGCCGTACGATCCGGGCCTCTTCAGGCTGGCGGCACTCGGGCGCAGCGAGCTGCGCTCGCTCGCCGGCCGGGTCGATCTCGCGCTCGGCGATTCCGAATTCAACCGCCGCGAGCTCGAGGCGATGGGGTTTACGCCGACCGGCGTCGTGCCGATCGCCGTGAACACCGACCGCATCACGAAAGCGCCGCGGCGACCCGCGCTCGAGAAGATCCTCGCCGACGGCCTGATCAACATTCTCTTCGTCGGCCGGATCGTGCCGAACAAGCGGATCGAGGACCACATCCGGCTCGCCGAGGTCTACAAGCGGTATGTGGACAGCTACTACCGCTTCATCTTCGTCGGCCGCCACGACGGGCTGCCCCGTTACTACGCGCAGGTCCGCGCGCTCATCGATCAGTACCAGATGCTGCCCGACCGCTTCTGGTTCACCGGACCGGTGCCCGACGACGATCTGGCGGCCTTCTACCGGTGGGCCGACGTCTATGTGTCGCTGAGCGAGCACGAGGGCTTCTGCGTGCCGCTGGTCGAGGCCATGGCGGCGGATGTTCCCGTGCTGGCGTATGCTGCGGGGGCGGTTCCGGAAACGCTGGGCGGCGCCGGCGTGCTGTTCTCGCCCAAGGACCTCGAGCTGGCGGCCGAGGCCATGGGGATGCTGGTCTACGACCGTCCGGTGCGCGAGGCCGTCATCGCCGGCCAGCGGACGAGGCTGAAGGATTTTTCGACGGCCCGGGTCGACGCCCGCCTGTGGGCGGCCCTGGCGCCGTTTGGCGTACAGACAAGTTCGGGACCGGCCTGAGGCCGGCCGCGGGAGTAGCTGCGTTTGAAGATCGCGTTCATCGTTCAACGTTACGGCACCGAGATCCTCGGCGGCTCGGAGTATCACTGCCGCCTCATCGCGGAGCGGCTGGCGCCCCGGCATCAGGTCGAGGTCCTGACCACGTGCGCGCAGGACTACATCACCTGGGAGAACGAGTATCCCGAAGGCAACGATCGCGTGCGCGGCGTCACCGTCCGCCGCTTCGCCAACGCGCAGACGCGTGACATTCACGCGTTCAACCGCTACTCCGAGTGGATCTTCAATCACGAACACACGCGCCAGGACGAAGTCGAATGGCTGCGGCAGCAAGGCCCCTGGTGCCCCGCCCTCCTCGAGTACCTCGAGCGGCACCATCAGCAGTACGACGTCCTCATCTTCTTCACGTATCTCTACGCGCCCACCGTGCTCGGCTTGAAGGTGGCGCCGCAGAAGAGCATCCTCGTGCCGACGGCGCACGACGAGCCGGCGATCCGGCTCGAGATCTACAAGGAGCTGTTCAGTCTGCCGGCAGGGGTCGCCTACAACACCGAGGTCGAGCGGCGCTTCCTCACCACGCACTTCTCGATGCGCGCGGTGGAGGAAGAGACGGTCGGCTGCGGCGTGGATCTGCCGCAGGCGCAGCGATACCCGCGGGACCCCGAGGACGGCCCTTCCCCGCCGGAGGAGATCGATGACGACTCGCCGACGTTCCGGCCGCACCTGGCACAGCGCGGCACGACGTTCAGGCGTCGTCACCGGCTGGACGGCCCGATCGCGCTCTACGGCGGACGCATCGATCCCGGCAAGGGCTGCGAAGAGCTGATCGAGTACTTCAGCGCCTACGTCAACGAGGGGGGCGATGCATCGCTGGTGCTGATGGGCGTGAAGCTGATGCCGCTGCCCGAGGAACCGTTCATCCGGTTTGCGGGGCGGCTCTCGGACCAGGAGCGCACGCAGGCGCTCGAGGCCGCGACGGTCGTCGTGGTGCCGTCGCCGTACGAGAGCCTGTCGCTGCTGGCGCTCGAATCTTTCGCGGTCGGCACGCCCGTGCTCGCCAACGCGCGGAGCGAGGTGCTGGTGGACCACTGCCAGAAGAGCAACGCCGGCCTCTATTACGCGGACCGCTACGAGTTCAACGAATCGCTGCGGCTGCTGGTGAGCGACCAGCGCCTGCGCGCCGCCATGGGCGCCAACGGCCGCGAGTACATCCGGAACAACTACCGGTGGGACGTCATCCTGGCGAAATACGAGAAGATGTTCCTGAATCTCAGGACAAGATAATTACCAACTACCAACGATCCAACTTCCAACCTCTCGAGTTGGAGGTTTGGTGATTGGCAGTCGGCGGATTGGTCGTTGGCTTTTTAGCGCTCGCCGGCGGTCGTCGCGTGCTCACCCTCGGCGACGTCGTCGGCCTCATCGGCGTC
>JBBECO010000079.1:17404-25212 GCA_040881785.1 Vicinamibacterales bacterium
GTCGGCGGCCGTCAGGGCGCTCCGCTTTTTCCGCGGCCGGATGTCGTGGCGCTTGATCATCTCGTTCAGGGTGGTGGGCTTGATGTGCAGCAGCTCGGCCGCGCGCTTCTGCACGCCGCCTGCGGCTTCGAGCGTCGATTCGATGAGCCGCTTCTCGAAATCGGTGATCACCTCGCGGAACGAGATCCCCTCGGGCGGCACGATGACCTGCGGCATCTGGAAGCGGCGGCTGCTGCGCACGTGGTCGGGCACCAGATCGACGTCGAGCCTCGGCCCTGTCGCGAGTACCACCGCCCGCTCGATGACGTTCTCCAGCTCGCGGACGTTGCCGGGCCAGTCGTAGTCGAGCAGCAGGTCCAGCGCGTCGGGCGTGATCTCGAACGATTTCTTGTTGTTCTCTTCGCCGTACTTCTCGAGGAAGTGCTGGACCAGCAGCGGAATGTCGTCACGGCGCTCGCGGAGCGGCGGGAGCTGCACGGTGATCACGTGGAGCCGGTAGTACAGGTCCTCCCGGAAGCGCCCGTCGGCGACCATCTTCTGCAGATCCACGTTGGTCGCGGCAATGATGCGGACGTCGACCTTGATGATGTCCACGCCGCCGAGCCGCATGAACTCACGCTCCTGGATGACCCGCAGCAGCTTGGCCTGGGTCTCGAGCGGGATGTTGCCGATCTCGTCGAAGAAGATCGTGCCTTTGTCGGCCAGCTCGAAGAGCCCCTTCTTCGGATAGACGGCACCCGTGAAGGCTCCCTTGACGTGCCCGAACAGGTTCGATTCCAGGAGGTCCGGCGGCAGGTTGCCCGAATTCACGGTGACGAACGCGCGGTCGGCCCGCATGGAGTTCTGGTGCAGCGCCCGGGCGACGAGCTCCTTGCCGGTGCCGCTCTCGCCGCTGATCAGCATCGTCGTGCGGCTCGGCGCCGCCTGGATGATCAGGTCGAACACCTGGCGCATCGGTGAGCTGCGCCCGATGATCTCGCCGAAGCGGTTGGACCGCGCCTGCAGGTTCTGCCGCAGCGCGCGGTTCTCGGCGACCAGCGTGCGCTGCGCCAGGGCGTTGCGGAGCACCACCAGCACCTCGTCGTTCTTGAACGGCTTGGTGATGTAGTCGAAGGCGCCGCGCTTCATCGCGGCGATGGCGTTTTCGACCGAGGCGAACGCCGTGATCATCAGGACCGGGAGATCGTCGTCGATCTTCTTCAGCTCGTCGAGCGTGGAGATGCCGTCCATGCCGGGCATCATCATGTCGACGATCGCCGCGTCGAAGGGGACCGCCCGCGCCAGCTCGAGCCCCTCGCCCGCCTCCGGGGCGAGCCGGACCTCGTAGCCTTCCCGCACGAGGAGCGCCTCCAGGATCTCGCGCATGATCTCTTCGTCGTCGATGACGAGGATCGTGCCCTTGCGGGCCGGAGAAACCGCCTGTGTGTCCGCCGTGGCTGCAGCCCTTCGCATGGTCACGCCTGCCTGTGTGCGGTTCGTGGGACGTCCACGGCGCGCGCCGTGGCGAGCGGCAGGGTCAAGGTGAAGCGCGTGCCGTTCCCCACGCTGCTGTCGCAGGTGATGGTCCCGCCGTGCTCCTGCACGATGCCGTAGGTGATCGACAGCCCCAGCCCGGTGCCCTTGCCGATATCCTTCGTCGTAAAGAACGGATCGTAGATGCGCGAGAGGCACTCGGCCGGGATCCCGGAGCCGGTGTCCGCGATCTCGATCGAGGCGTGCCCGCTCAGGGCGCGGGTGCTGATCGACAGCCAGCCGCCCTTCGGCATCGCGTCGCGCGCGTTGAGGAACAGATTCAGGAAGACCTGCTGCAGCTTGTACTCGGTGCCCTGCACGATCGGCGACACCGCCGCCAGCTCCTTCCGGACCTGGATGCTGCCGGTCTTGAACTGGTGCTCGAGGAGCGTCAGCACGTCGTTGACGACGTTGTTGATGTCGACCGGACCGCTGTCGACCTGCGCCGGCCGGGCGAGGTTGAGCAGCCCGTTGACGATCTTGGCGGCCCTGAAGGTCTGGCGCTCGATCTTCTCGAGGACCTGCGTGGAGGGATCGTCGGCGTCGGCCCCCTGCAGCAGCATCTGCGTGTAGCTCGAGATGCCGGTGAGCGGCGTGTTCACTTCGTGCGCGACACCCGCGGCCAGCAGACCCAGGGACGCCATTTTCTCCGAGATCTGCAGCTGTTCTTCGAGCTGGACGCGGGCGGAGATGTCTTCGATGACGACAATGCTGCCGGCGATGGCGCCGTCCGAATCGCGCAGCGGTGTCGTGGCGAGGTTGATCAGCACGCGCCGCGCCGGGTCGTGGCGCGTCATCAGCGGCACGCGGTACACGGCGGCGCCGTCGGGCGACTCGCGGCGGGCCGCGCGCAGCGTGCCGGAGAAGGCCTCGTCGAAGATCTCGTCGATCCGGCGGTCTACGGCCTCCTCGTGTCGGACGCCGTACAGCTCTTCGAGCCGCCGGTTCCAGCGGACCACGCGGTCCTCGCGATTCAGCACGACGAGCCCGTCGTTGAGCGACTCGAGAATGTTCTCGCTGAACTCGCGCATCCGGTCGAGCTCTTCGGCCTTCATCCGGAGCTGCCGATAGAGACGGCCGTTCTCGAGCGCGGTGGCGGCCTGCGCCGCGACGGCGGCGAGCAGCGCCATGTCTTCGCTGCTGAGCGGCTCGGTGCTCGCCTTGCGGCCGAGGGCCATGACGGCGATCGTGCCTTCCTTCGAGACGCACGGCACGAAGTAGTGGATCCCGGATTCCCGCCAGAACTCCAGCTCGCGCGCATCGATGCGACGCAGCGCGAAGGGGTCGTCGAGCGTCAGGGTGTGGCCCGACACCAGGCGCGTGCCGACGTCGGAGCCGCGCTGCAGCACCGGAGGCTCGGCCGCGAACCCCGCGTGCGCGATCGTGACGAACTCACCGTCGCGTCCGCTGGAGACCGGGGCCAGCAGCAGCGCCATCCGGTCCACCACGAGTGTCTCGGTGACGCGATGCACGAGGCGCTCGCTCAGGCGGAACAGATCGAGATCGCTGTTGAGATCCCGTGCGAAGCCGACGAGCGCGCGCCGGTAGTCGTACCGATCCCGGTAGTAGACGCGGTCGAGCCCCGTCTGAATCGCGTTCTTCACCGGCCGCGACAGCAGGACGACGACGGCGGTTGCGAGAAACGCGATGAGCGGGTTGCGGGCGTCCTGGTCGGAGCTCCAGGCGCCGGTGACGTGCCACAGGACGGCGTAGATCGCGACGATCGCCATCGTCGCCGCCGCGTACACCAGGCCGCGCTTGATGATCACCTCGACGTCCATCAGCCGGTAGCGGATGATCGCCGACGCAAACGCCAGCGGGACCAGGCCGAGCAGGATCGCGGTCAATTCGAAGCCGGCTCGCGGCTCGAACCCCAGGGCGAAAGGCACCGCGTAGCCCAGCACGAACGGCACCGAGCCGAAGGCGGTGCCCCACACAATCCAGCGCAACTGGCGGCGCGCCGTGACCGAGCGCACGCGGCCCAGCGCGCGGATCATGACGGCCAGGCCGGCGATCAGACCGGCGGCGAGATGGAGATGCTCGAGCTGCTCGACAACCGTGAGCACGGTCGACAGCAGCGCGCCTTCGCGTCCGCTCCGGAGAAGGACCGCCACGCGCGACGCCCCCAGCAGCACCGCCGGCAGGTACACGACGGGAAGCAGCTTCCGCCCCGCATCGGTTCGCACCCAGCTGTCGGGCCGCTCCGGGAACATCAGCGCGAAGTGCAGGAAGAGCGGCGGCAGCAGGAGCAGGCCGACGACATCCCCCCAGTAGAACACCCAGTCCCACGCACTCAGCTTTCCGGCAAACGACAACGCAAAGACGCTGAAGAAGGCGACCGTCAGCCAGAAGAAGTGCAGCGTGGCCTGGTTGTCGGGACGCCGCAGCCGGACGCCGGCGCCGACCAGCAGCGCGAAAATCCCAACGGCCGCAAGTGTGTAGTACTGCGCGAGGTCACCGCTCGGAATCGGCTGCAGCGTGACCATGACGAAATTCCGTTCGCCCTCACGAACGATCGCGTATGTGAGCGCGGTCCCCTTCTCGGCCGCGTGCACGGCGTCGATGACCTGTTGCGCCGTCATGACATCGACACCGTTGAGCGCGGCGAGGACGTCGCCCGGCTGGATGCCATGCCGGTCGGCCGGCGAGCCCTCGGCGATTTCCACCGCCGTGACGACGCTTGCAGTTTCGCGCCACAACACGCCGTCTTCGACCTCCGACCACGTCCAGCGCAGAGAGACATTCGCCGCGGCCAGGCAGAGCAGCGCCGCCACGAGGGCCAGATGGGCCGTCGTGCGGAACCATGCCTTGCGGCGGATATCGGAAGCCGGGCGTACGTCGAGTGAAGTCAGCAAGGATGACCGCTGCCGACTGAGCAAACGCCGTTCCCCGAAACCCCTCGATGCGACGGCCATAAACCCTTAGTAATCAATGATTTTACGTCAACACCGGGTTCCATGACACGGGAATCTCCAATGAGTCGGAGGTCCTGTCCAATGCACTGGATATCGGCATGACAACCGACCGGAATGCCCCTCACAAGTCGCGACGCGAATGAGCGCCAGCGAATGAGCCACGCGAACGGCGCGAGCCCGGCGAAGCGGCGAGCGAGAGAGCGTGTAGGGGAGTCCGAGGGGCGACGCCCCTCGGATGAGACTAGAACCGGACGAGGAATCCGCCGATGACTCGCTTCGGCGGGCGGACGACCAGCAGTTCGTCGTAGACCGAAGCCGGATCGTTGGCGTCGCGGAACAGGTTCCGCAGACCGACCAGGACTTCCCATTTCGTGCCGGCGACGCCGAACGGCAACGCCTGGTTCACCTGGACGTCGAAGCGCGCGTCCGCACCCGGCCGCGTCAGGTCGTCCGAGCGCGTGAACGCCGTGTTGAACCGGTAGAGGACGAAGACGCGTGTCGCGGTTTCGGGAATGTCGGTGTGAAGCGACGTCGTGAGGTCGTGGATGTCTTCCGTCTCCGGTCGAAGGACGGACGGAACGCTCAGGGCGAGCGCCTCGTTTCGCGATGTCCAGGTGGCGCGCGCCACGGTGTAGTCGATCGAGCCCCGCACGCGAAGCCCGGGCGGGGTGCTCATGCTGATCGCCCATCCGGACGCGTCGAACGCGCCGGCGTTGCCAACGTAATAGTGGCCGACCGACTCCGGGCTCCCTTCCGGGACCACGCGGAACATCGTCACCAGCTGGTCGTCCACATTCTGGTAGAACCGGCGGAACCCCAGCACATAGGCGTCGCCGACCTGGTGCTCGACGAGAAAATCCAGCCCCCGGAAGCGCTCGACGCGCATGTCGTGCCCCTCGAATGCGGCGAACGTCCGTTCGGGGGGCAGGGCCGGGCCGGTCATGGCGCGCGGCAGGAATTCCTCGGCGCCCGGCACCACCATGCGCTGCCGGACCAGCGCCGACATCCGCGTGCCTTTACGTGGCGAAACGGTCAGCCCGACCCGCGGGCTCATCAGTCCATGGTCGTCCTGGATGTAGTCGTACCGCGCGTAGCGGCCGCCGTAGTCGAGCTCGAGCCACGGCGTCACGCGCCAGCGATCGAAGCCGAACACCTCGCCGGCATTGCGGCTGCCATCGCGCATCGCCGCCAGCGCCACCGGGTTGCCCCCCTGATAGCCCTGAGTGCTGTACGACAGACCGAGCGTGTAGGCGTGCGACGGACCCGCTTTGGACGTGAAGGATCCGGCGAGAATCCACGAGGCCAGATCCCCTTCGCTCATGGCGGCACGCACCTGCCACTCGCCGGCGGGCGTGGGCGAGCCGAGCGACACGTAGGCGATGCCGCGGGGCAGATCGTCGCCGCCGAACAGGTCACCGGGTGCGAAGCTCGACGTGAGCAGGTTCACTTCGCCGGTCAACGGCAGGTCGGTGAACAGCGACGTGGCGTAGGACGCGAAATTCACGGCGCCGCCCATCGCGCGTCCGAACACCGAGCCATCGGACAGCGTCTCGTCGGTGGCCACGACGATCGCGTTCGACCGGTCCTTGAGGATGCTGCGCTTGATGTGCCGAAGACGCCACGCCGTCTCGGAATGCGGATGCGCGTCCTTCGACCCGTCGGTCGCAGACTCGTCGGCCGTTTCGGCCTGGGGCAGACTGAAGCCCGCCGCGACGATCGGACGGCTCGGCACCGAGGGGTCGGCTTTTCCAGGCGCGTCGAGACGCCTCACCTGCAGCGGCGGGACCGACGCCGAGGCGCCGCCGACGCGAACGATCTCGCGCTTCGACGCGCTGAACCCGGCAAGGTGCGCCTTGACGACGTACTCGCCGGCCGGCAGGACCTCGGTGAGGAACCGGCCCGACGCATCGGTTTGGGCCAGCGCCATCGTGGCCCCGATTGCGGTGACCTTCGCACCGGGCACGGGCCGGCCGCGCTCGTCGGCGACCGAGCCGGTGATCGTACCGGACGAGAGGCGGGCGACCTGGGTGACGGGGGACGGACGCGCGCGGTCGGCCTGCTGAGCCGACGTCTGCGCGGTGGCGGACCCCGGCATTAGCGCGGCCCCCGCGCTCATGATCATCGCCGCCGATAACACCCGGCTGATGCGTGCCATGAGTCCCTCCATCCTTAAGTGGGGGGGGGGCCCCCCCCCCCCCACCCCGGCTCGGTCGCTTGCGGGGGCCCCTCGCCCCGCGCCGCTTCCTCGCGAGCGCGCCGTGCGCGCTCTGGTTACCCGACGACCGTGAATGCCACGTCCCGCGACAACGATTTCCGAGAGAGGAGATCCGTCGCTGTGATCTCGAGCCGATAGTCGCCGGGCTCGAAGGCGGCGAGCAGGATGCCCTGCCCTGCCAGGACCGGAGTGCCCGACAGCGGATCGAACCCGGCGCCCATCATGGCCGGATTGAACCGTTGCGGGTTCGTGCGTGTGACGTATCGTTCGCCACGCCGAGGCCCTGGCCCCTCTGGAGGCCCGCCCCCCTGGGGGGCCCCACCCGGGTCTTTCCTAAACAGATGGTAATCCACTTGGACGTCAAAATGCTTATCGATCCCCACGGACGGGTTATAGACCAGAAAAACCACCACCAGCTCGCGGTTTCTGGGGAACGACGTCCCTCGGGCGGGGTGGATCCGGTTGGTCCCGACGACGTAAGGGTGCTCGTCGAGCTCGTCGGTCGGCACCGGGGCGCTCAGCGGTTCGACCCGGTCGGCAAGCATGACGGTGCTGACGGCCAGCTCTCCGGTCCAGAAGTCGGGGACGTCCAGCTCGCGGACGAGCGAGCCGGACGCGCGGCGGGCCATCGGCTCCTCGGGATTTTCCGGGGTCTCGCGCAGGACGACCACCACGCGATAGCGTCCGGGCGGGACCGCGAACCCCCGCATGATCCGGGCCGGCCGCCCGCGGGTCCTGTCGAGACTTACGGGAAAAATCGTCTCGTACGCGGGGGGCAACGTCCGGCGGGGTTTCTCTGCGGCCGGCTGCCGTTCGGCGCGCACGTACAGGAGCACCCGGTTCGACGTCAGCACCGTCTCGTCGAAGGTGAGCGTGAAGGGGACGAAGGTCCCGGGCTGCGCTTTGAAGAAGTCGTTCCGCCAGTCGAGCGCGAGACCGGCCGGATCGGCGCGGCCGGCGAGGGCCGCATCCGCGAGGGCGACGAGGGCATCCCCCTCGCGCCGCAGCGCCTGCTCGGACCGCGTCTGGGCGCGCCGATCCGCTTGCGCGGCGCCGTCCGCCGCCAGGCCGAGTGCCTGGAACACCGCCACGAGCGCGAACACGATCACGGCCATCGCCTGGATTCGATGCGCTGATGATAGGCCACGGGTTGCACACCGTCAAAA
>JBBECO010000079.1:25312-27332 GCA_040881785.1 Vicinamibacterales bacterium
GGGGTGATATCATCGCGACCGTATGGCCCGAGTGCCGAAACTGCTGGACGTGAGCGTTCCGCTTAGGCAGGGCCTCCCGACCTATCCGAACAATCCTCCGTTCGAGCTGCAGCCGATCAAGCGGATCGCCGACGGCGGATCCTCGAACGTGTCGCGGCTCGTCATGGGCACGCACACCGGGACGCACGTCGACGCCCCCCGCCACTTCATCGACGACGGCGCCGGCGTCGAGGCGCTCCCGCTCAACCTCCTCATCGGCCGTGCGCGCGTGATCGACATCACGAGGCGCGGGGGGATCACGGCGGACGACCTCGCGGCGGCCGGGCTGCGCGAGGACCTGCGCGTCCTGTTCCGGACGCCGAACTCGGCGCTCTGGAACAGCGACGTCTTCCACGACGACTACACGCATCTGACCGACGGCGCCGCGCGCTACCTGGTCGAGCAGGGCGTGAAGGTGGTCGGCATCGACTATCTGTCGATCGAACAGTTCAAGAAACCGGGGGCCCCCGCGCACAGAACGCTGCTCTCGAACGACGTCATCATCATCGAAGGACTCAACCTCGCGGAGGCCGAGCCGGGCATGTACGAGATGTACTGTCTGCCGATCCCGGTCGCCGGCGGTGACGGCGCTCCGGCGCGCGTCATCCTGAAACGCTGAGGCCGCCGTGCTCGACGATGTGGTCGTCATGGTGCTCGCCGGAGGCGTCGGCGAGCGGCTGTACCCGCTGACGAAGGAACGCGCGAAGCCGGCGGTCTACTTCGGCGGGCCGTACCGCATCATCGATTTCACCCTCAGCAACTGCCTCAACTCCGGGCTGCGGCGCATCTTCATCGCCCTGCAGTACAAGTCGCTGTCGCTCAGCCGCCACATCCGCATGGGCTGGAGCGTGGTGGCCGACGAGCTCGGCGAGTTCATCGAGATCCTGAGCCCGCAGAAGCGCGTCGGCGAGCACTGGTATCTCGGCACGGCCGACGCCGTGTACCAGAACCTGTATTCGATCCTCCAAGAGAATCCACGGTATCTCATCGTCCTGTCAGGCGATCATGTCTACAAGATGGACTACGCGAAGATGCTGCGGTTCCACCAGGAGCACGGCGGCGGCGCGACGCTCGCGGTGATCGAAATCCCGACCGAGGAAGCCCACCGCTTCGGCGTGCTCGAGACCGGCGACCAGGACCGGATCACCGGGTTTCTCGAGAAGCCCAAACACCTTCCCCCGGGCGGCCAGGTGCTGGCCTCGATGGGGATCTACATCTTCGACATCGACAGCCTCGTGCCCGTGCTCGAGGACGATGCCCGCCAGCCGTCCACGCACGACTTCGGCAAGGACATCATCCCGGCCATGCTCTCGACGACGGGCGTGTACGCGTACCGCTTCTACGACGAGAACAAGAAGGCGTCGAAGTACTGGCGCGACATCGGGACGCTCGAGGCGTACTTCGACGCCAACATGGACCTGTGCCATGTGAATCCCGAGTTCAACCTGTACGATCCGGAGTGGCCGCTTCGTACCCATCAGATACAGGCGCCGCCGGCCAAGTTCGTCTTCGCCGACGAGGGACGGCGCTGCGGACAGGCGATCGACTCGATCATCTCGGCCGGCTGCATCGTGTCGGGCAGCAAGATCGCCGGCAGCGTGCTCTGCCCCAACGTCCGGGTCCACAGCTTCTGTGACATCGACCAGAGCATCCTCATGCCGGGGGTGCGGGTCGGCCGCCACGCGCGGATCCGGCGCGCGATCATCGACCGCGATGTGTTCATTCCGCGAGGCGCGCAGATCGGGTACAACCCGGACGAAGATCGCCGCCGGCACACCGTCACCGACAGCGGCATCGTGGTCGTCACCACCGACGACGAGCCGTTCATCGGCGACATCGGTGAAGAGGCGCTGCGGAACGAGGCGGAGTTCGACAGACGAGGGGCGGAAAGGTAGAGCCCTGTCGATTGCCGATCGCCGATTGCGGATTGGCGATTGGATTGATGATTGTGGATTGATGATTGGATTGATGATTGTGGATT
>JBBECO010000079.1:27432-34368 GCA_040881785.1 Vicinamibacterales bacterium
GATTGGATTGATGATTGTGGATTGATGATTGGATTGATGATTGTGGATTCATGATTGGAGTGAGGAGAGCCAGTGAAGATTCAGACGGTCCACGGCCGTGAGATTCTCGATTCGCGCGGTAATCCGACGGTCGAAGCCGAGGTGACGCTCGACAGCGGCGCGACAGGGCGCGCCGCGGTGCCGTCGGGTGCGTCCACCGGGCAGCGGGAAGCGCTGGAGCTGCGGGACGGCGACGCCACACGCTTCCTGGGCAAAGGCGTCACCCGGGCGGTGGGGAACATCAACGGTGAGCTCGCCGGCGCGCTGAGGGGCCGGACCGCGGACCAGCGGGCCGTCGACCGCTTCATGATCGAGCTCGACGGCACCCCCAATAAGGGACGGCTCGGCGCCAACGCGACACTCGGCGTGTCGATGGCACTCGCGCGGGCCGTGGCCCAGGCCGACGGGGTCCCGCTGTACGCGCATCTGGCGGCGCTGCACGATCGCGGCCGCGCGTTGAGCCTGCCGGTGCCGATGATGAACATCCTCAACGGCGGCGCGCATGCCGACAGCAGCGTGGACTTTCAGGAGTTCATGGTCATGCCCGTCGCCGCCGGCTCCTTTGCCGAAGGGCTGCGCGCGGGGGTCGAGATCTTCCATGCGCTGCGTGCGATCCTGAAAACCAAGGGCTACTCGACCGGCGTCGGCGACGAAGGGGGCTTCGCTCCCAGCCTGTCGTCGAATCGCGAAGCGGTCGATGTCGTCCTCGAAGCGATCACCCGGGCGGGCTACACGGCCGGCACGGACGTCTACCTCGCGCTGGACGTCGCCGCCAGCGAGCTGTGGGACGAGGCGTCGCGGACGTACGTCTTCAAGAAGTCAGGGGAGCCGAGCCGGACGTCCGACGAGATGGTGCGCCTCTACGAGGAGTGGGTGCGGGAATATCCGATCATCTCGATCGAGGACGGCGTCGCCGAAGGTGACTGGACGGGCTGGGCGTCGCTGACGACGGCGCTCGGCTCGCGCGTGCAGCTGGTGGGCGACGACGTGTTCGTGACGAATCCCGAGATCCTGCGGCGCGGCATCACCGAGGGTGTCGGCAACGCCATCCTGGTGAAGCTGAATCAGATCGGCACCGTGTCGGAGACGCTCGATGCGGTGAAGATGGCGCAAGACGCCGGATACGCCGCGGTCATCTCCCATCGATCCGGCGAGACCGAAGACACGATCATCGCCGACCTGGCGGTGGGCACCGCCGCGGGCCAGATCAAGACCGGCTCGGCAAGCCGCAGCGACCGCGTCGCGAAGTACAACCAGCTGCTGCGCATCGAAGAAGCGCTCGGTCCGCAGGCACGCTACGCCGGCAAAGCGGCCCTGCGGGCGACGTTCTGATGGGGGTCGGGCCCCTTGTCCTCCTCGTCCTGGACGGCTTCGGCATTCGCCACGAGCGCGAGCACAACGCCGTCGCGCTGGCGCGCAAGCCCGTGTACGACGCGCTGCTGGCGCGCTACCCGCACGCCGAACTGATCGCCTCGGGCGAAGCCGTCGGCCTCCCGGCCGGGCAGATGGGGAACTCCGAGGTCGGCCACACCAACATGGGCGCCGGCCGCATCGTCTACCAGGACCTGACGCGTATCGACAAGGCGATCCGCGACAGTGAGCTGGCCGGCAACGCCGCGCTCGAGGCGTCCTTCAGCCGCTGTGCCGACGGCCGCCACGCGCTCCATTTCATCGGGCTGCTCTCGGACGGCGGCGTCCACAGCCACCAGCGGCACCTCCACGCGCTGCTGAAGCTGGCGGCGGCCCGCAAAGTGCCGCGCGTGTTCGTCCATGCGATCACCGACGGCCGCGACGCCTCGCCGGCCGGCAGCCTCCGCTATATCCGTCAGCTCGAAGAGGTCCTCGGCCGCACCGGCGGCCGCATCGCGACGGTCGTGGGGCGCTACTACGCCATGGACCGCGACAAGCGATGGGAACGGATCAAGATCGCCTACGACGCGATCGTGGGGGGCGCCGCGGAAACGACGGTCCGGTCCGCGCTCAACGCCGTGCAGGCGTCGCATGCCGCGAACGTCACCGACGAGTTCATCCGCCCGGTTGTCATCGTCGATGCGAACGGCACGCCGGTCGGCCCCGTGCGGACCGGTGACTCGGTGATCTTCTTCAACTTCCGGGCGGACCGGGCGCGCCAGATGACCCGCGCGCTCACGCTCGAGGGGTTCGATGGCTTCGAGCGGCCGTCGCGTCCCGACGTGCACTACACGACGATGACGGCCTACGACCGCACGTTCACGCTGCCGGTCGTCTTCGAGCCGCAGTCACTCACGGGCAACTTCGCCGACGTCATCCAGGCCGCCGGGAAGAACAACCTGCGGCTCGCCGAGACGGAAAAGTACGCGCATGTCACCTACTTCTTCAACTGCGGACGCGAGGAGCCGTACAAAGGCGAAGCGCGGATTCTGGTGCCGTCACAAAAGGTGGCCACCTACGATCTGATGCCCCAGATGAGCGCGCCGGGAATCGCTGATGCCCTGGTCGAGGACCTGAACGCGCGGCGTCACGAGATCGTCATCTGCAACTTCGCCAACGCCGACATGGTCGGCCACACGGGGAACCTCGAGGCCACCATTGCGGCGATCGAAACCATCGACGAGTGCCTCGGCAGGATCATGACGGCCCTGCGCGGCGCCAACGGCACCGTGATCGTCACGGCCGATCACGGCAATGCCGAACAGATGTGGGACGCCGAGCTGAACGCCCCGCATACCGCGCACACGTCGAATCCGGTGCCGGTGATCCTGTGTGGGGAACGGTTTGTCGGAGGGCGGCTGAAAAATGGCTCGCTGCGCGACATCGCGCCGACGATGCTCGAGTTGCTGGGGATTGCCGGCGCCCCCGAAATGACGGGCGCCTCTTTATTGGAGAACTAGGGGCCCCAGGGTTAACCGTGTTGAACCGTGGCCCGTGTTGAACCGTGGCCCTATTCGACCTCTTTTTCCTGCGGCTCGTCGGCGGCGATCCGCAGCGAGCGCAGAAAGCGCTTGTCGTTGGCGCTGATCTCGAACGAACGGCGCTCGGTGGCACGCGCCGTCTTCACGGCGCGCGGGCTCACCTTGGCGAGCGCGGTCTGATTCGAGCGGTTCATGAAGCCGATCACGGCTTCCAGGCTGATCTTCATTTCGAAGCCTGCGGCGCGGGCCCGTTCGCGGGCGGCCTCGACCCGGGCATCCTCGGCAACGGCGGCACTAATGGCGTCGGTGAGCTCACGAGCCAACCGGTTCAGGACGTCATCCATACGGGACCTCCTCATCGCCGCCGGAGCCGGGGGGCCGGGGCGTGTCTCGAGCCGAATCTGCCTCCTGAGGTCGGCGGCAAGGCTCGAGGGCCAAATTCGTTCATATTGAAGGAGTTGCAGCGCGGGAACAGGGCCATTCTAAAGTCCTCATAGCTGAGTGTCAATGGCCCGGCCGCAATATGTTGGGGCTCCAAGACGACGGACACCAAGTTGTTACAATGACGCCGACCATGCCTCCCGACCGGTTGTTTGCGGACCCTGCCACGCTGTCCGGCTGGGATCCTTCTGTCGAGCTTGGGTTTCCTGGGCAATTTCCCTTTACCCGCGGCATCCAGACCACGATGTATCGCGGCCGGCTCTGGACGATGCGGCAGTACGCCGGATTCGGGACGGCCTCGGAATCGAACCAGCGGTACCGGTACCTCCTCAGCCAGGGGGTGTCCGGACTCAGCGTCGCGTTCGACCTGCCCACGCAGATGGGCTACGACTCGGATCACGCGCTCGCGGCGGGGGAGGTCGGGCGCGTGGGCGTCGCGATCGATTCCATCGAAGACATGTCGGAGCTCTTCGACGCGATTCCCCTGGGCCGCGTCTCGACGTCGATGACGATCAACGCGACCGCGATCATCCTGCTGGCGCTGTACATCGCGGTCGCCCGGCGGCAGGGGGTGGCGGCGGCGGCGCTGTCGGGAACGATCCAGAACGACATCCTCAAGGAATATGTCGCCCGCGGCACCCACATCTACCCGCCGCGCGCCTCGCTCCGGATCGTCACGGACATCTTCGCCTTCTGCGAGCGCGAGCTCCCGAACTGGAACACGATTTCGATCAGCGGGTATCACATCCGGGAGGCCGGCGCGACGGCCGTCCAGGAGGTCGCGTTCACGTTCGCCAACGCCATCGCCTACGTCGAGGCGGCACGGGACGCCGGGCTCGACGTCAATACCTTCGGGCAGCGGCTGTCGTTCTTCTTCAACGCGCACAACGACTTTCTCGAGGAGGTGGCGAAGTTCCGCGCCGCGCGGCGGCTGTGGGCGCGCATCATGCGCGACCGGTTCGGCGCGACCAATCCCCGCGCGCAGCAGCTGCGCTTCCACACGCAGACGGCCGGCAGCACGCTCACCGCGCAGCAGCCCGACAACAACATCGTCCGCGTGGCGCTGCAGGCGCTGGCCGCCGTCATTGGGGGGACGCAGTCCCTGCACTGCAACGGACGCGACGAAGCGCTCGCCCTGCCGACGGAAGAATCCGCGCGAGTGGCGCTGCGGACGCAGCAGATCATCGCGCACGAGAGCGGCGTGCCGCATACCGTGGACCCGTTCGGCGGCGCCTACGCGATCGAGGACCTCACGAACCGGATCGAGGCCGGCGCGCGCGCCCTGCTCGAGCGCATCGACGCCTCGGGCGGCACGCTGGCGTCGATCGAAGCCGGGAGCATCCAGCGCGACATCCAGGAGTCGGCCTACCAGGCGCAGCAGAAGATCGACGCCGGAGAGGCGGCCGTGGTGGGCGTCAACCAGTTCGCGACGAGCGAACCGTCCGCGATCGACGTCCTGAAGATCCATCCCGAGGTGGAGCGGCGGCAGGTGGAGCGTGTGCAGGCCGTCCGGGCTTCGCGGGACGGCGCCGCCTGGCAGGCGGCCATCGACGAGATCACGGCGGCCGCGGCCGGCGGCGCCAACCTCGTCCCGCCGGTCGTCCGGGCCGTTGAAGCCCGGGCCACGGTCGGCGAAATCTCCGATGCCATGCGGGCCGTCTTCGGCGAGCACGAGGAGATTCATGTCTGACGCCGGGGTCTCGGGGCTCGGGGCTCGGGGCTCGGGGCTGCTCTCCGTCGAGCATCTGACGGCGGGCTTCGAGATCGGCGGACGGTTCGTGCCCGCGGTCATCGACGTCAGCTTCGAAGTGTCGGCGGGCGAGACGCTCTGCCTGGTGGGCGAATCCGGCAGCGGCAAGTCGGTCACGGCGCTCTCGATCATCCGGCTGGTGCAGTCTCCGGGCCGGATCAGCCACGGCATCGTCCGGCTGCATGGCCGGAATCTGATGGAGCTCGACGAGCGCGCCATGCGCCGCGTGCGCGGGGCCGAGATCGGTTTCATCTTCCAGGAACCGATGACCGCGCTGAATCCCGTCTTCACCATCGGCAACCAGATCGAAGAGACCCTGCGGGTGCACGGGCTCGCGACCCGCCGCACCGCCAGGGCCAGGGCGATCGACCTGCTCGCGTCGGTCAGCGTGCCGGAGCCGCAGCGCCGGGTGGATGAGTATCCACACCAGCTCTCGGGCGGTCTCCGCCAGCGGGCGTTGATCGCGCTCGCGCTGGCGTGCGAACCGAAGTTGCTGATCGCTGACGAGCCGACGACGGCCCTCGACGTCACGATCCAGGCGCAGATTCTCGAGCTGCTCCGGGAGCTGCAGCAGAAGATGGGGCTGGGACTCCTGCTCATCACGCACGATCTCGGCGTCGTCGCCGAGATGGCCGACCGCGTGGCTGTGATGTACGCGGGGCGCATCGTCGAGCACGCGCCGGCGCGGCCGCTCTTCGCCGATCCGAAGCACCCCTACACGCGCGGGTTGCTGGCGTCGATCCCGGGCGCCGCGCCCGGCACGCGCCTCAATGCCATTCCCGGAACGGTGCCGCCGCTCGGCGCCCTGCCGCCCGGCTGTTCGTTCATCACGCGGTGCCCGGATCGCTTCGAGCCCTGCCCCACTGCACATCCGGGGGATACGGTGTTCGTCCTTCCGCCTGAAGGCGGAAGCCACGAAGAACGCACGGTCAAGTGCTACCTCCACGGGCCGGCGGTCGAACCGGCGGAGGTCTCGCGATGAGCGCGCCGCTCCTGCAGGTCCGTCACCTGACGAAAGAGTTCACCCGCAAGTCGGGGGTGTTCGGCACGGGCACGCCCGTCCGTGCCGTGGACGACGTGACGTTCGACATCGCCGAGGGAGAGACGTTCGGGCTCGTGGGGGAATCCGGCAGCGGCAAGACGACGACCGGCCGCTGCATTCTGCGTCTGCTGGAGCCGACATCCGGCGAAGTAAGGTTCCGCGGCGACGACGTGCTCGCCTTCTCGCGGAAGCGGCTGCGGGAGGCCCGCCGCGACATGCAGATCGTCTTCCAGGATCCTTTTTCGTCACTCAACCCTCGCATGCGCGTGCGGGCCATTGTCGAGGAACCGCTGATCATCCACCGCATGGGGTCGAAGGCGGAGCGCGACGCGCGCGTGCGCGAGCTCTTCGAGCTGGTCGGCCTGGATCCGTCGCAGTTGTCGCGCTATCCCCATCAGTTCAGCGGCGGTCAGCGCCAGCGGATCGGGCTCGCCCGTGCGCTCGCGCTGAACCCCTCGCTCGTCATCGCGGACGAACCGGTCTCGGCGCTCGACGTGTCGGTGCAGGCGCAGGTGGTGAACCTGCTCATGGACCTTCAGGAGCGTCTGAAGCTCACGTACCTGTTCATCGCGCACGATCTGCGGCTCGTCCGGCACATCTGCGGCCGCACGGCGGTGATGTATCTGGGGAGGATCGTGGAGATGGGTGAGACCGAGGCCATCTTCGCCTCGCCGGCGCACCCTTACACGCGGGCCCTGCTGTCAGCGATTCCCGTGCCGGACCCGACCGTCCCGCGGCAGCGGGTCGTGCTGGATCCCGCGTCGTTCGACCGG
>JBBECO010000080.1:0-5550 GCA_040881785.1 Vicinamibacterales bacterium
CCGAAGAACACGCGCGTGTTGTCCTCGCTCCACTGTAGTGTGCCCCGGTCGCTCACGACCCAGCCTTTGGGAAAGGTGTCGGTCTTCTTCGGATCGAACACGACCGGCTTCGGCGCGATGTCGTCGAGGCCGATCGCGGCCGGCACGTCGGGGAACACGACGAGTACGTTGTCCTTCTCGCGCATTTTCTCGACGTCACTGCCCTTCAGGACGGCGACGGCATCGGCATCGTCGTTCCACGCCAGGCGGTTGTACTGCTTCGCGTCGTTGTCGAGCGGGACCGTGCGTCCGCTGCGCGTGTCGAACACGAAGAGACCGTTGCCGTCCTTCACCGCGGCGTCCACCGTGTAGGCCAGCAGGCTGCCGGTCCGGTTGAAGGCAATGTCCCCGACGCTGCCGAGCATCTGATGGCGGCCGGTGCGCAGATCCAGCAGAAGGGTGTCGGTCCCGCGCGGTCCGGTTCCCACGGGCGGGATGCCCGCCGCGCCTGGTGCACCGCCGGGCGCCGTCGCGCCGCCGCGTCCGCGGCCGCCCTCGGCTTCCTGGGCAGGACGACGCTTCAGGAAGACGTGCGTCGAGGTCGGGGCGAACGTGAACGTGCCGATGTTTTCCCAGGACCGTACTTCGCCGGTGGCGAGGTTGCGGAGCTCCACGCGCCGGGGCGCCTCGGGTGGCCTGGCCGCGCCACGGCCACCGGGTTGCGCCGGCGGTTGCGTGCCCGGCGCGGGCGGTGTCGCCGGCGGCTGATCGGGCGGCGTCACAGGTGGGTTCACAGGAGGTGTGCCCGGCGGTGTTACCGGAGGTGTGCCCGGCGGGGTATCCGGCGGTGTCGGGGGCGTGTCACCGGGCGGCGGCGTACCGGGCCCCTGCCCCGCAGCGCCGCGGCCTCCGCGGCCCCGCCCGGGATTGGGATCCACCTGGTAGGCGATCCACTTCGAGTCGGGCGAGAACACGCCGCCGGTGGCGTTCGGGACGGAGATGTCTTCGTTGGTCTCCAGGTTCACCAGGTGCAGGACCGGCTTGGTCTCGGTCGTCGGCACGTTGGTGAGCTGCAGGACGTAGGTGACCCACTTGCCGTCACCCGACAGCTCCTGGCCCGTGATGCTGCGCCACTTCGGGTAATCGGCGATCGACAGCGATTTACGTGCGGTGGTCTGGGCGTCGGGCAGCGCGTACGCGGATGTGAGAGCGATGGCAATCGCGAGGGCATACCTCGCCCGCAGGGAGGATCTGGTCGAAGGCTTCATTGGTGGAAACTCCGGTGTGTGATGGGCGGCATGATACAGGAGATCGCGGGAGTGTTACGATCCGCGCATGGGATTTCTCGTGCGGGTCGTGCTCAACGGCCTGGCCATCTTTGCGGCGGCCTGGCTCGTCCCGGGCGTCCATCTCGCCGGCCTCGTGCCCGCGCTCATCGCCGGCCTGATCCTCGGCCTGGTGAACGCGCTCGTGCGGCCGATCCTCGTGATCCTCACGCTGCCGTTCACGCTCATCACCCTCGGGCTCTTCCTCTTCGTCGTCAATGCGATCTGCCTGGCGCTGACTGCGGCGCTGGTGCCCGGGTTCGAGATCAGCGGTTTCCTGGCGGCGCTGCTGGGGGCCCTGGTCGTCACGGTCGTGAGCTGGATCCTCAGCGCCCTCACCCGCGACAGCCGCAGCCGCCGATAGCGCCGGCGCCCCCCGCATTCACGCTGACGGTAAACCGTTACGCACCACGTAAGCCCGGCGCCGGCATTGCGCCGGAAACAGGCCTGATTCCGCCGCTCCCATCCGGTGTGGAACGTGCTCATCGCAGTACAGACACCACAGCCCGAAAGGAGTACATATGCGGCGGATCCTTGCAGCGACACTCGGGGCAGCGCTCGCGGCGGCTTGCGGGGGCGGCGGCGGTTCGCCGAACGCACCGGCCGACACCACCCCGATCACGATCACCATCAGGGGCATCCAGGGCGCGCAGTCGTTCTCGCCCAACCCGGCGGCCGTCCCGGCGGGCCGGATGGTCATATTCAGGAACTCTGACACCCAGGTCCACCGGGTCCGGTTGATGGATGGCTCAGTCGATACGGGCGACCTGCAGCCGGGGGCGTCCAGCCAGCCCCTGCCGCTCGGAAGTGTGTCGAAACCCTATAACTGCTCGCTTCACCCCAACATGGTGGGCAGTCTCAATTCGGCGGCGACGCCGGAGCCGCCGCCCTGCACGGGTTACTGCTGACGACGGGACGGCGGGAAAAAGAAAACGGCCGGCGTTTCCGCCGGCCGTTTCGTCGTACGTTGCTGGACAGTCTTAGCGACTGCCCCCGTTAGTGTCTGCCATGCATGCACCTCCCGGCCGCGACCGTATAGTGGGCCCCGTTACGGGACTGGTCGCATTGAGCCTTTGTTTGGCGACCCCGCGCCAGCCGCGGTGATCGGTAGTTCGAGAATACCACGCGGCTGCAAGCTCGACCGACCAGCCGCGCAGTGCCGTGCTAGGATGCGCCGCATGCGAAGGACCCCACTCGCATTGATCGCCGCCGCGTGTGTGCTCCTCGGATCCCCAACACGTGCGCAGCAGCCGGCTCCAGCCCCCTCCGGGGTCATCGCCGGGACGCTCACCAGCGCTGATCTCGGACGTCCGGTTCGCAAGGCCCAGGTGAAACTCGTGAGCACGTCCCCACGCCTCACCCGCACCACCGTATCGGACGTGGCCGACAGCCGGTATTCCGCCGCGGGCAGGCTCCCGGTCGAAGCGTTGCGGAAGGTGCAGGTGGATCTCTATCCGATCCTCGATGCGTCCACCTGGGAGGCGCCGGCGACACGCGCCTCCCCGGACGCCGACGGACGGTTCACGATCAGCCCGGTCGGCCCGGGTCCGTACCGCGTCAGAGTCAGCGGCCTGCCCCAGGGGTGGAGCGTGGACGCCGCGCTGTTCGGCGGCACCAATGCGGCCGACGTCGATCTGGAGGTCAAGGGTGAGGACATCACCGATGGACGGGTGACGCTGACATCGAAGAGCAGCGAGCTGTCGGGCGTGGTGACCGACGCAAAGGGAGAGCCGGCGCGCGACCGGACCGTCGTCCTCTTCCCGGACGACCGGCAGCTCTGGGTGCCGCTCTCACGCCGCATCCACGTCGTCCAGGCCGGACCGGACGGGCGTTACGTCTTCCGGAACCTGCCCGCCGGGGACTACCGTGTCACCGTGGCCGATCTCTCCGACTCGGGCCAGGAGTTCGATCGGGACTTCCTGGCCGGGATCGTCAACGGTTCAATCGCCGTGACGCTCGCCCCGGGGGACGCGAGGACGGAGAACATCCGCGTGAGGTAGCGCACTCAGCACGGCGCACGAGCACGGCGCACGAGCACCGAGCACCGAGTACTATGGAGTGGGCGGTTTGCGACGAGTGATCACACCGGAGTCGATGACCTGGCCGGTCCGCGAGATCGCATTGAAGTACATCTGGTCGCCGTCGATCTCCGCCACCAGGAACGAGAGGTCGCGGTCGAAGCCTTTCGCCGTGATGCCTGAATCCGAATCGATGTTCCCCTCCCGCAGCTTCCCGCCCGACCCGACGACGAAGTAGGTGATGCCTTTCTGGGGCTTCGTCCGTTCGTAGAAGTGGTCGTGGCCCGTGAACACGACCGAGACGCTGTGTTCGAGCAGCATCGGCTCGAGGGCGCGGCGCAGCCGGATGTCGGACCCGTGGCGCTCGCCGGAGGAATAGAGCGGGTGATGGAAGAACGGAATCTTCCAGTGGCTGCCCGACGACTTCAGCTCGCTCTGGAACCACTTGATCTGCTCGGGTTCCGGGTAGGTGGTCTCGAGGGCGAAGAACCGCACTTCCGCCTGCGGATTGAACGAGTAGTAGAGCTTCTCGCCCATGTTGAACGGCTTGTAGTAGCGCTGCTCGCGCGAGTCGTGATTGCCGAGCGAGGCGTAGAACTTCACCCCCGCGTCGAGGAGCGGCTTGTAGGGCTGTTCGAACTTCCTCTTGAAGTCCTGCGGGCGCTCGGAGCCGTAGAGGTTGTCGCCGACGAGGATGACGTGCTCGTACTTGAACCGCGAATGGACGTCGGCCATCTCGCGCGCCAGCTCGTACTGCTCGCGGCTGCCGGTCCCGAAATCGCCGAGGACCGCGAACTTGTAGGTGCCGGCCTTGTTCGGCAGCGCCACCGCCGGCTGCGCCTGCTCGGGCGCGGCCGCACTTGCGGCCCGGCTGTCGCGACAGGCCGGCGCCGCCAGCAGCGACGCCAGGAGAAAGATCAGGGAAACTTTTCCATTTACCATTTTCCATTTACCATCCGGCCGTCATTTTTCAGCGGCCGGCTATGCCGGCATCGCGTCCAGGAGGAAGTCCGCCACCACGTGCGCATGCGTGTCGAGCAGGATCAGGTGGCGGCCGATGAAGCGATACTCCAGGTCCTCGGTCAGCTTCGGCAGCGTCTGCAGCACCTCGGGCGGTACGGTGGACAGGGGCACCTCGTCGGGATACCGCATGTTGACCGAGAGCTTCATGCCCGCGGGATTGTCATCCAGGATCGATGCCATCAGCTCCTTGCCGTCGGGGCCGGCGAAGACGGACGCCAGCAGGCGCCTGATCACCGGCTCGGCGTCAGCCGTGAAGATCTCGCCGCGCGGGGCGTCCTTTCGCGCATCGCGCATTTTCTGTTCGAGCAACCGCTGTTTCTTGTCGATCTGTTCCGGCGTCGCGTCGTCCGGCAGCTTCGGCAGACCTTCTTCGAGCTTCGTGTGCACGTCGACGTAGTTCTTCAGCCGGTCGTTCATCGTCGCCAGCGCGGCGGCATCCGCCTCGCTGAGCGGGCCGACGACGCGCTCGGTCGGGGGGGCGGAGGCCGGCGACTCCGTGGTTTCCTTCGGCGGCGGCGGCACGTCGCGATCGCACGCGCCCGCCATCACCGCGAGGAGCAACAGGGTCAGCGTTCGCGCAAGCAGAGTGGACATCAGACCTCCGTCTTTTATTGTCGCTGAAGACCGCGCCGGGCAAGCCCATCCGCAGATCCGCGTTAAATACGGGCCGGCTCAGCGGCCAACCGTGCGAGACTGACGGAGCGTCTTAACCGAAGGAGTTTGCGGAATGGTTGGAATGCTCGGACGTTTCGAGCCGCATGCCTATGCGCTGATGCGCATCGTCGCCGGCCTGCTGTTCCTGTTTCACGGGCTGCAGAAGCTCTTCGGCATGTATGGCGGGCAGAAAGTGGAGCTCGTGTCACAGATGGGGCTGGCCGGCGGGATCGAGCTCGTGGGCGGCGCCCTGATCATGATCGGTCTGGCGGCGTCGCCGGCGGCGTTCATCGCCAGCGGCGAGATGGCGTTCGCGTACTTCACCGTGCATCAACCCAACGGCGGCTGGCCGATCCAGAACCAGGGAGAGCTGGCCGCGCTGTACTGCGTCGTCTTTCTCTACATCGCCACGCGGGGGTCAGGGATCGCCAGTGTCGACGCCGCGCGCAGCGGCGGGGCACGAAAGTACCGAACCAGCTGAGGGCAGCCCATAAAGGGCTGCGCTACACCCAGCGCGGTGGCCGATCGCCTCGTGACGACGTGTAGCGCAG
>JBBECO010000081.1:0-3113 GCA_040881785.1 Vicinamibacterales bacterium
GATTTGTGCTATATCCACGCCACGCATGGCTTCACTGTCTGCGTCCATCGCCATCACGTCGCTGACCCTGGCGCTGGCTTCGCCGGTCGTCGCCCAGGAGACACGCGCCGAAGAGATCGCGCGGCTTCAGGCCGAGAAGGCCCAACAGCTCGCGCCGAACCTGCCGTCGGGAACCGAGAAAAGTCTCACCTGGCTCGAAGGCCACTTCACCGATCCGAACACCGCCTACCTGACCTTCGGCGGACTGTATCCCTCGGGTGGGTTCGCCCCGGGCATCGCCGTCCGCCACGCGGTCGGCCACGCCCGCTTCAACGCGGGGGTCGCCTACTCGCTGCGCAACTACAAGCTCGCGCACCTCTCGCTCGGTTTTCCGGACCTGGCCGGCGACCGGCTCGAGATCGACACGCATGCGCGCTGGACCGATGCCACACAGGTCCCCTACTACGGCGTCGGCAACGACTCGTCGAAGGACGGCCGCGTGAGCTACGGCCTGCGCGCGCTCGAGGCCGGCGGCAGCGCCGCCTTCAGGCCCGTGAACTGGTTCCGGGTCGGCGGCGGAATCGCGATGAAAAAGCTGGAGGATCGCGCCGGCGTCGGCAGCCGTCCCTCGATCGAGCAGCATCCCGGCCTCGCGGCGCCCGGCCTGTTCACCGAGGCCCGCTACCGCCAGGCGACCGCCTTCGCCGCGATCGACCGGCGCGAGTCGCCCGGCTATTCGCGGCGCGGCGGTCTGTACTCGCTGGCCCTCCACGACTTCTCGGACCGTGACCATCCCCTGAGCTTCCGGCGGGTGGACGCCGAAGTCCAGCACCTCTTGCCGCTCCTCAACGAGCACTGGGTCCTCGCCTTCCGCGGGCTCGTCCAGACGACCGACGTGGACGACGACGACGTCGTGCCGTATTACCTGCTGCCCTCGCTGGGCGGCGCCCGCCTGCACCGCGGCTACGCAGATTTCAGATTCCAGGACCGGCACATGCTGCTCGTCAGCGGCGAGTATCGCTGGATGCCCTCGCGCGTGCTGGACATGGCGCTCTTCGTGGACGCCGGCAAGGTCACCCACGACCGGCGCGATCTCGATTTCAACGGACTGAAGACCGCGTACGGCATCGGCCTGCGCATCCACGGCCCGACGTTCACGCCGCTGCGCGTCGATGTGGCGCGCGGCAAGGAAGGCATCCGCGTCCACGCTACGGGAGGTATCGCGTTCTGACAACGGCTTCGCCGATGGGAAATGGCACATGGGAAATGGGAAAACGTTCATCTCGACGCTCGCGGGCATAGCCGCAGGCCTTACACTCCTCACGGTCGCGGCAGGCGGGCAGAAACCGCGGTTCTATCCTGACGATCCGCTGGCGCGTGTCGCCGACACGCAGGACGCCTCGAACGTCCGGCCGAAATCGGTGAACCTCGTCTACGACGAGGCGCGCAACCTGCTCGGCAATCCCGGCGATCCCGACATGCACCGCCGCGCGATGAGCGTGAACACCATCGACGAGGTGCCCGACTCGAGCTGGTTCACCAACCGCGTCCTTCCCATCGGGCCCATCGGGGGCGGCCCCCGCATGTCGGCGGACGACGTGGCGCGGGGACCCGACACCGGTGACGGCCCGGCCGCGGGTGCGTGGCTCGTCGCCTCCGGCAAGAGCGACGGCATCACGCCGGGCTTCACGATCGTCGATACGGCCGGCGTCCGCTGGTTCATCAAGTTCGATCCCCCCCGATGGCGGGGGATGATGAGCGGCGCCGAAGTCACGGTGACGAAGCTGTTCCACGCGCTCGGCTACTACGTCCCGGAGAACCACGTCACGCACCTGACGCGCGACATGCTCGCCCTGAACGAACGCTCGGCGATCACCGCGGAGGACGGCGGCGAGCGGCAGCTGACCACCAGGGACATCGACCGGCTGCTCCGCATGGCCGCGCAGGAGCCCGACGGCTCCTACCGCGTGGTCGCGAGCCGGGCGGTCGAGGGACGACCCGTCGGGCCGTTCCTGTACGTCGGCACCAGGCCGGACGATCCGAACGACATCGTGCCGCACGAGCACCGGCGCGAGCTGCGCGCGCTGCGTGTGTTCTCCGCATGGACCAACCACGTCGACACCAAGGCGATCAACTCACTCGATACCCTGGTGACCGGGGACGGCCGGACGATCGTGCGCCATCACCTGCTCGACTTCGGGTCCACCCTCGGCAGCGCGTCGATCAAGCCGCGTGAGTACGAGGAGGGGCATCACTACATCTTCGACCCCCGCGAGACGCTGAAAGGTATGGTCAGCTTCGGGTTCTACATCCCGTCGTTCCACTTCGTGGAATACCCGGCCTTCCGGTCGGTCGGCTATTTCTCGGCTGACCGGTTCGATCCGCCGGCCTGGAAGCCGCGGGTGCCGAATCCCGCCTTCCGCCGTGCGCGGCCGGACGACACGTTCTGGGCGGCCCGCCGGGTCATGGCGTTCACCGACGAGATGATCCGCGCGGCGGTTCGGACGGGCCGCTACACCGATCCCGCCGCGGAACAGCACATCGCCGACACGCTCATCGCCCGGCGCGATGCGATCGGCCGCGCGTGGCTGACCGACGTCAATCCGATCGTGGATCCGTCGATCGACGCGTCCGGCGCGCTTCGCTTCGTCAACGCGGCGGTCGCCGCCGGTGTGGCGAAGGCGCCCGCGGCGTACGACGTCGCCTGGTTCACCTTCGACAATGCCACCGGCGCCTCCACGCCGATCGGCTCACCGGTGACGGCCGATGGCGAGCGGGCCGAGCCGCCCAGCGCGCTGCCGGCGGCCCGCGGATCCTTCGTGCGTGTGGACGTCAAAGCCGTCAATCCGCCGCATGCCTCGTGGACGACGCCGGTGCAGGCGTTCTTCGCGCGCGACGGCGAGGCCTGGACGCTCGTGGGCTTCGAGCGCCTGCCCGATGGCGCACGCCGCTGAGCGAGTCACCATGAAGCATCCGGCCGGCCGCCTGAGCCTCCTCGCACTGGTCGTGCTGATCGCGTGCCCGCTCGACGCCTTCGGCCGGCAGCAGGCCCCGCCGCCGACCGCCGGGCGCGTCGTGGCGACGATCACGACGCTCGAGGGGACGGTCCACATGCCCGGCATGCAGGTGGAGCT
>JBBECO010000081.1:3213-5514 GCA_040881785.1 Vicinamibacterales bacterium
TCGATGAGCGACATGCTGTCGGGGACGCTCTTCGAAACGGCGCCGCTCGAAGGGGACGACTTCCGCAGCCTCCTCCCGCTGCTCCCCGGCGTCGTCCGCGACGCCAACGGACGGCTCCGGATCCGCGGCGGCCACCCGACGCAGGGGGCGCTGCAGATCAGCAGCGCCAGCCTGATCGATCCCTCCACCGGCGACTTCGACGTGGACCTGCCGGCGCAGAGCATCGAGTCAGTCGAAGTGCTCTCGAACCCGTTCGCGGCGGAGTACGGCCGCTTCTCGACCAGCATCACGCAGATCCGGACGCGCGGCGGCACGAACCAGTGGGACGTCTCCACCGGCAACCTGGTACCGAAGTTCCGCGGGTTCTTCCGCGGGGTCCGCGGGTTCGAGCCCCGGCTGTCGGTGCACGGCCCCCTCCGCAAGGATCGCGTGTTCTTCGCGCAGGATGCGCAATTCCGCTACGTGGCGACGCCGGTCAAGAGCCTGCCCGGCGAACCGGAAATGGACCTGCGGAGCTTCGACACGTTCACGCGCGTGGACGGCGTGGTGTCGCCGCGCCACATGCTCGGGTCGACACTGATCATGTTCCCGCGCGAGCTGCGGCAGGTCACGATGACCACCTTCCGTCCGGCGTCCACGTCGTACCACATCAATCAGACCGGCTGGTCCGCCGGCGTCGTGGACCGCTTCGCGATCTGGTCGAACCTGGTGGTCGACACGACGCTGTCGCTGCGGAAGTTCGAGATCGACGTCAACACCGGGAACGTGGCGCCGATGGTCTTCGCGCCCGACTCGCAGCGCGGCGGGTTCTTCAACGACCAGGAGCGGGACGTCACGAGTTTTCAATGGGTGCAGGCGCTGAGTCTTTCGCGCGACCTGTGGCACGGTGAACACGTCTTCAAGTTCGGCAGCGACATCCAGCGCTCGAGTTACGTCGGGGAAAGCATCAGCCGTCCCGTCGAGATCCGGCGTCTCGACGGTTCGCTCGCCGAGCGCATCGAGTTCGGTCCACGCACCGAGCAGCGCGTGACCGGCACCGAGATCGGCCTCTTCGCCCAGGATCGCTGGCGGGTGAGCTCGCGCCTCACCTTCGAGTTCGGGCTCCGCGTGGACCGCGACGGCGTCATCGAGGGGCTGAACTGGTCACCGCGGGCCGGGTTGGCGTTCAGCGTACTGCCGGAGGGGCGCGGGATCCTGCGCGGCGGCTTCGGCAAATTCGTCCAGCGGACGCCGCTCAACGTCGGGGCGTTCACGTCGTTCGAGCCGCGCACGGTCACGCGGCTTGCCGCCGACGGCGCGGCGATGGGCGGAGCCGTCACGCTGGTCAACCGCGTCGCCGGCGAGCTGCGCACGCCCGAAGCGCACGTCGTCAGCCTGGAATGGGACCAGCGCTTCGGCCGCCGGGTGCTGCTCAAGCTCGCCGCGCTCACGCGCAAGGGCTCACACGATTTCGTGCTCACCCCGGATCCCGCAGCCGGCGCGCTGCTGATGTCGAGCACCGGCGCGTCGCGGTACCGTGAGGTCGAATCGACCGTCCGCTACATGGGCGGTCCCCGCCGCGTGCTGACGCTCTCGTACGTCTGGGCGCGCGGCAACGTGGATCTCAACAACTACGACCAGTTCTACGGCAACTTCCGCCATCCCATCATCCGGCCGAACGAGCACGGCCTGGCGCCGTTCGACGTGCGGCACCGGCTGCTGCTACGGGGGAACCTCGGCCTTCCCGGCCAGTGGGAGCTGTCGCCGGTGCTCGAGCTGCGGTCAGGCTTCCCCTGGTCGGCGGTGGACGAGTTCCAGGACTTCGTCGGGCCGCGGAACCGCTCCGGACGGCTGCCTGTCGTCACCACGCTCGATGCGTCGCTCGTGCGCCCCTGGCGTTTCGGCAAGTACCGCTTCCGCGCCGGCGTCCGCGTGTTCAACCTGCTCGGCGACAGCGCGGAGCGCGATATTCAGAACAACGTGGCCTCCCCGCTGTTCGGCACCGCGTATAACCCGGTGGAGCGGTCGATCGGAATTACCTTTGGCGCGGGCAGGTAGCGGCCTTCGCTGCCACGGATTCACCGCAGAGCACGCAGAGAGCGCAACGCAATACCCATAGAGATCTCTGCGGCCTTTGCGACCTTTGCGGTGAACCTGTGGCGGCAGCAGGGTGCGGCGTGCGGACGATCGCCCGACCTGAAGGTCGGGCCTACAAGTGGGGAGTCCGCGTAACGGTCGTGGCTGACCTTCGCACCTACTTCTTCTTCGGTGCCACGGGCTTCAGGGGCACCGTCAAGGACCCGATCAGGTCCGCGGTATGGT
>JBBECO010000082.1:0-5483 GCA_040881785.1 Vicinamibacterales bacterium
ACCTTCGCCGGGGGTGCGGCGTACGATTCCGCCCTCGACGTCAATGACACGCTCGACAAGGACGAGAGCAAGGTCGTGGCGACGATCGCGGGTCGCGCGACAGCGCCGTTCATCGTCGACCAGCATCTATATCTGGCCGCCGCCGGCGCCGGCGGCGTGAACATCGAGGCCTTCGGCGATCCGGAAGACTTCAATAACGGCGTAGGCCAGATCGGCGTCAGGATCCTCTCGTGGCGCGAAATCCGGTAGGGTCTCGCCGCGCACAGCGCCCCGCGCCGGCGCCAAAGCCCTTCGGCGCCGCCGCGGTCATCGGTTCGCTGGTTGTGGCCGGCGCCATCCTCGCGGGCGCGATGTCGTGGCTGGCGCCGGACTCGACGGTGCGCAGCGAAGTCGCCACACCGGCGCCCGCCGCGGTCCCGGTCGAGGCACCGGCCGCCGCTCCGGCCACCACTCCTGAAGAACCCGAGGCCGCCGCGCCGCGCGCATTTCTGGATCCGGCGGGTGCGGGGGCGACCGCGTACGCGGCAGGGGACTACGAGACCGCGCTGGCGCAGTACCGGCTGGCCGTGGAGCGGAACCCCCAGGACGCCGAAGCGCACAGCAATCTCGGGCAGATGCTGGTACGGCTCGAGCGGCCCGACGAAGCGCTGCCGTTCTTCGACCGCGCGATCGCACTGCTGCCGGAACGGTGGGCCTATCACTTCAACCGGGCTCGCGCGCTGGGGCTGCTCGATCGCTGGGACGAGGCGATTGCCGGCTACCGCCGGGCGCTGCAGATTTTCCCGGAAGACTATGCGACCGCGTTCAATCTCGCGCAGGCCCTGCACCGCAAGGGGGACGAAGCGGCCGCCGTGCAGGCGTACCTCCACGCGATCGAGCTGGATCCCACCGATGCGAGCTTCCGCAAGGCGCTGGGCATCAGCTACGAGCGCCTGCAGCAGCGTGCCGACGCCGCGGCGGCCTACGCCGAATACCTGCGTCTCTTGCCCGAGGCGCCGGATGCCGAGAAGGTCCGCGCCCGGATTGCAGAGCTCACGAAATAGCCGCTGCACTCACGGGTGTACCGCAAAGGGCGCAAAGGACGCAGAGGGAAACTACTTTTTTCTTGGCGTTCTCGGCGCGCTCTGCGGTCCAGCCGTGACAGCGTGACAGCGATGTTGGCCTGGGGAGGGCCGAAGGGGTCAGACCTGGGTCAGACCCGAGCCAGACTCCCAGGGGTCAGGCTGGTGCCAGGCTTGTGTCTGACCCGAGTCTGACCCCTCCGTCCGCTCCAGTCGCCCGCCGCAGCTTCTGCACTTTCCGTCGCTCCAGCCATCGCAACTTCTGCTGCAGTCGTGGCCGCTGCGCGAACCGCGAACCTCGATTCCTGAGCAATTTCACCGATTCCCTCGTGCGCACCGACCGGCCCGCGCCGTGCACTTCCTCGTGCCATGCAGGCACGCGGCTTCACGCTGGTGGAAGTGCTCGTGGCCATGGCGGTGCTGCTGACGGCGACGGCCGGCAGCGTGCACCTGCTGGCCTTCGCGACACGCGCGATGCACATCGCGCGCATGCAGGGGGTCAGCGTCCTCTCCGCATCGGCCCGCCTCGACGAGCTGCGGGGCCTTCGGTTCGAGTTCGCTGAAGACGGCCAGCGTCTGACGGACCTGTCTACCTACCTTGCGGCGAGTCCGCCCCACGACGGCGGGAGTGGCCTCGCGCCCGGGGGGGCCGCGTCGCTCGACGTCAACGTGAGCGGGTTCGTCGATTATCTGGACGATTCCGGGGCCTGGATCGGGGAGGGGGCCGCGCCGCCGCCGGGCGCCGCATTCGTTCGACGCTGGGCGATCGAGGCGCCCGCCGATCCGGATCTGCTCCTGCTGCACGTCCTGGTGCGGCCGATCGTCAACGAGGCCGCGGGCGAGACGCACCTCGTCACGATCCGCCTGCGGGTCGAGAGATGACCGGCGAACGCGGATTCACCCTCCTGGAGCTCGTCGTCGCGACGGGCGTCATGCTGGCCACGACGGGCGCGCTGATGACGATGCTCCACCACGGGTTGGCGCGGACGCCCGTGCTCGAAGAGGCTGCCGATCTCAATCAGCGTGCGCGTGTTGCGGCCGAGCGCCTGGCGGCGGATCTTCGCGCCGCCGGCAGCGGGACGCCTTCGGGTCCGTTGTCGGCTCGGTTCCCGGCTGCCGAACCGAGAAGGTTGGGGGACGCGCCGGGTTCGGCCGTGTCGGACGTCCTGACGATCCGTTATGTACCGGCACACGCCGCCCGCAGCCGGCTGGTCGAGCCACTCGAGCCGGGCGCAGGGTCCGCGATCATCGAGACGGCCGGCTGTCCCTCTCAGACCACCGCGTGTGGATTCACCGCCGGCACCAACGCGCTGGTGTTCGATGCGTCGAGTCAGATCGATCCCCTGCGTGTCGAGGCGATCAGCGCGGGCACGCTCGTCCTGGCCGCATCGGTGGCCCCGCGGGCCGCGACGTATCCGGCCGGCTCCGAAGTCGCCGAAGCCGTGGAGGCGACCTATGCGCTCGACACCGACTCGAAGCAACTGCGCCGCACCGAGGGTAACGGCACGTTCACCGTGGCCGACCACGTGGAGGCGCTGACGTTCGAATGGCTCGACGCGCGTCTGGCGGTCATGCCGCTGGCGGCCTTCCAGAACGGCCCCTTCCATGCCGCCGGGAGCCGGATGTTCGACGTCGATCTGTTGCGGGTCAGGGTCATCAGGGCGACCATCCAGTTGGCGAGCGGCAGCGGCCGGGGGCCGGCGGCTGTCGCGCGCATCACGGTGGCACTGAGGAATGGAGGGTGAGATGTGCCGTCGCGCACTGGCCAACGCGCGCGGGACCGCCCTGCTGCTCGTGATCACGCTCGTTCTGCTGCTGGCGGCCGTCGGCGCAGCGGTTTCGGTCGCAAGTCGCACCGAGATACTGATCGCCGCCAGCTTCAGACAGGGCCGCGAGGCGGTGTATGCCGCAGAGGGCGCCGTCGCCCGGGCGGTTCGCGATCTGGCCGTGCTTCCCGACTGGAACGTCGTCCTCTCCGGTGCGGTGAGGTCCTCGTTCACGGACGGCGTGGCCACGTCGCCGCGCGCGCTGCCGGGCGGCGACACCGTGACCCTGTGCTGTGGACCGCTGTCGCTGACCGACGAGGTGCAGCATCGCGCCTTCGGAGGGCGACGCTGGGGCGGCGACACGCCTCTGTGGCAGATCTTCGCGTGGGGGCCTGTGTCGGCCTGGGCGGCCGGCGCCGAGATCGACAGCCGCCTGTATGTCGTGGTGTGGGTGGCGGACGATCCGGATGACGGGGACGGGGATCCCACCGTAGATTCGAACGGCATCCTCGGCATCTACGCCCAGGCGCTGGGGCCCAGGGGCGCCCGCCGCGTCGTGGACGCGCTCATCCGGCGTGCGCCGGCGGCCGATGAGGGGCCCCCGCCCCCCCGGGTCAGAATCCTCTCCTGGCGGGAAGGGCAGTGGTAAAATGGCCCCGTCAATGCCCACAAAATCCGTGCTTGCGATTCTTCTCGGCGCGGTACTTCTGGCGGGAACGTCCGCCCGCGCCCAGCAGACGCCGACCCTCGGTGAGCTGGCGCTCAAGGAGCAGGAACGCCGCAAGGCGATCAAGGCCTCGGGCGCCGCGAAAGTCCTGACCAATCAGGACCTTCCGCGCGGGATTCCGCCGGCCGCGCCGCCCGCCGCGGCACCCGGTGCGAAGCCGGCCACCGACCCGGCCGCCACACCCGAGGAAGCGCCGAAGGACGAAGCCTGGTGGAAGCAGCGGATCACCCAGGAGCGCGAGGCCCTGCGGCGGAACGAGATGTTCGCCGATGCGTTGCAGACGCGGATCAATTCCCTGACCAATGACTTCGCCAGCCGCGACGATCCGTACCAGCGCGCGGTGATCGCCGAGGACCGCGCGAAGGCCGTCCTCGAGCTGGACCGGGTCAAAGGCGAGGTCGAACAGGCCAGGAAGAAGATCGCCGACATCGAAGAGGAAGCCCGCAAGGCCGGCGTCCCTCCCGGCTGGCTCCGCTGAGCGCTTCCCGCGTGGCGGCGTCCGCCCGCATTCTTATCGTCGAGGACAAAGACTCGCTGCGCGCGATGCTCCGCCATGCGCTCGAGCGGCAGGGGCATGAGGTCATCGAAGCGCGGGATCAGGCCGAAGCCGTCCATCTGCTGCAGTCGGCCCAGCCCTCGCTCGTGCTCTCGGATCTCCGGCTCCCTGAAGGGGATGGTCTCGGTGTGCTCCGCGCCTCCAAAGACATCGATGCGGATATCCCGGTCATCGTCATGACCGCCTACGGCAGCATCGAAGACGCCGTGCGGGCCATGAAGGAGGGGGCGCTCGATTTTCTCGCCAAGCCCGTGGATCCCGATCATCTGCTGCTGCTCGTGCATCGCGCGCTCGAACAGCGGCGGATGGCGACCGAGAACCTGCTGATGAAGGAGGAGCTGGCGGTGCGGCGCGGCGCGCCGCAGATCGTCGGCGCGGACGCGTCGCTGCGCAAGGTCTTCGCCTCGCTCGAGCGGGCGGCGACCACCGATACCACCGTCCTGATCGAAGGGGAGAGCGGTACGGGCAAGGAGCTGTTCGCGCGATCGCTCCACGCGCTCAGCGACCGTTCGGCCATGCCGTTTGTCGCGATCAACTGCGCCGCGATTCCGGAAACGCTCCTCGAGACGGAATTGTTCGGGCACGAGAAAGGGGCCTTCACGGGCGCCGTCGGCCGCAAGCCGGGCAAGTTCGAGATGGCCCACCGCGGCACGCTGTTTCTCGACGAGATCGCCGATCTGCCGCTGTCGCTGCAGGCGAAGATCCTGCGGGCGCTCGAGGAGAAGCGCTTCGAGCGCGTCGGGGGGACCGCCCCGGTGCAGGTGGACGTCCGGCTCGTGGCGGCGACCAACCGTGGCCTGCGCGCGCAGGTGGCGGCACGCCGCTTCCGCGAGGACCTGTTCTTCCGTCTGTCGGTGTTTCCGATCACCGTGCCGCCGCTGCGTGAGCGCAAGGGAGACATCGCGGTGCTCGCACGGTACTTCGTGGAGCGATTCTGCCGCGACCTGAAGAAGGAAACGCTGGGGATCTCGCCGGAAGCGCAGGAACACCTGGAGCGGTATCACTGGCCGGGTAACGTCCGCGAGCTCCAGAACTGCATCGAGCGCGCGGTGATCCTCTCGGACGGCGACATCATTCAGCCGCGGCAGCTCAGTCTGTCGTTCGTCAGCGCCTCGGACGACGTCCCGGAGCCGGTCGATCCCTGGGCCTCCTTCGACCTGTCCGGCAGCCTGAACGAGGTGGCGCGGCGCGGCGCGGCTGAAGCCGAGCGCCGCAAGATCCAGCAGGCGCTCGAGCAGGCCGATCGCGACAAGGGACGCGCGTCAGAGCTGCTGGGGATCACCTACAAGGCGTTCGTCAGCAAGCTGAAAGAGCATCGCATCGAATAGCGCCCCCGGCGGTGGGCAGCCCATAAAGGGCTGCGCTACACGTCA
>JBBECO010000083.1:0-5473 GCA_040881785.1 Vicinamibacterales bacterium
TGCTTCACCGTTTCCAGAACGTGGGCCGTGTCGATCAGGATGCCCGGGCCCATCGTCGACGACATCGTCACGCTCTTGAGGTACTTGCCCTTCGCCGCGGGCGGCTTGGCCTTGACGACGCTGTCGACCAGCGCGTGGGCGTTCTCGATCAGGCTCTGCGCCGGGAAGGAGATCTTGCCCACCGGGGCGTGAATGATCCCCGTCTTGTCCACGCGGAACTCCACCTTGCCGGCCTTGATTTCCTTGACGGCCTGCGCGATATTCGGCGTGACGGTGCCGGTCTTCGGGTTCGGCATCAGGCCGCGGGGGCCGAGCACCTTGCCGAGCTTGCCGACCGCACGCATCATGTCGGGCGTCGCGACGACGGCGTCGAAGTCCATCCAGCCGCCCTGGATCTTGTCGACGATCTCTTCGCCGCCGACGTGATCCGCCCCGGCGTCCAGGGCTTCTTTCTGCTTCTCGGCGCCGGCGACGACCAGCACCTTCTTGCTCTTCCCGAGGCCGTGCGGCAGCACGACCGTCCCGCGGACCATCTGGTCGGCATGCTTCGGGTCCACGCCAAGGCGCAGCGCCAGTTCGACGGTCTCGTCGAACTTCGCGAACTTCACCTTCTGCATGAGGGGAACGGCGTCCTCGAGGGTGTGCGGACGCTCCGGCACCTGCTGCCGCGCGGCAGCGAACTTCTTTCCTGGTTTCCGCATGACTGTCCTTCCGTGGTGCAAGCGGCCGTCGAGGCCTCCCACTATTAATTAATGGCTCGCGGGGCCCCACCCCCGCTCGCTTCCATGGGGCCCCACCCCCATGGCTGCCAGCCCTCGCTCACGCTCGGGCCGGTTCTTCGCAGCAACCGGCTGCTTGGACTCGCGACTCTCCGGGTCCCTTGGGCGCCGTAGCCTTGGCGAAGGCGGCCACCCCCATGCCTGCCAGCCCTTCGCTATCGCTCGGGCCGGTTCCTCGAGGAACGATCCACTTTCAGAATTACCTGTCGACCGCTCTACCGAACAACCGATCTACCGATCAACCGATCACATCAATGCCCATCGAGCGCGCGGTGCCCGCGATGGTCTTGAACGCCGACTCGGCCGACTCGGTGTTCAGGTCGGGCATCTTGAGCTTGGCGATCTCTTCGACCTGCTTCCGCGTCACGGTGCCGACCTTGTTCTTGTTCGGCTCGTTGGAGCCCTTCGCGAGGTTCGCCGCGCGCTTCAGCAGCACGGGCGCCGGTGGCGTCTTCGTGATGAAGCTGTAGGAGCGGTCGGCGTAGACGGTCACGACGACGGGGATGATGAGCCCTTCGTCCTTGGACGTCTTCGCGTTGAAGTTCTTGCAGAAGTCCATGATATTGACGCCGTGGGGACCGAGCGCGGTCCCGACCGGCGGCGCGGGGGTTGCCTTCCCCGCCGCAATCTGGAGCTTCACCATCGCCTGTATCTTCTTAGCCATTTTTTAATCTGCGCTGGGGCCCCACCCCCAGCGCCTGCCAGGGGTCGCTTCCGCTCGCGCCGCTCATTCGGTGCGACTGTCCACTTTCAGAACGTCGCCGTGTGGGTGAATCCGTTTGTTGCCGACCTACAGCTTCTCTACCTGCAGGAAATCCAGCTCGACCGGCGTCGCGCGGCCGAAAATCGTGACCATCACCTTCAACGTGTTGCGATCGAGGTTCACTTCGTCCACCACGCCGTTGAAGCTGGTGAACGGCCCCTCGTTGATCCGCACCTGGTCCCCCTTTTCGAACGAGTACTTCGGCTTCGGCTTCTCGGCCGCTTCCGTGACCTGGTTCAGAATCTGGTCGACCTCTTCGCGCGTGAGCGGCGTCGGCTTGGCGCCGGCGCCGACGAAGCCGGTCACCTTCGGCGTGTTCTTCACCACGTGCCACGCGTTGTCGGACATGTGCATCTCGACAAGGATGTAGCCGGGGAAGAACCGCTTCGAGCTCACCACCTTCTTGCCGCCGCGCATCTCGGCGACCTGCTCGGTCGGGATCAGGATCTCGCCGATCTCCTCCTGCAGTCCGTACGCATTGACCCGCTGCTCGAGCGACTCCTTCACCTTGTTCTCGAAGCCCGAGTAGGTGTGGACGATGTACCACTGCTTCGTGCGATCGTCGGTCATGGTCGTCATGCTGCCGAGAACATGTTGAAGATCCAGCTGACGATCGCCGAGAACGCCACGTCCACGCCGTAGAGGTACACGCCGAAGAAGATCGATGTGAGGATCACGACGACAGTGGTCGCATAGACTTCCTTGCGGCTCGGCCACGTCACGCGGGCGGTTTCGTTGCGGACCTCGGAGAGGAAGCGCCGCGAACGGCTCCACCACCCGGTCACGCCGCCTCTCGCCCGTCCGGCGATCGACTCGTCGTGCTCAACCATTGCGGCTTTCATTCATTACCTCGTCGGGGTCCCCTGCACCCCGACTAGCTCACTACGCTGCGCTCGCCCTTCGCGGCTCGCTCCGCTCCGTTCGCGCCCGTGATTCCCTTGTCGGAGGCGGGGCGCGGGCACCCCGCATCCCGCACACCAGAAACTGGCAGGACAGGAGGGAATCGAACCCCCAACCCCCGGTTTTGGAGACCGGTGGTCGTCCTTGGCGCTCCGGGCCTTCGGCCCTTCGCTTCGGCTCGCTTCACTGCGCTCGCGCTTCGACGCTCGCTCCGTTCCGCTCGCCCTCCGCCCGCCATCTAATTACCCGAAGCTGGCAGGACAGGAGGGAATCGAACCCCCAACCCCCGGTTTTGGAGACCGGTGGTCGTCCTTGGCGCTCCGGGCCTTCGGCCCTTCGCTTCGGCTCGCTTCACTGCGCTCGCGCTTCGACGCTCGCTCCGTTCCGCTCGCCCTCCGCCCGCCATCTAATTACCCGAAGCTGGCAGGACAGGAGGGAATCGAACCCCCAACCCCCGGTTTTGGAGACCGGTGCTCTGCCAATTGAGCTACTGTCCTTTATTTATCGGCGGGGACCCCTGCACCCCGCCTAGCGACCTTCACTACGCTTGCGCTCCGTTCCGGCCGCTCAACTGCTCGATTCGGACAACCTGCCTGCTGAAATTGTTACTTACCCTCGCGATGAGGGGTGTGCTTGCGGCAGAAGCGGCAGAACTTGCTGAACTCCAGCCGTTCGCTCGTCTTCTTCTTGTTCTTCGTCGTGCTGTAGTTCCGGCGCTTGCAGCCCTGGCACGCCAGCTGGATGATGTCTCTCATTGCTGTGTTCCCTGACAACCACCAACTCTCCAACGACCAACGCCCAACAGTTGGGAATTGGTAGTTGCGTCGTTGGAAGTTTGTCTTATTCCAGAATCTCCGAGATCGTGCCGGCGCCGACCGTGCGGCCGCCTTCACGGATCGCAAACCGCGCGCCCTTTTCGAGCGCGACCGGCGTGTGGAGCGTCGCGGTGATCGAGGTGTTGTCACCCGGCATCACCATCTCCACGCCTTCCGGCAGCTGCAGCGAACCGGTGACGTCGGTCGTGCGGATGTAGAACTGCGGACGGTAGCCGTTGAAGAACGGCGTGTGGCGGCCGCCTTCATCCTTCGACAGGATGTAGACCTCCCCCTTGAACTTCGTGTGCGGCTTGATCGAGCCGGGCTTGCACAGCACCTGGCCGCGCTCCACGTCGTCTTTTTCCACGCCGCGCAGCAGCACGCCGACGTTGTCGCCCGCGACGCCCGCGTCGAGCAGCTTGCGGAACATCTCGACGCCCGTGACGACCTTCTTCTCGGTGGGCTTGAAGCCGACGATCTCGATTTCCTCGCCGACCTTGACCGTGCCGCGCTCGATACGGCCCGTGACGACCGTGCCGCGGCCCGAGATCGAGAACACGTCTTCGATCGGCATCAGGAACGGCTTGTCGACCTCGCGCTCCGGCATCGGGATGTAGCTGTCGAGCGCCTCCATCAGCTTCAGGACGCTGTCGACACCCTCGGGATCGCCGTTGAGCGCGCCGAGCGCCGAGACGCGAACCACCGGGATGTCGTTGCCGGGGAAGCCGTAGGACGACAGCAGCTCGCGCACCTCGAGCTCGACCAGGTCGACCAGTTCGGGATCGTCCACCGCGTCGACCTTGTTGAGGGCGACGACCATGTACGGCACGTTGACCTGCTTGGCGAGCAGCACGTGCTCCCGCGTCTGCGGCATCGGGCCGTCCACCGCCGAGACCACCAGAATGGCGCCGTCCATCTGGGCCGCGCCGGTGATCATGTTCTTGATGTAGTCGGCGTGACCCGGGCAGTCCACGTGCGCGTAATGGCGGTTCAGCGTCGCGTACTCGACGTGGCTCGTCGCGATGGTCAGAATCTTGGTCGCGTCGCGGCGACCCTGCGATTCGGAGGCCTTCGCCACCTCGTCGTACGGAACGAACTTCGCCCAGCCCTTGTCCGCGGCCACCTTGGTGAGCGCAGCGGTCAGAGTGGTCTTGCCGTGGTCGATGTGGCCGATGGTGCCCACGTTGACGTGCGGTTTGGATCGGTCGAATTTCTCTTTAGCCATGTCGTATGCGTCCTCTACTCCGTGTGCGGCTGCTTACCCGCCGTGTTCTGCCTTCGCCTGCCCTGCTGCCCCTCGACTCGCGCGTCCTCGCGTTCGCTCGCTCGGGACACTCTCCACTCACTGACGCGGCCTGCCACGAGCGAGCCGCGCAGCGGCGAGTCGAGTGGAGCCGATGACCAGGATTGAACTGGTGACCTCGTCCTTACCAAGGACGCGCTCTGCCAACTGAGCTACATCGGCTCAATCGAGTTCTGGAGCGGGAGACGGGGATCGAACCCGCGACCAACAGCTTGGAAGGCTGTGACTCTACCACTGAGTTACTCCCGCCTTCGCGGCTCGCATTACCTCGTTTCGCTCGCCGCTACGGCGGGCAAGCCCGCCGTTTTACCCTTCAACTCGCTCCGCTTCTTCCCGCTCAGTTTGCCCCTCGACTCGCGCGTCCTCGCGTTCGCTCGCTCGGGACACTCTCCACGTCTGTGACGCGGCCTGCCACGAGCGAGCCGCGCAGCGGCGAGTCGAGGCCTGCCACGAGCGAGGCCGCCCTTCGACTCGCTCCGCTCGCTCAGGGCACTCGCCTCGGCCCTCCGATGCTTCGCCCACTCCAGGCCGAGTCGAGTGGTGGCGAGGGAAGGATTCGAACCTTCGAAGCCGCATGGGCGACAGATTTACAGTCTGCTGCGTTTGACCGCTTCGCTACCTCGCCGATCTGTGCCCCCGCCTCCGAGGCAGGCTGCAGCCAAGCTGCTCGCCGTGTCTCGCCGTTCGAGACGGACGTTTTTTAAAGTGTCTGGATTGCGCCGTTCGCGGTTTCCCCTGCGGAACTGGCTCGAAAACCCCAGTCTGCTCGATGCTATGGAGCTGGCGAAGGGATTCGAACCCCCGACCGGCTGATTACAAATCAGCTGCTCTACCGGACTGAGCTACGCCAGCCCAGACAAAAGAGCATTTGTAGCACACCGCGTGCCACGCATGCAAGTCAAGGGGCGTATCC
>JBBECO010000084.1:0-5460 GCA_040881785.1 Vicinamibacterales bacterium
CTCAACGAGGGGCACTGCGAATTTGTGGTACCGGTGAAGACGCCGGTTGCCCGTGACTAGACGGAAAGACCCCGTGCACCTTTACTACATCTTAGTAGTGAATGCTGGCGTGTTATGCGCAGGATAGGTGGGAGGCTTTGAACCCAGGCTTTCGGGCTTGGGGGAGCCAACGGTGAGATACCACCCTTAACACTCCGGCGTTCTAACCTCGACCTGTCATCCAGGTCAGGGACACTGCTAGGTGGGTAGTTTGACTGGGGCGGTCGCCTCCTAAACTGTAACGGAGGCGCGCGAAGGTTCGCTCAGGCTGTTTGGAAATCAGCCGTAGAGTGCAAAAGCATAAGCGAGCTTGACTGCGAGTCCTACAAGACGAGCAGGTGGGAAACCAGGCTTTAGTGATCCGGTGGTTCCGCATGGAAGGGCCATCGCTCAACGGATAAAAGGTACGCCGGGGATAACAGGCTGATCCTAGCCAAGAGTTCACATCGACGCTAGGGTTTGGCACCTCGATGTCGGCTCATCACATCCTGGAGCTGTAGCAGGTTCCAAGGGTCCGGCTGTTCGCCGGTTAAAGTGGTACGTGAGCTGGGTTTAGAACGTCGCGAGACAGTTCGGTCCCTATCTGTCATGGGCGGAGGAGATTTGAGTGGGGCTGTCCTTAGTACGAGAGGACCGGGATGGACGCACCTCTAGTGTACGAGTTGTCGTGCCAACGGCAGCGCTCGGTAGCTACGTGCGGACGGGAGAAACGCTGAATGCATCTAAGCGTGAAACCCTCCACAAGATGAGATCTCCCAGGTCGCAAGACCTCTAAAGGCTCCTGGAAGACTACCAGGTGATAGGTCGGGTGTGGAAGCGCAGCAATGTGTGGAGCTAACCGATACTAATCAGCCGTGAGGCTTGACCATAATTCCTTTGTCCGATCCGATCGTAAAAGATCGAATGGCAAATGCACGCAAAAGCTGCGTGCTGTCGTGGAACGAAGAAACTACCGTTTGCAGGATATTCAGTTGTCGCTCTTTGACATTCGTAGGGGCGGTTCGCGAACCGCCCCTACATCGATATAGTCTGGGACGACCGACGATCTCGACCCGCCGATATCTGGCGGTCAGGGGGCGGAGGATCCCAGGCACTCAGTTTCCCGGTGGCCATAGGAGAGGGGTCACACCCGTTCCCATTCCGAACACGGAAGTTAAGCCCTCTACCGCCGATGGTACTGCGCGGGTAACCGCGTGGGAGAGTAGGTCACTGCCGGGATTATTTCCCCAAAAGCCCGCGGCTCGAATAAAGCCGCGGGCTTTTTCTACGTACGGCGGTATGCTGACCCGCGTCGGAGGTCTCATGACGCGCGCCTGTCTCGCTCTCGCTCTCGCCATCGGTCTGACGCTCGCCGGCAGCACACGCCCCGCCGCCCAGTCCACACCGACGACCACGCTTAAAGCCCTGGTCGGCGGCACCCTCATCGACGGCTTCGGCGGGCCGCCCATCCGGAACAGCGTCATCCTCATCGACGGGGAGCGGATCACCGCCGTCGGACAGGTCGGCCGCCTCGCGGTCCCGCCCGGCGCCGAGATCATCTCGACCGAAGGCATGAGCGTGCTGCCCGGCCTCTGGGACATGCACGTCCACCTGATGATCAACGGCCACGCCGACTACGACCACTGGGACAAGACCTACCCGGCGCAATTCGAGTCCGTGATCATGCCGGCCTCGGCCCGGCAGCTGCTCCTGGCCGGTGTCACCAGCGCGCGCGACCTGGGCGCGCCGCTCGAGGCCAGCATCAACGTCCGCGACGCCATCAAGGCGGGAACGATCCCTGGTCCCACGCTCTATGTCTCGGGCCCCTTCATTCAGAAAGCGCCCTACCCGGGCACGGAGCTCTTCCGCTGGGGTGTCGAAGGTCCCGCCGATGCCCGCGCCAAAGTGAAGAAACTCGCGGACGCCGGCGTGGACTGCATCAAGCTGATCGATCAGGACCAGATGACGCCCGACGAAGTGCAGGCCGTCGTGGACGAAGCCCACAAGCACGGACTGATGGTCGTCGGCCATTCGCACAGGCCCGATGAGATCCGCCGCGGCGTCGCCGCCGGCGTGGACAACTTCGAGCACACCGGCCTCTCGAGCGCCCCGGAGTATCCGGAGGACGTCATCGCGATGCTGCGCGAGCGCACCGCGAACATGAGCCGAGGCCCCCTTTTCTGGACGCCGACGATCGAAGGCCTCTTCAACTACGAGTACCTGCGCGACAACCCGGAGCAGCTCGACGACCCCGCCTGGCACGTCGGCCTCACGCCGGAGATCATCGCCGACATCCGCGCCTCTATCGCCAACCCGGACCGGCTGCCGTACTTTCAACTGACGCCCATCCGCCGCCCGACGCTTGCGCGGAAGTTCAAGCAACTGTCGGACGCGGGCGTCGTGATGCTCGTCGGCACCGACAGCGGGATTCCGATGAAGTTCCACAGCAGCTCCACCTGGCGCGAGCTGGACGCCTGGGTCAACATCCTCGGTGTCTCGCCCATGCAGGCGATCCGCGGGGCGACCTACTGGCCGTCGGTGGCGATGAAGGCCGACACGGACGTCGGCACCGTCACGCCCGGCAAGTACGCGGACATCATCGCGGTCAAGGGAGACGTGCTTCGGCACATCGCCCTCCTCCAGCGCATCGACATCGTCGTCAAGCGCGGCCACCGCTACAAGTAGCGGACGGCAGGGCGCCGCGGCCCCCTTGCAATCCTCCGCGTGCCCCGATATGGTTCTCCCCACTCGAACGGTTGCCCCGAGCAGGAGAGAGTCGATGGCTCAGGCCGCCTGGCCGCTGGTAGAACGCCGCTTCGGACAGACCAATCGTCGCGACCAGTGGTGGGTGCAGCCGCTCGTCACCTTCCTCGCGCTCTCGGCGTTCGTCGTGTATGCCACGTGGGCCGCGTTCCAGGGGGATCACTACGAGTGGGGGCCCTACCTCTCCCCTTTTTATTCGCCGCTGCTCTTCGGTGAGGGCGCGCACGCGTGGTTCGGCCCGAAGCCGGGCTGGTGGCCGGGCGCCCTCCCGTTCTCAGCCGCGCTGCTGATCCTCTGGGCGCCGGGCGGCTTCCGCTTCACCTGCTACTACTATCGCGGCGCCTACTACAAGGCGTTCTGGGCCGACCCGCTCTCGTGCACGGTGGGCGAGCCTCGGAAAAGGTATCTGGGGGAGCGATGGTTCCCGCTGGTCCTCCAGAACGTGCACCGCTACTTCCTCTACCTCGCGCTCGTCTTCATCGTGATTCTCACCTACGACGTGTGGACGGCCGTCTGGTTCGACGATGGCGCTGGAGGCGAGACCTTCGGCGTCGGTCTCGGGTCGCTCCTGCTGGCCGTCAACGTCGTGTTTCTCGGCGGCTACACCTTCGGGTGTCACGCGCTGCGGCATCTGGTGGGCGGCGGGCGCGACGAGATCTCGAAATCGTCGATCTGCTCGACAGGCTACGCGTGCACGAGCGCCTTGAACCGCAGGCACAACCTGTTTGCCTGGCTCAGCCTCTTCTCGGTCGCGTTTTCCGACGTTTACGTCCGCCTCCTGTCGATGGGGATCTGGCGCGACGTGAGAATCCTGTAGGGGCGGTTCGCGAATCGCCCCTGTCATCATCACCTTCCGAATGGCGTACGAGACTCACGATTACGACGTTCTGGTTGTCGGCGCCGGCGGCGCCGGGCTCCGCGCCGCCATTGAGGCCTCGGCCGGTGGCGTGAAGGTCGGACTCCTCTGCAAATCGCTCCTCGGCAAGGCCCACACGGTCATGGCCGAAGGGGGGATTGCGGCGGCGCTGGCCAACGTGGACGACCGCGACAGCTGGAAGGTGCACTTCGCCGACACGATGCGCGGCGGCCAGTACGTCAACAACTGGAGGATGGCCGAGCTGCACGCGAAGGAGGCGCCCGATCGGGTCCGCGAGCTCGAGGCCTGGGGCGCGGTCTTCGATCGCACGGCCGACGGCCGCATCCTGCAGCGCAACTTCGGCGGTCACCGCTATCCGCGGCTGGCGCACGTCGGCGACCGCACCGGCCTCGAGATGATCCGCACCCTCCAGGATCACGGGATCCATCGCGGCATCGACGTCCATATGGAGTTCACGGTCGTCGCGGTCCTCACGACGGACGGCCGCGCGGCCGGGGTCATCGGATACGAGCGCGAGCGCGGACGATTCAAACTGTTTCGGGCGGCCGCGGTCGTGCTCGCGACCGGCGGCCTCGGGCGCGCCTTCCGGATCACCAGCAACAGCTGGGAGGGCACTGGCGATGGCCACTCGCTCGCGTACCACGCCGGCGCGGAACTGATCGACATGGAGTTCATTCAGTTCCATCCGACCGGCATGATCTGGCCGCCGAGCGTGCAGGGCCTGCTCGTCACCGAAGGCGTGCGTGGCGAGGGAGGCATCCTCCTCAACAGCGAGGGGCGCCGCTTCATGTTCGACGACATTCCGGACACCTATCGCACTCAGACAGCCGACAACGAGGAAGAAGGCTGGCGGTACACCCAGGGGGACAAGTCGGCGCGGCGTCCACCGGAACTGCTCACCCGCGATCACGTCGCGCGCTGCATCAACCGTGAGGTGAAGGCGGGGCGCGGCAGTCCGCACGGCGGCGTGTTTCTCGACATCGCCTGGATCAAGAAGCGGCTGCCGAACGCCGAGGCGCACATCAAGCGGAAGCTCCCGAGCATGTACCACCAGTTCAAGGAGCTGGCCGGCATCGACATCACGAAAGAGCCCATGGAGGTCGGCCCGACGACGCACTACGTGATGGGGGGGGTGCGGGTGGATGCCGAGACGCAGATGTCGAGCGTGCCGGGTCTCTTCGCCGCCGGCGAGTGCGCGGCGGGGATCAATGGCGCGAATCGGCTCGGCGGCAACTCGCTCTCCGACCTGCTGGTCTTCGGGAAGCGGGCGGGGGAATACGCCGCGACGTTCGCGCGCGAGAACCCGCGCGTGACGGTTGACGGGGCCGCCGCGGATGCCGCCGCGGCCAGGGCGCTCGAGCCGTTCGAGCCCGGCCGCACGGAAAACCCGTATGCGATCCAGCACGACCTCCAGGACACCATGCAGCGGCTCGTCGGCATCGTCCGGCTCGAGGACGAAATGCGCGAGGCCCTGACGGTGCTCGAGACACTGAACCACCGTGCGGCCTCGGCCGCCGTGCACGGCCACCGCGAGTACAACCCGGGGTGGCACACGGCACTGGATCTCGGACACCTGCTGACGATTTCTGAGGCGATCACCCGGTGCGCGATCGAGCGGAAGGAAAGCCGCGGCGGCCACTTCCGCGAGGATTACCCGGACAAGGCGGCGGAGTATGCGACGGTCAACATCACCGTCCGCAAGACGGGAGACGGCGGGATGGAACTGCAGCGCGTGCCGATCCCGGAGATGACGCCCGAGCTGAAGCAGATCATCGAAGAGCAGAAGTAGAGGCAGCCCATAA
>JBBECO010000085.1:0-2046 GCA_040881785.1 Vicinamibacterales bacterium
GAGTCCGAGGGGCGAAGCCCCTCGGTGAGACAAGGAGGCGATACAATCCGGCAACCTGTGCCGCATGACGGGCCACAGGTATCCAGGGGAGGTCTCGTGATCCGGCACATCATCTGCGTCCTGGCGTGCCTGCATGCCCTGACCATCGTGGGTCGTGTGCAGAGCGACGTTCCGCGGATCTGGGATGACGAGGCGCTGAAAGACTGGGCGACGCCCATCGCCGCGCTGAAGGTGCGGCCGGGCCACTACTCCGCGGCGGATTACTACAGCGTGCCGGCCGACAACCTTCAGACCTACCCCGTCTATCAACTCGATCGCGAGCCGGCGGGTTACTGGGATCGGCTTCGGAAGGAACAACCCCGGCCCCTGGTGGACGCCGCTGCGATGCGCACACAGGCCGACTGGATCGCCGCCGGTGAGCGTGCGTTTCTCGAGCTCGACGCGATCGAGGGGCGCACGTCGAATCCCGCGATCCTCGACCGGGTGCGCGGCCCTGGCGGCCTGCAGGGGTTGCCGACGTTGCCCGACGGGAGCGTGGTCGGCCTGCGGTGGGTTGTGACGAAGGCCGGCGTGCAGCTCTCGGCGGGGGCCTGCATCAACTGTCACTTCCAGGTCCGCCCGGACGGGACGCTCGACGTGCCCGGGCCTGCCGGTCCACCACCGCCCGACTCGCCCGCGTTTGCGCCGGGTGCCCTCGGACCCCTGCCTGCGTCGCTGGCCACCGCCGCCATACAAGCGTTCTATCTCGGCGAGCCCCCTCCGATGGCCATCTGGCGTCAGTTCACGGTGCCGTGGGCGCCCGATCCGCGGGTGGAACGGCTTCGCACCGCGCCCCCCGCCGAGCTGCGGGCGACGATGACGGGCGCCACGGCGGGCTTCGGGCTGTTCCCGCGGGCCCACGCGAGCCCCTACGCGGCGCCGAAGATTCCGGATCTGACGCTGCTGCGCTACTACCGGTACATAGACGCGACCGGCACGCACCGGCTGCGCGGGCCGGAAGACGTCGCCCGGTACGTCGCGCTCGTGACCGGAGCCGACACGATGGACTTCGGGCCGTACCGCATCCTCACCGACGAGCAGAGGCGCATGCGCGTGCGTTCGGCCGACGAAGTCCTCTACGCCATCGGGGTGTACCTGCTGTCGCTCGAGCCCCCGAAGAATCCGGATCCTCAGCCGCCCGCCCTGGTCGCGGCCGGACGCGAGCTGTTCGAGGAGGAAGGCTGCATCCGGTGTCACGCGCCGCCGAATTACACGAGCGGCAAGCTCACGCTCGCCGCCGGTTTCGAGCCGCCGGCGGACCATCCGGATGCGGCGTGGATCGAGCCGCGCACGGTGGAGACGGATCCCGCGCTGGCGTTGCAGACGCGGAAGGGGACCGGCTTCTACAAGATCCCGAGTCTGCGCGGCGTCTGGCGGCGGCCCCGGCTGCTCCACGACGCGTCGGTCGGCAGCCTCGAGGAGATGTTCGATCGCGGACGCCTGGAGCCGACCCATCTCGTCGGCGGGGCCAGGGGCCTGGCCGAACCGCGCCGCGCAATCCCCGGACACCGCTTCGGCCTCTTCATTTCGGCGGAGGAGAAGAAGGCGCTGCTCGCGTTTCTGCGCAGCCTGTAGGCCGTCAGATCTCCACAGGTCCCGGCCGACGACGACCGTTCGACGCGCGCCGGGCCGGACGGCTCGGCACTTGCGTACACCTCGATGTCAGGCGCGCCAGCCTGTGTACATGAGGTCCGCAATGAAGAAAACTGCATCGTTCGCCGCTGTCTTACTGGCCGCGGTCGCCCTGGCCGCTCCATCGGCGGCCGGGCTGGACTGGGAGGGTCAGGGACGTGGCCGCGGTCAGTCCGCCAAGCCCAGCAAGCCGGAGCAGAAGGGCCAGAAGGCCGCCTCGAAGGCTGCGAAGAAAGCCGACAAGGACGACCCGGCGTTCGACCGCGATCGCCACGTCCTTGTGATCCGGGACTATCGTACGGAAGGTCTGCCTCCGGGGCTCGCGAAGCGCGCATCGCTGCCGCCCGGCCTTCGCAAGCAGCTCGTCGAACGCGG
>JBBECO010000085.1:2146-5422 GCA_040881785.1 Vicinamibacterales bacterium
CACCAGCGTGCCCACGCCCGCGGCGGCGGCCACGCGGCCGACATCGGGCGCGTCGGTGTGGCTCGCCAGGATGTGGCGGACGACGGAGGCCGGCTGCGGCGCACCGGGCCGCTCCCAGTAGTCGCGTGACACGACCTCGTGGACGAGGATATCGGCGCCGCGCGCGAGCGCCACGACGTTCTCGGAATACCGCGTGTCGCCGGAGATCACGATCGACCGGTCACCCGTGTCGAAGCGATACGCGAACGAGTGCCGGATGGGCGGGTGATCGTTGAGCGCGGCGGTGACGCGCACGCGGTCGTCTTTGAAGATCTCACCGCCGGCCGTGATCTCGTGCGGGCGGACGAGGGGGGCGAGAGGCGGGCGCCCTTCGTCAGCCATGCGCAGCTCGATGTCATAGCGATAGGCCTCGAGCAGCGTCCCGGTCATGTCGGTCAGCGGCGGCGGACCGTAGGTGTCCACCGGCGTGCTGAGACCGGCTGTCCATCCGAGCAGAAAGAGCGGTCCGTATCCGGCGTTGTGGTCGGAATGCTGGTGCGTGAGAAACACCGCCCGCAGGTTCCGGACCGGCAGCTTCGCCAGCGCGAGCTGCCGCGCCACCCCGTCTCCGCAGTCCACGAGATAGATGCGATCGCCGGCGACGATGGCCTGGGCCGGTGCGGCGCTCCTGGCCTTCGGCGTCGGGCCGCCGGCGGTGCCGAGCAGTACGAGACGCGTGCGCGGCGGGTCCTGAGGGACCGCTCCGCCGAGCGCGGCGTACGCGAGAACGGACGATCCGGCGACGAGGAAGCCGCGGCGGGACACGGGTGGGTGCGTCATGCCGGACAGTATCCGCGAAGAACTGACGCCGAGCACCCAGCACGGCTTCCTTGACAGACCGCCGGTAAGACACTATCTTACCTTCGTGAAGACCACAGTGTCCTCGAAGGGTCAGATCGTGCTGCCGGCCGCCCTGCGCGAGCTGGACAGGATCGAGGCGGGCCAGGAGTTCGACGTCGAACGGATGGCGCCCGGTGAGTATCGGATTGTCCGGCGCCCGCCGGACAACGACGGCATCGTGGACTGGCTGCTGGCCTGCCCCGCGAAGGGCTACTTCGTGCCGATCGAGTCGGAATCCACCGACACCCTGTGAAGTACCTCGTCGACGCGAACGTCCTCAGCGAGCCCACCAAGCCGGTTCCCCATCTGCCGGTCGTGCAGTGGCTGCGGCAGCATGAGCGGGACCTGGCGGTCGATCCGTTCATCCTCGGCGAGATCCGCTACGGCATCTTGCTCCTGCCGCGCAGCGCCCGCCGGACACGGCTGGAGCAGTGGTTCGAGCGCGGTGTGGCCCGCGTGCGGTGCCTGCCCTGGGACGCCGACACCGGTCAGCGCTGGGCCCAATTACTCGCGAAGCTGCGCGCGTCTGGAAAGGCGATGCCGATCAAAAACAGCCTCGTGGCCGCGACGGCCCTTGCCTACGACCTGACGCTGGTCACGCGGAACCGCACCGACTTCGCCAACGCGGGCGTCCGGATCATCGATCCGTTCCTGGCCCGACCCCAATCGGCGCCTCCCGGTGTCTAATCTCCATCGATGGGGGATCTGGCGCGCGAGCCGCGGTGGCGCCCTTCGTTGCGGGAGCGCTCCTGGTCCTCCTGATCGCCGGCGCCAACGTGTCGGGGCTGCTCGTCGCGCGCGCGTCGTCCCGCGCCCGCGAGTTCGCCGTCCGCCGGGCGCTCGGCGGCGGCACCGCGCACCTGGTGCGGGCCTCGCTCGCCGAGAGCGCCGCGATCGCGCTGTGCGGATGGGCGCTCGGGCTGTGGTTTGCGCACCTCGTGATTCGCGGCTTCACGTTCTTCGGCGCCGACGCCATGGCGAACCTCCAGAGCGCACGACTCGACGGCCCGGTGATCGCGGGCAGCCTCCTGCTCGCGGCCATCGTGGCGCTCGGGAGCGGCGCGGCGCCGGCCGTGCGCGCGCTGCGCAGTGAATCGGGCGCCGCGCTGAAGCAGACGCCCGGGCGGGCTGGCGGGCAGGGCCGTGCGCTCCGGGGCACCCTCGTCGTGGCGCAGATCGCGCTGACCATCGTGCTGCTCGTGTCCGCCGGGCTGTTGACGCGAACGGTGATGAGGATCGTGGCGTCGGAGCGCGGCTTCGAGCTGCGGAACGGCATGGCGACGCGTTTGATACTGTCAGAGACGACCCGCTTCAACGTCCGGGAGCGCGCGCCCTTCGTGGAACGCCTGGTGTCGGACGTGCGCGCGCTGCCGGGCGTCGTGGCGGCAGGTGTCGGCAGCGACCTGCCGCCGAGGGGCGCGCAGCTGATGATGACGATCCGCGTCGTGAGGAACGATCGCGACGAGACGTTTGCCCTGGCCCTGGCGGCGGTGACGCCAGGTTATCTCGAAGCGATAGGGGCGACGCTCGTGCGCGGCCGCTTCCTCGAGGACCGCGATCGCGCCGAGAGCGTGCCGGCGGTGGTCATCACCGAGGAGGCGGCGCGGCAGCTGTTCTTCGAGCGCGATCCTGTCGGCGATTATTGGCCCGCCACGATCCCGACGCCCAACGGACCCGTGAAGCCGCTGATCGTGGGCGTCATCCGCGACGTGAAGTACGGTGGCCTGGACCGCGAGGCTCCGGCCGCAATCTTCACCGGGTGGGAGCGGCTCGCGCCGAGCCAGGCCTATCTCGTCGTCCGGACGACCGGTGAGCCGCTGGCCGTGGCGCCGGCCGTCCGGCAGACGCTCCAGCGGCTCGAGCCGTCGCTGCCGCTGTTCCCGGCGCAGTCGCTCGAGGAGGTGGTGGCCGGATCCATGGCCGAGCGGCGGCTGCGCCTGGAGCTCGCAGCCGTCTTTGCCGCGCTCGCGCTCGTGCTCGCGGCCGTCGCGCTCTGGGGGGCCATGGCGCAGAGCGTGCTCGATCGGCGGCGCGAGCTGGCGATCCGGCTGGCGCTCGGATCCAGTGAAACCGGGGCCGTCGGTCTGCTGATGCGCAGCGGAGGCATGCTCGTGCTCGCCGGGGTCGTGATCGGTACGGCGGGCGCGTTCGTGTCCGCACGGACCCTGCGGCACCTTCTGCACGGTGTCGCCCCGTTCGATCCGCTGACGTTCGTCGCCGGCATCGGCCTCGCCACCGCGGTGTCGCTGCTCGCCTGCTATCTGCCCGCGCGCCGCGCGGCGTCCATCAGTCCTGCGGAGCTGTTGCGCGAAGGCTGAGACAGGTGGCAGGCTGTCTTCTTCCGCCTGAGAGCAACCTTGGGAAGCTACCGGCCGGAGTCGGACTGAACTCTTTTGT
>JBBECO010000086.1:0-2601 GCA_040881785.1 Vicinamibacterales bacterium
GCAGGCGCTCCTCGAGCGCGACGGCCTGCTGGCGCGCTGCCGGTCGCTCATCGAGTTGCTGGAAATGAAGATGATCGTCGCCCGCCACGACTGGACGACGGGGAGACACTAAATGGGAAATGGGAAATGGGAGATGGCAAAATTCCGGACTCGGGGGGCTTTACCATTTTCCATTTTCCATTTTCCATTTCCCATGAGGTCCTACCTCCCCGGCCGGTACTCCACCCTGACGTTGCTGACGACGGCCACAGGACGGCCGGGCGTCGCCGACTCGCGGCCGATGGCGGTCAGCGCATCGAGCACTTCGCCGAGCAGACTGACCTGCGTCACTCCCGCCGGAATCGTGATCCGGACGGTCTCCCGGCCGATCGGCGCGACCGCCTTCACCCCACCGGGGCCCGCGCCGCCGCCGATGCGCTCGAAGAGATCCGCCACCGTGCGGAACTCGCTGCGCACCGCGCCGCGGCCGAGCAATTCCCCCTTCATCGTCAGCACGCCGATGACCGCGGTATAGCCGGCGTAGCCGCGACCGGCCTTCACGTCCTCTTCGGAGTACGTGTGCCGATTGTGGAGGTCGAAGGTAAGCGTGGCGGCTCCGGCGTGCGACGGGATCGTGACGACGACGCCCTCGGCGGGATCGCGTCCGGCGAGCACGAAACAATAGGCGGCCTTGGTCCGCACGCCGGCGCCCAGCGACTCGCGGCACTGGACCTTCGCCGGCTCGGTCTTCGGCGCCGCGGGCGCAGGCTTCCTGGTGGTGCGGCGCTGCGCAGCGGCGTCGGGCGGGAGGAGCAGCAGGACGGCGAACGTGAACACCAGCAACCGTCTCAGACCGTGTTGAACCGTGTTGAACCCGCCTTCGCCAAGGCTTCGGCGGGCAAGCCGTGGCCCGTGTTGAACCGTGGCCGCCTTCATGAGACGCGGCCCTTGATCAGCGAGAGGAACTCGGACCGCGTGCGTGCGTCGCTGCGGAACGACCCCAGCATCGAGCTGGTGACGGCGACGGAATTCTGCTTCTGGATCCCGCGCATCGACATGCACAGGTGCGCGGCCTCCACCACGACCCCGACGCCGAGCGGCTTGACCTTCTCGAGGATCGTCTCGGCGATCTGGTTGGTCAGCCGCTCCTGCACCTGCAGGCGGCGCGAGAAGATCTCGACGATGCGGGGGATCTTGCTGAGACCGAGCACGCGGCCCTTCGGGATATAGGCGACGTGGCACTTGCCGAAGAACGGCAGCAGGTGGTGCTCGCACAGACTGTAGAAGTCGATGTCCTTCACGATCACCATCTCGTTGTAATCCACCGTGAACAGCGCGTTGTTCACCACTTCGTCCACGTCGGCCTGATAGCCGCTCGTCAGGAAGCGGAGGGTGTTCTCGACACGCTTGGGCGTATTGAGCAGGCCTTCGCGCGACGGCTCTTCACCGATGCCCGCAAGCAGCTGACGGATGATGTCCTGCATGCTCCTATTCTATCGTGCCGCTTTCGGCGGCCCGGTGAGGCAGCCCATGAAGGGCTGCGCTACACGTCAACAACTGGACAGCCTTGCAGCATTCACCATTGCACCCCTTACTTCAGCATTCAACATTCAGCATTCAGCATTGCGAGCGTCAGTACTTGTAGAAGCCCTGGCCCGACTTGCGTCCGAGCCGCCCGGCCAGCACCATCCGCTTGAGCAGCGGCGGCGGCGCGTACGCGGGTTCGCGGTACTCCTCGAACATGATGTTGGCGATGTAGTACGTCGTGTCGAGGCCGACGTAGTCGAGGAGCGTGAACGGGCCCATCGGGTAGCCCGTGCCGAGCTTCATCCCCTTGTCGATGTCTTCCACCGTCCCCAGGCCGTGCTCGTGGGCGCGGATCGCATCGAGCAGATAGGGCACCAGCAGACGATTGACGATGAAGCCGGGCGTGTCGGGAGCGGTAATCGGCTCCTTGCCGAGCGACTGCGCGAACGCGAAGACCGTCTGATAGGTCTCGTCGCTGGTGGTGAGACCGCGGATGACTTCGACGAGCTTCATGAGCGGGACGGGATTGAAGAAATGCAATCCAGCGAACCGGTCCGGACGCGTCGTCCTGGCCGCCAGCTCCGTGATGCAGAGCGAGGAGGTGTTCGAGCAGAAGATCGTGTGCTGCCCCACCACGGCCTCGAGCGCGGCGAAGGCCTTCGCCTTCTCCTCGAGGTTCTCGATGATGACTTCGATGATGAGGTCGCAGTCCTTCAGATCCTCGAACGAGGTGGTCCCCGACAGATTCGCGAGCGTCGTGTCGCGCGCCTCGGCGGTGACCTTCCCTTTCTCCACGCCGTCGTTCAGAAACTTCTTCGTCCGCCCGAGCCCCTTGTCGAGCAGGCCCTGCTCGACTTCGCGGACGATCGTCCGGTACCCCGATGCCGCGCACACCTGCGCGATGCCCGACCCCATGAGGCCGCAGCCCAGCACACCAACTGTCTTGATTGCCATTAGACCGTCTCCACAATGGCGGCGATGCCCTGCCCGCCGCCGATACAGGCCGTTGCGAGGCCCCGCTTGAGGCCCCGGCGCCGCAATTCCATCGTCAGCGACAGCAGGAGGCGCGTGCCGGTCATCCCGAGCGGATGGCCG
>JBBECO010000086.1:2701-11886 GCA_040881785.1 Vicinamibacterales bacterium
TTCCATCGTCAGCGACAGCAGGAGGCGCGTGCCGGTCATCCCGAGCGGATGGCCGAGCGCAATCGCGCCGCCGTTGACGTTGACCGTGTCGCGGTCGAGGCCCAGCTCCTTCTCGACGGCGAGATACTGCGCGGCAAACGCCTCGTTGACTTCAACGAGATCGATGTCGCTCAGCGAGAGCTTCGCCTTCTCGAGCACGAGGCGGGTCGCAGGGGCCGGCCCCATGCCCATCAGCGTGGGCTCGACGCCGACGTAGGCCCAGTGTGTGAGCCGCGCGAGCGGCGTCAGACCGTGCGTCTTCAGGCCGGCCTCGGACGCGAGCAGCAGCGCGGCGCCGCCGTCCACGATGCCCGAGGCATTCCCTGCCGTCACGCAGCCGTTCTTGCTGAACGCGGCCGGCAGCTTCGCCAGGCCCTCCATGGTGGTGTCGGGGCGCATGTGGTCGTCCTGCGCGAACAGCTCGACGCCCTTGCGCGTCTTGAGCTCCACGGGGACGACTTCCTCTTTCAGCCGGCCTTCCGCCCAGGCCTTGCCGGCCAGCTGCTGGCTGCGGATCGCGTACTCGTCCTGTGCCTGGCGGCTGATACCGTACTTGGTGGCGCAGTTTTCGGCGGTGACGGCCATCGTGCAGCCGCAGTGCGTGTCGAGGAGCGCCGACCAGAGCGTGTCTTCCAGTTGCCCCTGCCCGAGCCGCAGGCCGCTGCGCAGCCCGCGAATCACGTGCGGCGCCTGGCTCATGCTCTCCATGCCCCCCGTGAGCACGATGTCGGCTTCGCCGAGGAGGATCAGGTGGCCGCCGCTGACCGCGGCCTGGATGCCGGATCCGCACAGCCGGTTGACGGTGAGCGCCGGCACCTCCACGGGCAGGCCGGCCTTGAGGCCCACATGCCGCGCGCCGTAGACCGCGTCGGAGCTGGTCTGCAGCACGTTTCCGAACACGACGTGATCGACCGCCTCGGGCTTTACGCCGGTGCGTTCGAGCGCCGCGCGCGACGCGATCGCGCCGAGCTCGAGCGCCGGGATGTCTTTCAGCTTGCCCGCATATTCCGCCATGGGCGTCCGCGCGCCCCCGAGTATGAAGATGTCTTTATTCATGAGTCCTCCGTCTCACCCGATCGCCCGCGCAATAAACTCCCCCGCCTCCCGCGTTCCCAGAGAGCCGCCGATGTCCGTCGTGACCTGGTTCTCCTTCACCGCCTTCAGGATCGCGGCGTCGATCGCCGCGGCTTCCTGCGTCGCACCCAGCGTCTCGAGCAGGAGCGCCGTCGAGGCGATCGCGCCGATCGGGTTCGCGATGTTCTTTCCCGCGAACCGCGGCGCGGAGCCATGGACCGGCTCGAACATCGACGTCCTGCCCGGATGGATGTTCCCCGAGGCCGCCATCCCGAGGCCGCCCTGGAAGGTGGCGCCCAGGTCCGTGATGATGTCGCCGAACAGGTTGTTGGTCACGATGACCTCGAACTGCCCTGGATCGAGCACCATGTACATCGCGAGCGCGTCGATGTAGTAGTGCGTGGCCGTGATGCCGGGATACTGCGCCGCGACCTCCGTGAACACACGCTGCCAGAGCGCATGCCCCTGGGTCATGGCGTTGCTCTTATCCGCCATGCACACCTTCGTCAGCCCGTGCGCCTGCGCGTGCTCGAAGGCGTATCGGATGATCCGGTGCACTCCCTTGTAGGTGTTGATCTCTTCCTGGATCGCGACCTCGTCCACCGTGTTCGCCTTGAAGCGCCCGCCGATGCCGACGTAGACCCCTTCGGTGTTCTCGCGAAAGACCACGAAGTTCACGTCGGCCGGACCGCGTCCCTTGAGCGGACAGAGCCGCTCGTCGAGCAGCCTGATCGGCCGATAGTTGACGTAGAGGTCCAGCTCGAACCGGGTGCCGAGGAGGATGTCCCGCGCGTGCCGGTTGTCGGGCACGCGCGCATCGCCCAGCGCGCCGATAAGTACGGCGTCGAACTGCCGCAGGAGGTCGTAGCCGTTGGCCGGCAGCGTCTCGCCGGTCTTCAGATAGTGGTCCGCGCTCCACGGCAGATGCTCGAGCTCGAAGCGGCGTCCGAACGTCTGCTCGACGGCGTGGAGCACCTTGACAGCCTCGACCGTGACCTCTTTGCCGATGCCATCGCCGGCAATTACCGCAATCCTCATTGCATCCTACGAGTCTCTGTCTGCATTTATCAGTGCGCTATTCGCATTTTTCGAAGGCCATCGCCATACCCATGCCGCCACTGACGCACAAGGTTGCGAGGCCGCGGAGAGCGTTGCGCTTCTGCATCTCATGGAGCAGCGTGACGATGATGCGCGCGCCGGTGGCGCCGATCGGGTGACCCAGTGCAATTGCGCCGCCGTTCACATTCAGGCGGTCCGCGTCGATCGGCTCGTCCTTGAGGACGGCCAGCACCTGCGCCGCGAACGCCTCGTTCAACTCGACCAGGTCGAAATCCTTCATCGTCAATCCGGTTCGCTGAAACAGCTTGCGGAGAGCAGGCACCGGTCCGATGCCCATCCGCCGTGGATCCACACCAGCCGACGCCCAGCCGGTGATCCTGGCCAGGGGCTTCAACGCCATGTCACGGGCGCGCGCCGCGCTCATCAGCACGAGGGCAGCCCCGCCATCCGTGATCCCCGACGAAGTACCCGCCGTGACGGTGCCGGGCCGGCCGTCGGCGCCCGCGAAGACGGGAGGGAGCTTGCGCAGCGACTCCATCGTCGTCTCGGGACGCGCATGCTCATCGGTGTCGACCGTTACCGGGCGTCCCTTGGGATCCGTCACGGTGACCGGCGCAATTTCGTCGCGGAAGCGCCCCGAGGCGATCGCCGCGCCGGCACGGCGCTGCGTGTCGAGCGCGTAGGCCTCTGACGCCTCACGCGAGATCCCGTACTCCCGCGCCAGCAGCTCCACCGTGTCTCCCATGACCATGCCGCTCAGCGAGCAGGTGAACCCGTCGCGGTACATCGCGTCCACGAGCGTGAAGTTCCCCATCTTGTGGCCCCAGCGCGCATCCTCCGAGTCGATCAGGTACGGCATGCGGCTCATCGACTCGATCCCGCCCGCGAGCACGACCTCCGACTCGCCGAGCACGATCGACTGCGCGGCGCCGGCCACTGCCTGCATGCCCGAGGCGCAGGCCTTGTTGATCGTCTGCGCCGGGACGGTATCGGGCAGGCCCGTCCGCCGGCCGACCTGGCGGGCGGGATTGGGGCCGGAGCCGGCCTGGCGGCCGTGGCCCATCAGCACTTCGTCGATGAGGTCCGCCGGCACACGTCCGCGCTCGAGAGCCGCGCGCGAGGCCACCGCGCCGAGCTCCGCCGGATGGACGTTGCGGAACGCTCCGCCGTACCGGCCGATCGGTGTGCGCGCACCGCTCACGATGACGACGTCGCGGAGGTCCATAACCTCCTAATGATACTCAACGGTTGGCGGACGAGCGTCGGCCACCGTGGAACGAATCCAATGAATTGCATTCAATGCTTTGGATCGGCGGGACGACATCGAACCGTGCTGAGCTCGAAATATCGTGAATTCGGCCTCATATTCCATCGATTGATCGCGTGGCACGGTGGATTCGATGGCACGGCGTGTGCCTATTCAATGGTGCCCATCACATCGAAGCTCGAATCCCGAATGGTGCGGCAGTCCTAATCCAACGCGTCCGCTCGTTCGGGTGACGCGAATGTCGGAGGTAGCTAATGTATAAGCGTGTGTTTGGTATGGTCCTGGCGCTGATGCTGGCCGTTGTGCCGGTCCTGGCGCAGGAAACGACAGGCTCCATCGAAGGGGTCGTGAAAGACTCCGGCGGTGCGGTGCTGCCCGGGGCCACCGTGGAAGTGACTGGTCCGATCGGCACCATCGCGACCGTCGCCAATGAGGCGGGGCGGTACCGTTTTCCGCGCCTGCCCTCCGGCCGCTATACGGTGCGCGCCACGCTCAGCGGTTTTGCGCCGGGGACCCTTACCGTCGATCTCACCGTGGGCACGACGGCGAACGCGGAGTTCACGCTGGCGGTCGCGGGCATCACCGAAACGATCGAAGTGAGCGGCGTGACGCCGCCGATCGATCTCACGTCTCCGCAGACCGCGACGAGCATCTCGCGTGAGCGGATCGAGTTCATCCCGCGCGGCCGCGACTTCACCGATGTCGTCGCGCAGGCGGCCGGCGCGTCGCCGGAGTCACAGGCGGGCGGCATCTCGATCGACGGCTCGTCCGGAGCCGAGAACCGCTTCATCATCGACGGGATCGACACGACCAGCCCGCAGGTGGGCACCAACGCCGTGCCGATGCGCGCCGAGTTCATGGAAGAGATCCAGGTGAAGTCGGCCGGCTACGCGGCGGAGTTCGGCGGCTCGACGGGCGGCGTCATCAACGCGATCACCCGCAGCGGCACGAACAACTTCCACGGCACGATTCTCTCCGACTTCCAGCAGCGCAAGATGGGCGGCGACGCACGGCCCGTCCTGATCGACAGCAGCGCGGCGGCGGGGTTCGAGTACGTCGACCCGCGGAAAGACGATGAGACACGCATGGACCCGGGCTTCTCGCTCGGCGGTCCGATCATGCGCGACCGCCTGTGGTTCTTCGGGTCCTATCAGCCGGGGATCGTCGACACGAAGCGGACGGTCACGTTCACGAACGGCGAGACCAACACGTTCGAGCAGGACTTCCGCGTTCACTACGGCGCCGCGAACATCACCGGCAACGCCGGGTCGAAGGTGCTCTACCGCGTCGGCGCCAACTTCTCGCCGTTCGAGACGAAGCGTTCGCTTCCGGGCGTCACGGGGCAGACCTCGCTGACGACTCCGGACAAGTACCTCCGCGGCACGAAGGGTGAGCGGCGGACCGTCTCGGGCCAGGTCGACTACCTGCCGAGCTCGCACCTGGCGATCTCGGGCCGTGCGGGCCGGTTCCTCACCGACGAGGAGAGCACCGGCGTCGAGTTCCCCGGCGTTATCAGCCAGATCAGTACGGCCAGCTCGGCGGCATCGATCGCCTCGATCCCGGCGCAGTTCCCGAACACGCGCGGCTACTCGTCGGACGTGCTGATCGGCAACGCGACGGCGTTCGACAAGTACATCCGTGACTACATCGGCGTGGACGCGACGTACTACGTGCAGGCCGGCGGCGAGCACCAGATCAAAGCCGGCTTCCAGAGCGAAGCGATCAGCAACGACGTGCAGTCCGGCTACAACGCCGACCGCATCATTCACTACGGCGGCTTCTCGCACTCCGCGCTGGACGGCAACAGCTACACCGGCACGTATGGCATCTTCCGCCTGCTGAACATCTCGACGCTGGGCGAGGCCTCGACGCGCAACAACGCGATGTTCATCCAGGACACGTGGCGCGCGCTGCCGAACCTGACCTTGAACATCGGCCTTCGGGCGGAACACGAGCGCGTGCCGAACTTCGGCGACGCGGGGGTCGAGAACCCGATCGAGTTCGGCTGGGGTGACAAGCTCGCGCCGCGCCTCGGCTTCACCTACGATCCGTTCTCGGACGGCCGCACGAAGATCTACGGCTCCTGGGGCAAGTACTTCGACGTCATGAAGTACGAGATGCCGCGCGGCTCGTTCGGCGGCGACAAGTGGGTCGACTACTGGTTCACGTGGGACAACCCGAACGTCCTGGTGAACAACACGGCCGGCTGCAGCACGGGGTCGAACACGATCTCCGAGCGGCCGTCCTGCCCGGGCGGCACGTTGATCGAGGCATTCGATCAGCGCCACAACGCGGCCGAGAACCTCGACCAGTTCGTCGAGCCCGACCTGAAGCCGATGGAAGAGCGCGAGATCCAGCTCGGCGCGAGCCGCGAGTTCAACTCGAGCAGCTTCGGCGCCTTCGTGCTCGGTGCGCGCTACGTCCACAAGAACCTCGTGCGCACGATCGAGGATGTCGGCGTGAACGTTCCCCTCGTGGGCACGCAGTACTACATTGCGAACCCCGGCGAAGGCATCACGCTCTCGCTCAACGATCCGTCCATCCCCGGCTTCCCGAAGGCGGAGCGGGAGTACGACGGCCTCGAGCTGTCGCTCGACCGCCGGTTCGCCAACCGCTGGGCCCTGTTCGCCAGCTACACCCTGAGCCGCCTCTACGGCAACTACTCGGGCCTGGCGAGCTCCGACGAGAACGGCCGCACGTCGCCGAACGTCAACCGGTTCTTCGACGCGATCGAGAACCAGTTCGACCGGAACGGCAATCTCGTGTTCGGCCGCCTCGGCACCGACCGTCCGCACCAGCTCAAGGCGCAGGTGATCTATCAGCTCGCCTCGAACACGACGTTCGGTCTGAATCAGCGGATCGCCAGCGGGCTTCCGACGTCGGAAGAGGCGAACATCACCGGCGGGATTCCGTTCTTCCCGTACGGCCGCGGCAGCATGGGCCGCACCGACGTGCTGTGGGATACCGACCTGTCGGTGTTCCAGGACTTCCGCTTCGGCGGCAGGGCCCTCCAGCTGGGAGTGACGGTGCTGAACCTGTTCGACAGGGACGCCGTGACCCGGTTGGACAACACCCGGACGCGGGCGTCGCTGCCGGTTTCGTCCGCCACGTTCTTCGGCGGGTGGGACTACGAGGGGGTCGTCGCCGCGAACCTGAACAACATCGATCCGAAGTTCGGACAGGCGAACCAGTGGCAGGCTCCTCGTGAGATTCGCTTCACGGCGAAGTTCACGTTCTAGTTCGCTCGTGCGCCGGCCCGCCGACGCTTCGGCCGGCGGGACGGCGTAATTTCGGTGCGGCAGGGTCCTTCGGGGCCCTGCCGCTTTTTTTTCAACTGCGGTAAGCTTCCGCTCCTGAAGACGCATCGTTTCCCGGGAGGCACCATGTTCAGCCGGTTACTTGGGGCAGGCCTCGTGGCGGCCACGCTCGTGTCTGGCGCCGCCGCGGCGCAGCTGCCGAACGCGCGGGAGCGCGCCAGAGCACCCTACGATGAAGGGCTCGCCCATATGCGCAACGAGGCGCTCGACAAGGCGGCCAGGTCGTTCGATCAGGCCATCGCGATCGATCCGGGCTTCGAGATGGCGCACTACATGCTCGGCCGCGTGCAGCTCGCGCAGCGGAACTACGCCTCCGCCGTGTACTCGCTTCAGAAGTCCCGTGACCTCTTCCAGGCCGACGCGACCAGCGCAGCCACCACCAAGCAGGAACGCCAGAGCGTGATCCGGGAGCGCCTCGCGGATATCGAGCAGTTGATCGTCGATACCCGGGCGGCAGCCGCAAACCCGCAGAACGCCGCCCGCCAGGGGCTGCTGCTCGAGCAAGTGCGCCAGTACGAGGAGCGGAAGCGGCAGCTCCAGGACCTCGATCGCAATGACGTGATGACCGTGAGCCAGGCCGTACCGGGGTTCGTCTCACTGTCGCTCGGCAGCGCCTACTTCCGCGCGGGCAAGCTGCAGGAGGCCGAGCAGGCGTACCTCGCGGCCGTCACGGCCGACGCGAAGATCGGGGAGGCGCACAACAATCTCGCCGTCCTCTACATGCAGACCGGCCGCCTGGACGAGGCCGAGAAGGCCGTGAAGGCCGCCGAAAAGACCGGCCTCCGTGTGAACCCGGCACTGAAGGACGAGATCAAGAAGAGGAAAAAGGCGGGCGCATAAGCCACGTGCCGCGTGCCATGTGCTACGTGCACGTTCTTAGATCTGCTCCACGTCGATCTGCGCGCGCTGGAGCTTGCCGCTGAAGTCGATATAGCAGGACTTCCACTCCGAGAACACCTCGAGCGCCGCGACACCGGCCTCGCGATGACCGTTGCCGGTGTTCTTGGTCCCGCCGAACGGCAGGTGCACCTCGGCGCCGATGGTCGGGGCGTTGATGTAGAAGATCCCGGTGTAGAGGTCGCGCATGGCGACGAACGCGCGGTTGATGTCCTGCGTGTAGATCGCCGCCGACAGCCCGTACTCGACCCCGTTGGCGATCGCGATGGCCTCGTCCAGCGAGCGGCACTTCAGCACCGACACGACCGGGCCGAAGATCTCTTCCTGGGCGATCCGCATCGTGGGCGTCACGTCGGTGAAGATCGTCGGCTCGTGGAAGTAGCCCTTCCCGAGCGCGCCCGAGTCGAGGCGGTTCCCGCCGCAGGCAAGCGTGGCCCCTTCCTTCTTCCCGATCTCGACGTACTCCATCACGGTCTTCAGCTGGCTCTCGCTGTTGGCCGGTCCGACCTGGACGGTGTCATCAAGTCCGTCCCCCACGACGAGCGCGCGCGCCCGCGCGACGAACGCCTCGACGAACCGATCGTGCACCCGTTCGTGGACGACGACGCGGCTGGCCGCCGTGCAGCGCTGCCCGGTCGTGCCGAAGCCGCCCCAGAGACAGCCGTCCACCGCAAGCTCGAGGTCGGCGTCCTCCATGATCATGATGACGTTCTTGCCCCCCATCTCGAGGTGGACCTTCTTGAACGTCGGGGCGGCGGCCTGGTTCACGATGCGGCCGACGTGCGTCGAGCCGGTGAACGACACGACGCGCACCACCTCGCTCGCCGTGAGCGGGGTGCCGACGTCGCCGCCGTCCCCCGTGACCATGTTGACGACCCCTTTCGGGATCCCGGCCTCCTCGAGCACCTTCACGAAATTCATCGCCGACAGCGGCGTCTGCGAGGCCGGTTTGAAGACGACCGTGTTGCCGCAGACCAGCGCGGGAATGATCTTCCACGACGGGATCGCCATCGGGAAATTCCAGGGGGTGATGATGGAACAGACGCCCAGCGGCTGGCGGACCGACATGGCGAACTTGTTGCGGAGCTCGGACGGCACGGTCTGTCCGAACATCCGCCGCCCTTCGCCGGCCATGTAGAAGGTCATGTCGATGGCTTCCTGCACGTCACCGCGCGTTTCGTTCAGGACCTTCCCCATCTCGCGGGTCATGTCGCGCGAGAACGCCTCTTTCCGCTCGGCGATGATCTGCGCGACCCGGTAGAGCATCTCGGCGCGGATGGGGGCGGGCACGAGCCGCCAGCTCTCGTAGGCGCGGGCGGCCGCCGCCAGCGCCTCCTCGACATCCTTCCGATTCGAGCTCTGGAAGAGGCCGATCAGGTCGTCGGTATTGGCCGGATTGCGGTTCTCGAAGGTCTTGCCGGAGGCGGACGGCTTCCACTGGCCGTCGATGTAGTTGCCGTAGGTGGTGACGGAGGTGCTGGTTGGCATCCCCCAATTATAGGTTCTGACGCGCCCCGCACCCTCAGCGAAGT
>JBBECO010000086.1:11986-33591 GCA_040881785.1 Vicinamibacterales bacterium
GTTTCGGCGTCGATGATGGACGGCGGGGGCGCCTTGTGGACGGCCACGAAATCGCGAATCGCGGTCAGCGCGTGTGCCGACGGCTCCACGAACTCGACACCCGACCGGTAGAGCACGGTGCCGTCGCGGATGTCGCCGATCTGGCAGTACACGACGCGCCCTTTCACGATCACGGACCGCTCGCCGAGCGACAGCCGGAATTCGTGCAGCGAGTCGTTCTGCAGCTTGTACGGCGCCTCGATCTGGGCACCGTTTTCGCTCATGTCCAGGATGGTCATCGGCTGGAAGACCGTCACCTCCCCGAAGATCTCTTCGGGGATGGACGTGCGGTCCACCGCCCGCTTGTTGTCAGACATCTCGCGCCGCCTGTGCCGCCGCCGGCCGGGCACCGATCGCGTCCATCGTCACCTGACCTTCGTGTGTTCGAGATAGTCGCCGGAGGCAATCCGCGGCGCCTGGCCGAGCGGCGCATTGTAGAAATACACCCAGGCCCGCTCGACACTGCCGTCCGGCATCGTGACATCGGCCTGGTCGCGCGCGTAGAGGCTCCTGTCGGGATCGTCCGGGCGGTAGCCCTCGATGTCGTCGAGGGCGGCCAGCACCGCCTCCTGGTCCACCATCTCGTAGACCTCGCCCCAGACCACGCCTTCAGACGCCGGCACGGCGGCCGGATAGATGCCAAGGTCGAACAGGGAGGCGCGAATGGCGCCGCGGCCCCGGTACGTGAGCTTGGCGTCAATGCCTGCCCGCCGGCGGCGGTCGAAACCGGCCATCAGCGTGCCATAGAAAAAAACGAAATCCGCCACGGGTGGGACGAGGGTACACGGGCGGGACAGAAAAGAAAAGGGAGAAGGGACGCCCGGTCCCTTCTCCCCTGGTCCAACTCGTTACTTCTGACGGGTTACTTCTGAACGGGCTCGCCGGCCATCTGCGGGATCATCGCGAGCAGCTCGGCCGGGATCACGAACGAGAGCGCCACGGTCTTGCCGGTGCCCGAGAGCTGGAGCGAGTTGATCAGCGCGCCCGCCTTCGGGTCCTGCTTGGCCACCATCTCGCCGAACGCGAGGGCGCCGCTGAGCTGACGGCGGAGGAGTTCGGCCGATTCCTCGTCGGTCGCCTCGGCACGCAGGGTGCCGGAGATCCCGCCGTTGATGTGACCGGCCGCGGAGAACCACGTGACCGGAGGCATCCGGCTCGCAATCTCCGGCGGGAGGTTGGCCTGCGTCGCGATCGCGTCGAAGCGTCCGACGGCCCACGCGTTGTTGTTGCCGGCGATGTCGGACACGATGTCCATCATCTCGGCGTTCGCGGTGATCGAATGCGAACTGAGCTGCGCGTCGATCGCCTGCTGGACCGTCGCCTTCGTGCCAATGGCGACCAGCCCGAGTTCGAGGAAGGCCAGCGTGACCTGATGCCCGTTCTCCTCGATCGGCGAGTTGATCAGGCGCTTGCCCTTGTACTCTTCGACCTGCCCGCCGTGCTCGCGCGCGAAGGTCTCGAGCAGCCCGTCGTTGAATCGGCCGCGGGCCACCACGAGCCCGCCCGCCAGGGGCTGGCTGCCGGCCGCGGGCGTGACGGCGGCTGCGGCCACGATGTAGTCAATGTCCCGTTCGATGTCGATGCCGGTCTTGGCCCGGAATTCTTCCTGCCCTTTCCCGTGCATCGGCATGGCGGTCTTCAGGCTCATCCGGAGCTCGGAATCCATGATCGACCGAACGTCGGCATAGGCGATCACGTTCGAGTCGGCCGGCACGTACCGCAGTTCGTTGGCGACCGGGGCGGCCGAGACCGGCTGGAAACCGCCGGCGTAATAGGCAATCAGCCCGGTGCAGAGCCCGACCCCGAGCACTGCCGCCGAACCAGCCATGAAGTAACGGGTCTTCTTTGTCATTCGCGTGGCCCTCTGGGGGGATTATACCGATGCCGGGGGTAAAAAGTTCCGTAAGTGTGCGGATCCGGACAACTTACAGGGAAATCTCCAACCTCCAACCTCCAACAAGACTGCCAGGAAATCGACCGTTGGCAGTTGGAAGTTGGCGTCTTGGAAGTTGAATCGGTCACTGCTCGAGGACATATTCCCGCCGTTCCACGACCCAGGCGGCCAGCGCCAGGAAGACCGCCCAGATCACGCCCAGGCCCAGCAGACTGGTCGCGAGGCTCGGATTCTCCCGGAAAATGTTCTGGAGCAGGCTCACGGCCGTATCGTTCGGCATGGCATGCGGGACGAGCGCCTGCAGGTAGTACGCCACCGTGAAGTACTTCAGATAACCCGGGAAGACGAGGGCGGCCTGCTCCCATCCGAAGATGAAGACCAGGCCAATCAGCAGCGGACGCTTGAACTTGGCGCCGATGAACGCGAAGACGGCCCCGTACACGGCCAGCCCCAGCGCCAGCAGCGTCAGGTCCGTGACGAGGTCGAGGAACGATCCGCCGAGACTCCCCTGCATCGGGACGATCAGCAGGTACACCAGCATGACCGAGGGCAGCACCACGAAGACGGTGGCGATCAGGTACGCCAGGTATTTCCCGACGAGCACGGCCCCCTTGGCGATGGGCCGTGTGAAGAGATAGGTGATCGTCTTGTCTTCGACTTCGTCGGCGATCAGCGAGGTCCCGTAGAAGACGCCCAGCACCGGCACGGTGAAGCGCAGGTAGAAGATCCAGATCATCATGCCGAAGATCGCCGGCCCGGTCATCCGGATGTTGTTGGGCCCCTGGAGCACCGGCGCGCCGAGGCTGACGAGCGCGCGCAGGATCAGCGCGATCAGGACCGGCGCGCTGACGATCAGCAGCATGAAGACCGTCCGGCGCGACCAGAGCATCTCGCCGACCGACAGGTCCATGACCCGCAGCGCGGAGGTGAGGAAGCCGGGCGCCGGCGGCAGCGCGCGCACAGGCGCGGGTGGCGTCACGGGAGTGGCCGTCGGCGCGTTCATGTTTTCACCAGGTACTTGAAGACGGCCTGGAGGTTGTCGTCGGGCGAGGTGACCTCCTCGATCGTCCCGTACTCGCCGCTGGCGGCGAGCTCGGTCACGCGTGTGTAGAAGGCGTCGGGCTTGCCGGTCTCGACGATCACGGCGCCGGGCTCGAACCTGAGGCTCCGCACGTCGATCCGGTCGATGAAGTCGCGCGCCAGCCCGCGGGGGTCGTCGGCGCGCACGAACACGGTATGCGGATGCTCGTCGATGAGATCCCGGATGTGGTGCACGTCTCCTTCGGCCAGGATCCGGCCGTTGTTGATCAGCAGGATGTTGGACGTCATCGACTCGATCTCGTGCAGGATGTGGCTCGAGACAATGACGCTGCGGCCGGCGCGGGCCCACTCGCGGATCATGCGGATGGTCTTGCGCCGGGCGAGCGGGTCCATCCCGGCGAGCGGTTCGTCGAGGATCAGCAGCTGCGGGTCATGGACGAGGGCCTGCGCGAGCTTGACGCGCTGGCGCATGCCCTTGCTGTAGGCGCCGATCTTCTTGCCGGCGGCGTCCATGAGGTCGACGGTGGTCAGGGCCCGGGTCGCGGCCTCGACCGCGGCCTTCTCGCTCAGGCCGTTCAGGCGCACGAGGGCCGACACCCACTCCAGGCCGGTCATCCGCTCGTAGAAGGCGTCCTGTTCCGGACAGAAGCCGATCTGGAAATACAGGTGCGGATTGCGCCAGATCGGCTCGCCGAACACCTGGACGGTCCCCTTGTTCGGCGCCAGCTGACCGGTGATCAGCTTCATGAACGTGGACTTGCCGGCGCCATTCGGGCCGAGGAGTCCTGTGATCCCCGGCGGGACCGACACGGTCACGTCGTTGAGGCCGATGACCTGCCCGTACCACTTCGAGACCTGGTTCGCGGTGACGACCGGGGTGGCGATCGCGCTCATGTGACGATCTCCACGCCGCGGACGCGGCGTTCCAGCACCGAGATCGACAGGGCGATGAGGCCGAGGACCACGATGAGCGAGACCTGCCAGGGGGTGGTGTAGCGCGGCGCCTGCCGGAAGATGACATCGACCACCTGGGTCACGTTCGAGCCCACCGACAGCCACGAGAGGCTCGTGCCGCCGGTGATCGCCACCATCGCGCCGTAGATCGCGGCCGTGAAGAAGATGATGCCCGCATACAGGATGCCGACGTAACGGCTGCTCTTCGACAGCGAGGACAGCGCCAGCATCGTGAACGTCGCCAGCAGCGCCTGGAGCAGCGAGGCGGCGGTGATCGCCGGGAAGAGGAAGAGGTTGAGCCGCAGGAACTCGAAGCTCCCCTTGAACATCACCTGCAGGAACAGCAGCAGGATCGCGGGCAGCCAGGTCACGAGCATCAGGAACGTGAAGAGCACGGCCGCCTTGCCGGCGATGTACTCGGCGCGCAGCAGCGGCTTCGACAGGTAGATCTGCAGCGCGTTGGCGCGGCGGTCGTTGGCGATGAGCCCCGCGCCGACGTAGATCGTCATGATGAAGACGAAGAAGTCCTGCTGCTCGAGGAAGTCGCGGAACATCTTCGCGTCCACCCCGAGGAGGGGGGCGGCCTGCGCGTAATTGGCCGCGACGTAGATCTGCACGGCCCGCACGACGAACGGCAGCCACGCGAACAGCAGCAGGCCGATGAAGGCGCGCTTGCGGATCATCGTCATGATCCCGGCCTGCGCGATCACCGTCCAGGATCGCCCCAGCGCGGCCCGCACGCCGCCGTAGCGCCGGTAACTCTGGTCATGAATCGGCATTTACTCTTCCCCGACCGCCTTGGCGAAGACGTCCTCGAGCGTCGGGATGCTCGGCCGCAGGTGCCGCACCTGCGCGCCGTGCCCGGTCGCCAGCTGGAAGATCTCCCGCGGGTCCCGCCCGGCCGGCACGAACACGCGCATCACGTCCTCGTCGGTCGAATGACACTCGAGCCCGTTCGTCCGCAGCAGCTCGATGAAAACCGGCAGGTTCCCTTTGATGCGCAGCTCGAAGACACGGCCGGTCGGCCCCTTCAACTCGTCGATCGGCCCCTGCGCGACGACCTGCCCCTTGTCCATGACGATGATGTGATCGCAGGTGAACTCGACATCGGGCAGCAGGTGCGAGGAAAGGATCAGATTCACGTTCTTGTTGTGGCCGAGGTCGTGGATCAGCGCGAGCATCTCGTCGCGTCCCTTCGGGTCCATCCCGTCGGTGGGCTCGTCGAGAAAGAGCAGGTCGGGATCGTGCACCAGCGCCTGCGCGAGCTTGATGCGCTGCTTCATGCCGGTCGAGTACGTCTCGACGTTGCGGTAGCGCGCCTCGCCGAGCCCGACGTAGTACAGCACCTCGTGGGCGCGCTGCATCGCGTCAACCGACCCCAGGCCCGCGAGCTGGCCGCAGTAGCCGACGAACGAGACCGCGTTCATGCCCGGGATGTGCGCATCACTCTCGGGCATGTAGCCGATCCGCGAGCGGATCTCGAGAGGATGCTTCGCCACGTCCAGGCCGAGCACGGTCATGCGGCCTTCTGTCGGCTTGATGAACCCGAGCAGCGCCTTGAGCATCGTGCTCTTGCCGGCGCCGTTCGGCCCGAGCAGCCCCACGGCGCCGCGCGCAAACTGCGCGCTCACGCCCTTGAGTGCCCGGTTCTTGCCGAAACTGACAGTGACGCCGTCGAGGTGCACCACGGGATCGGATGCTGGGGCAGGCGCAGGAGTATCGACCATGACCTCGGTTGTGTGCACGCGCTAGCTTATACGGGAATCCAAGTGTCCGGGTTCGGGAAAACCCGGCGTCAGAGCGTCCCCCGCAGGCCCAGGACGTCGGCGCGCTCCCGCATGAACGCGATGACGTTCCGGATGTGCTCGTCGAGCGGCAGGCCGATCTCTTCGGCCCCCTTCCGGAGATCGTCGCGGCTGACGGCGCGCGCGAACGCCTTGTCCTTCATCCGCTTGATCACCGACGAGGCCTCCAGGTCCATCACGCTCTTCGACGGCCGCACCAGCGCCGCCGCGGTCACGAAGCCCGACATCTCGTCGCACGCATACAGGGTGTGCTCGAGCCGCGACTCCCGCGGCACGCCCGAGTAGTCGGCGTGCGACAGGATCGCGCGCGTCACCCACTCGGGGTAGCCCTGCTCTGTGAGTACCTCCACGCCGCGATACGGGTGGTTCTCCTGGTCGGGGAATCGCTCGTAGTCGAAGTCGTGCAGCAGCGCGACCACGGCCCACTCCTCCTCGGGCTCCCCCCAGAGCCGCGCGTAGCCCGCGACGGCCGCCTCGACGCCGAGCATGTGCTTGCGCAGGCTTTCGCTCGCCGTCCATTCCGTCATCAGCGCGTACGCAGCCTCGCGCGACAGCGTCATCCTTTAGCTCTTCGCCCCGGCGGCCGGAATCGGCGCAGCGGGAATCCGGCCTTCGAACCGGTCGACGATCGTCGCCGTCACCATGTCTCCCGTCACGTTCACCGTCGTCCGGCACATGTCGAGGATGCGATCGACGCCGAGGACGATGGCGATCCCCTCCATGGGCACGCCCACCATCGCCAGGACCATCATGAGCAACGGAATGGACCCGCCCGGCACACCGGCCACCCCGATCGCCGTCACGACCGACATGACGATCACGATGAGCTGCTGGCCGAGCGACAAGTCCATGCCGAACACCTGCGCGATGAAGAGCACGGTGATCCCTTCGAAGAGCGCCGTGCCGTTCATGTTCATCGTCGCGCCGAGCGGGATCACGAAACCGGCGATCTGTCGCGGCACGTGCAGCTCTTCTTCGGTCACGCGCAGCGTCGTCGGCAGCGTGGCGTTCGAGGAGGACGTGGAGAAGGCCGTCAGCATCACGATGCGCGCCTTCCGGAAGAACTCCATCGGGCTCCGGCGCGCGACGAGACGGAGAATGACGGAGTAGACCAGCACCAGGAACACCGCCAGACTGCCGACCACGGTGAGGACGTACCACAGCAGATTCAGCAGCAGATCGAACCCGAATCGCGCCGTCACGCCGAAGATCAGCGCGAACACCGCATACGGCGCGAACTTCATGACGATCCCGATGATGGCGATCGTGACGTGCGCCAGACTGTCGAGAAACCGGAGCAGCGGCCCGGCTTTCTCCTCCGTCAGCGTCGTCAGCGCAATGCCGACCATCAGGGCAAAGAAGATGACCGCCAGCATCTCGCCGTTGGCTGCCGCCTGGACCGGATTGCGCGGCACGATGTTGACGAAGGTGTGGACGCCGAGCGCCCCCTTCGCGAGCCCCATGGCGCCGGCCGACTGGTCGCTGTAGGTGGCCATGAGGCGGTCGCGCACCTGCGGATCGAGGCCCGTGCCGGGCCGGATGGTGTTCACAGCAAACAGCCCGAGCGTCACGGCGATGGTCGTCAGCCCCAGAAAGCTGAGCAGCGTGACGAGCCCGATCCTCCCAAGCTTCGCGACGCTGCCGAGGCCGGCCACGCCCAGCGCCAGCGTCGAGATGATCAAGGGGATCACCACCATGATGAGCGCGTTGAGCCAGATGCGACCGAGCGGCTCGGTGACGTTGCTGACCACGCCCTCGAGGCGCGTCGGCCCCACGGTCAGATTGAGGATGACGCCGACGACGGCGCCGGCAAGGAGCCCGATCAGAATCCGATTGTGAAGCGCCATTCCGTCTCCGTTGAAATCCGCTCCGGCGGCCGCTGTTCTCGTCGTCGTTCAGCTGTTCCGGGGGACCGCGGCATTATAGCCGCGGGACTACTCGCCCATGACCTTGACGACCACGCGCTTGCGGCGCATACCGTCGAACTCGGCGTAGAAGACCTGTTCCCACGGTCCCAGATCGAGCGCCCCGCCGGTGACCGGGATGATCACCTGGTGCCCCATGATCGTCCGTTTCAAATGGGCATCGGCGTTGTCTTCGCCGGTCTGATGGTGCTTGTACGGCAGGCCCGCCGGCGCCAGTTTCTCGAGCCAGGCCTGGAAATCGGCGATGAGCCCGTTCTCCCAGTCGTTGACGTACACCCCGGCCGTGATGTGCATCGCCGACACGAGCACCATCCCGTCGTCGATGCCGCTTTTCTTCACGACCGCGGCGACGTCATCGGTGATCCGGATGAACTCCTGGCGCTTTTTCGTGTTGAACCAGAGGTAGTCGGTGAAGGTGGACATGGGCAATGCTGAATGCTGAATTCTGAATGCTGAAGTAAAAGCGCCACAGGGTGCTACAACGGCAGGGACGCCTCCGCGTTGAAGTCCCACGTCCCCGTCTGGCCGGCGCGGAAGCGGCGCAGGCCGGCAGCGCCGATCATGGCGGCGTTGTCGGTCGAGAGCCAGAGAGGGGGCACGAACACGGGCAGGCCGATGCGGCGGCCGCGCTCCTCGGCGTCGGCACGCAGGCGACTGTTGGCCGAGACGCCGCCCGCGATCCCGATACTGCGCGCGCCGAGCCACTGCGCGGCCTCGAACGTCCGGTCGAGCAGGGCCTCGACGACCACGCGCTGAAAACTGGCCGCGATGTCGGCGACGAGCGGCTCGGGCAACGCCGCGCCGTCCGCCTGGGCGTCCCTGACGTAGCGGAGCACCGCCGTCTTCAGCCCGCTGAAACTGAAGTCCACGCGCCGCGCGATCTCCGGCGGAAGCAGCTCGCCGGAGGTGCTCCGCGGCTCGTTCCGGTCGGCGTGCGTCAGCCGGGTTGATGGAAAGCGGATCGCCCGGTCGTTCCCCTGCCGCGCCAGCCGGTCGATCGCGGGACCGCCGGGATAGCCCAGACCGAGCAGCTTGGCGACCTTGTCGTACGCCTCCCCCGCTGCGTCGTCGCGCGTGCGCCCGATCAGGCGGTAGGCGCCGGGCTCCGACACGAGATACAGGCTGGTGTGCCCGCCCGAGACGACGAGGACGGCCGCGGGCATCGGCAGCTCGCCGTGCGCGAGCGTCAGCGACTCGATGTGCCCGGCGAGATGATGCACCGGCACGACGGGCAACCCGCACGACCAGGCCAGCGCCTTGGCGAACGACACCCCGACGAGCAGCGAGCCGACGAGCCCGGGGCCCTGCGTCACGGCGACGGCCCCGATGTCCGCCATCGTCCGGCCGGCATCGGCGAGCGCCTTCTCGGTGACCCCGCAGATGTCGCGGACGTGCTGGCGTGAGGCCAGCTCCGGCACGACACCGCCCCACTCCCGGTGGATGGCCATCTGCGACGCCACCACGCTGGAGCTCACGCGCCAGGGCCGGGTGGCCTCACCGGTCTCGGTGATCACCGCGGCCGCGGTTTCGTCACAGGACGTTTCGAGGGCGAGCACGTGCACGGCGGTCAGCCGGCCTGCGCGGCGCGGTCGGTGAACGCCTGCTGGAGCGACTCACCGAAGGGGGCCGTAAAGACGCCCCGTTCGGTGATGATGCCCGTGATGTAGCGGTTGGGCGTCACGTCGAAGGCGGGATTGCGGATCTTCGCGCCGACGGGGGTCAGCCGCGAGGCGCCGAGATGCGACACTTCCCGCTGGTCGCGTTCTTCGATCGGGATGTGCTCGCCGTCGGGCGTCGCCAGGTCGATCGTCGAGAGGGGCGCGGCCACATAGAACGGGATCTTGTGCTCGCGCGCCAGGACGGCGACCGTGTAGGTGCCGATCTTGTTCGCCGTGTCGCCATTGGCCGCAATCCGATCGGCGCCCACGACGACGAGGTCGATTTCGCCGGCGCGCATGAGCGGGCCGGCCATGCTCTCGGTGATCACGGTGGTGCTGATGCCGTCGCGCACCAGCTCCCACGCGGTGAGCCGGGCGCCCTGGAGGAAGGGGCGCGTTTCGTCGGCGAACACGGCGATGCGCTTGCCCTGCTCGACCGCCGCGCGGATCACGCCGAGCGCCGAGCCGTAGCCGGCCGTCGCGAGCGCCCCGGCATTGCAGTGCGTCAGCACACGGGCGCCGTCGGGCACGAGCGAGGCGCCGAACTGTCCCATCGTGCGGCAGTTGGCCACATCCTCGTCGTGGATCGCGCGCGCTTCCCGGGTGAGACGCGCCGCGAGCTCTTCGGTCGATTCCCCGGCGAGCGCGCCTTCGGAGAACGTCTGCTTCATCCGGTCGATGGCCCAGAACAGGTTCACGGCCGTCGGACGGGTCGCGGCCATCATGTCGCAGGTTTTCTGGAACTCCACCACGAACTGCCGCGTGCCCTTGGCGGTGCTGCGGCGCATGCCGAGCGCGATGCCCATGGCGGCCGCGACGCCGATGGCTGGAGCCCCCCGAATGACCATCGTCCGGATCGCCTTGGCCACCTCCTGGGAGGTGCGGCAGCGCACGTAGAGTTCCTGCGCGGGCAGTTTGCGCTGATCGACCATGACGATCGTGTCGTCCTGCCACTCGATTGTCGGGAGCATACGGTTATTTTAGCAGCCGGTCATCGAACGGCATGGGCAGCAGGTCCGCGAGACGCAGCCGTGCTGTCGGGCCGTCCAGGTTGGAAAGAACGACCTCGATGTCGCCGCAGTACTCCCACAACAGCTGCCGGCACGGGCCGCACGGCGGTGTGGGCTTGCCGGTGTCGGCCACGACGGCGATCCGGGTGAACTTCGTGTGGCCGTCGGACAGCGCCTTGACGAGCGCCACGCGCTCGGCGCAGAGCGTCAGGCCGTAGGTCGCGTTCTCGATGTTGCAGCCGGTGACGATCGAGCCGTCGGCCAGCTCGAGCGCGGCGCCGACCTTGAAGCCGGAGTAGTCCGCCTGCGCGCGCAGGCGCGCCTGCCGCGCCGCCTCCAGCAGCGCCGGTTCGTTGCTGGCCGGGCCGTCCAGCGGGACCGGAATCCAGGCGGCCTCGTTGCGCCGGTCTCCGCTGCGGCGCTCGTGCCGGCGGCGGTCCGGCGCCTTCCGCCGCTCGATCTCGGGCCAGTTCCTGCCCTTGTCAGACTCGCTCAATGATGCCCTCCAGGAGCGCCGAGAATTCTCCCGTGACGCGGCGCGCGACCTCCATCACCTCGTCATGATGCAACGGCTGCGGCAGCACGCCGGCCGCCGGGTTGGTGATGCAGGAGATGCCGAGCACCTCCATCCCCATGTGCCGCGCGACGATCGCCTCCGGCACGGTGGACATGCCGACGGCGTCGGCGCCGATCGTCCGGAGAAACCGGATTTCCGCGGGCGTCTCGTAGCTCGGTCCGTGCACCGCGACATATACGCCGTGCGCGACGGCGACCCCCTTGGCCGCCGCGGCCGCGTCGGCGACCTGGCGGAGCCGCCTGGAGTACACCTCGGTCATGTCGGGGAACCGCAGGCCGAAGCGGTCCTCGTTGGGTCCGACGAGGGGATTGCTCCCGAGCAGGTTGAGGTGATCGTCGATCACCATCAGCGTCCCCGGCGTGAAGGCGAGATTGATGCCGCCGGCGGCATTGGTGAGGATGACCCGTTTCACGCCGAGCAGGCCGAGCGTACGCGTCGCGAAGGTGACGGTGCGCAGGTCGTGCCCTTCGTAGAAATGCGCGCGTCCCGACAGCGCCGCCACACGCCTGCCGGCCAGCGTGCCGGCCACGAGCGTGCCGGCGTGGCCGACGACGGCGGAGGCCGGCCAGTGCGGGATGTCGCCGTACGGCGTCGTCACGGCATCGGTCAGACGCGCGGCGAAGTCGCCGAGCCCCGAGCCGAGGACGATGGCGACGTCCGGAACGCCGCCTATCCGGTCTCTCAGAACGGTGGCCGCGGCCTCACACTCGCCGAAGTAATCCATAGTCACTGACTCAGTCACAGGGCCGTTCGCGAACGGCCCCTGCGCACGCGGCACGTGGCACGTGGCACGCCCCACGTTACAGCATCGAGGCCGCGATCGAGGCGTTGATCAGCGTGGCAATGAAGCCGCCGAGCAGGGCCAGCGAGCCCAGCCGCGCGAGATCACCCCGCCGGGACGGCGCCATGGCGCCGATCCCACCGAGCTGGATGCCGATGGACGCGAAGTTCGCAAAGCCCGTCAGGGCATACGTTGCCAGGATGTACGAACGGTCGCTGATGACGCCGCGGTACTCGGTCGTCAGCTTGACATACGCCACGAACTCGTTGGCGACGAGCTTGGTGCCGAGCAGGTCCCCCATCGCGGGCACGTCGGCGGCCGGCACCCCCATGAGCACGGCGAGCGGCGAGAACAGCACCGCAAAGATCCGCGCCAGCGACAGGCCGGGGCTCACCAGCGCAAGCAGGTAATCGAACATGGCGATGAAGGCGAGGAAGGCGATGAGCATCGCGGCCACGTTGATCGCGAGCATCGTGCCGTCCGACGCCCCTGCCGACGCCGCGTCGATGACGTTCGCGTGGCTGCGCTCGACCGCCACTTTCACGTCGCCGCGTGTGGCCGGCTCCTCCGTTTCGGGATAGAGGATCTTCGACAGGTAGAGCCCGCACGGGGCCGCCATCACGGACGTCGTCAGGATCGCGACGGGGTCCGCGCCCAGGGCGATATAGACCGCCATCACGCCGCCGGAAATCGTCGCCATCCCGCCCACCATCATCGCGAGGAGCTCGGATTTCGTCATGGCCGGCACGTACGGCTTGACGATGATCGGCGCCTCGGTCTGTCCCATGAAGACGTTTGCGGCGGCCGCCAGCGTCTCGGCGCCGCTCGTGCGCATCGCGAACTGCATCGCGCGGGCGAAGATGCGGACGATGAACTGCAGCACGCCGAAGTAGTAGAGGACCGTGAAGAACGCGGAGACGAAGATGATCGTCGGCAGCGCCGTGAAGGCGAAGATGAACCCGTTGCCCGGACCGAAGCCGCCCTCGACCGTCGCCGGGTCGGCGAGCGCCCCGAAGACGAACCGCGAGCCGGCGTTGGTGAACTCGAGGAACTGCTTGACCCCGCCGGCGATCTTGCTGAAGAACAGATAGCCGGGGCGCACGCCGGCGACTTCGAACTTCAGGATGAACAGCGCGAGACCGACCTGCAGCGCCATGCCCCAGCCGACCGTGCGCCAGTTGACCGCCTTCAGGTTCCGCGAAAACGCCGACACGATGGCGATGAACACGATGATGCCCGCCACCGCCTGGATGCGCGGATTGACGGTGTTCCGCAGGAGGAACACGGCCGCCCCCAGCCCCAGCGCCAGCGCCGCCGCCGCCAGCCGCAGCGGGGTGTCTTCTCGTCGTTCAGCCATGCGTGATCCTCTCCAATACGAGCGGCTGCTCGGGCGGCGCCGTCTCACTGATGCGCACGGCGCGATGGAGCAGCCGCCGCGCGTGGGCCAGGCCGCGCCCCGCGCGATGCCGCACCAGCAGCACCGCGTCGCCGGCGCGGACGTCCGTGCCGGCCCGGGCCAGGATCTCGATCCCCACGCCGTGGTCCACGACATCGTCCAGGGCCGCACGCCCCGCGCCGAGCGCGACGGCGGCGCGGCCGATGCCTTCCGATTCGAGCGCGACGTAGCCGTCCGCCGGGGCGAGCACACGGTCCTCATCGCGCGACGAGGGGAGGAGCGTGTAGTCGTCCAGCACCCGGGGGTCGCCCCCCTGGTTCTGCACGATGGTCCGGAAGACCTCCAGACCGGCCCCGCTCGCGAGGGCGCCGCGCACGCGGCGCTCCGCGCGTCCCTCGTCCGCCTCCACCCCCGCCACGATGAGCATCCGGACGGCGAGCAGCACCGACAGCTCGCGCGTGTCGTCGGGACCGCGCCCCTTGAGGACCTCGAGGCACTCGATCACCTCCGAGGCGTTGCCGACGTGCATACCGAGCGGCGCGTCCATCCGCGTAATCAGGGCCTCGGACCGTACCTGCGACGCCTCCCCCAGCGCCACGAGCGAACGCGCCAGCTCGCGGGACTCGTCGAGCGTCTTCATGAAGGCGCCGCTGCCGGTCTTCACGTCCAGGACGAGACCGCCGATCCCCTCGGCGATCTTCTTGCTCATGATCGAGGCCGAGATGAGGGGAATGCTCTCGACCGTGCCGGTCACGTCGCGCAGCGCGTAGAGGCGCCGGTCAGCCGGCGCCACCTCCGACGTCTGGCCGATGAGCGCGCAGCCGATGGAGGCAATGGCCGCGCGCAGCTCCTCGAGCGACAGGTCGGTCCGGAAGCCGGGGATCGAGTCGAGCTTGTCGAGCGTGCCGCCCGTGTGCCCGAGACCGCGGCCCGACATCATCGGCACGACGGCGTCACACGCCACGGCCAGCGGGGCCAGGATCAGCGAGGTCTTGTCGCCGACGCCGCCGGTGCTGTGCTTGTCGACCGGGATCCCGTCCACGTCCGGGTATTCGACCCGCACACCCGATCTCACCATCGCGTCGGTCAGCCAGGCGGTTTCCTGCGGCGTCATCCCCCGGAGCACGATGGCCATCAACAGGGCGGACGCCTGGTAGTCCGGCAGCGACCCGTCGGTCACGCCGGCGACGAAGGACTCGATCTGATCGCGGTCGAGCGCACCGCCGTCACGCTTGCGACGAATGAGGTCAACCGCGCGCATCTGTATGGGGGTCGGCTGGTCCGGCTAAAGCCGGCCACTACTATAGATTAGAATTGGTCGGTTTCTCGATCGTCACGCAACTGATGCCCGAAGTTACGCCGCTCCCGCCCGAGCTCTCGCGCAGCGTGTCGGCCCTGGCGCGCTCGCTGGTGGCGGCCGCCCGCACGTGGACCCTCTATCCGCCCGATCACCCGGCCGTGCGCACCTCGGTCGAGCGATTCGGCAAGACCGTCCGCGACGCCGGCAAGCAGCAGTTGTTCGGCTTCGGGGTCACCCCCGAGACGCTCCTCCTCGAAGGGGCCCCTGCAGCCGCCGCCGAAGGGCCGGTCGCCGAAGCGGCCGCCTGGCTCCATCACCGCGACATCCTGCAGCTCACGTTCAGCCCCGACCCCCCGGTGGCCGCCCTGCACGCCTTCCTCGCGCTCCTGTCCGAGGACGCGGAAGCCGTCCGCGAACGCGGCGGCCCGGCGAAGGTCTGGCAGGCACAGGGGCATCCGTCGATCCACATCGAGCAGATCGACTTCGCCAAGGTCCTCGAGGACCGCGAGGTCGAACACCCGGTCCGGCGGAAGGACGATCTCTGGCGGTCGATCGTCCGCGCCGTGATCGACCGGCGCAAGACGGTGGACGAAGCGCTGCAGAAGCGGTTGCTCGACATCGCCGGCGACGTCGGCGCGATCGGCGATCTCGCACAGGACGTCATGGCGCCGAGCGTCACGGCCGACGGCTCGCCGATGCTGACCTCGCAGGCCGCCGCCGTCGTCGCCGCGTACCGCCACCTGGTCGGCATCGTGGATGTCATGGCGCCGGAGCGGCGGACCGAAGTGCTCCAGAACCTCGCCTCGGCCACGGTCGCCCTCGACACGCGCGTCGTCATGCAGATCCTGGGGGCGACCGACGAGGTGGCGACGGGCCCGGCCGGCGGCGCCGCGGGCGGATTCGACCTCCGGCGCGCCGTCGCCGATGCCATGGACGATTCGCAGGTGGCGCAGCTGCTGGCCACGACGCTGGCGATCGACGGGCAGGCGACCGACCGCCTGGCCTCCGTCTTCGGCACCATCGCTCCCGACGATGACCGCAAGCGGCGCGTCCTGACGATGACGCGGTCGATGCTGACCGAAACCTCGTTCGGGAAGATGACGCAGTTCGAGACCCTCTGGACCTCCACCGAGGAGCTGCTCCTGTCCTATAACGAGCGGCCGTTCGTCTCGGAGCAGTACCGCGATGGGCTGGACGGGGTCGGCGCGCGTGCCGAGGCGATGGCGTCCACCGACATCCCGCCCGAGCTCGCAGGGCTGGTGGACACACTGGACCAGGACAACGTCCGGCGCCTGTCGGTCGTGCTGTTGATCGACCTGCTGGCGCTCGAGCGGGATCCGAAGCAGGCGCCGGAAGTCGCGCGCGACGTGGCCGCACTCGGCGAGGACCTCCTGCTGGCCGGCGACTATGAGGCGGCCGCGATGGTCGCGGGGGCGCTGGCCGGGCACGCGGCCGATCCGCTGGCGATCGCCGGGCCGGGGTCGCGGCTGGCGCTCGACAACCTCGTCAACACCACGGCCTTTCACGAGGCGGTGGACGACGCCGGTGACATGGACGAGCGGACCGCCGGGCTGTTTGCGGAGATCTGCGCGGCGGTTGGCCCGGCCGCCACCGACGCCCTGCGTGATCTGCTGGACGTCGACGCGCTCACGCCCGGACGCCGGCGCGCGACGGAGATCATCACGCGATACGACGCCCGCGCGGTGAAGCGGCTGGCGCCCCTGGTCAGCAGCCCGCATTGGTACACGCAGCGGAACGCCGCCCAGCTGCTCGGCGACATCGCCTCGCCCGAAGGCGTGCCGCTGCTGCAGCCGCTGCTGCGTGGCGGCGATGCGCGCGTCGCGCAGGCGGCGGTGCGCGCCCTCTCCAACATCGACGACCCGTCGGCGGCGCGATCGGTGCACACGGTGCTCCGCGCAGCCACCGGCGACATGCGGCAGGCGGTCGTCGCGGCGCTGGTGGCCGAGCGCGACCCGCGCGTGGTCCCGCTCCTCGGGCGCATCCTCGACGAGAGCGACCCGACGGGAGCCGATCACGCGATCGTGCTCGAAACGCTCGGGGCCGTGGCCATCCTGGGCGGCGACCAGGCCATCCCGGCCGTCGATCGCGTGATGCGCAAGACGAAGTGGTTCGCGCGCCACAGGCTGCGGACGATCAAGACGGCCTCGCTCGCCGCGCTGCGGCGGATCGGCACGCCGGCTGCGGTGGAGGCCATCACACAGGCCGGGACGACGGGGGACCGGCTCCTCAGGCGCCTCGCGCGCGAGGCAGGCCCGATCTGATGGCGGATCTCATCCACACCTACGAGGAATTCGTCCGGCGCCTGGCCGCGGCCACGCGGGGCGCCACGCTCTACTCCCCGGAGCACCCGATCGTGCTGCGCGGCGTGGACGCGCTGACCTCGCTCTGCGGCGCGGCCCTGCAACAGGCCGACTCGCTCGTGATCGGCGTCCTCGGCGATGAATTCATCGTGAACGGAAACCGCCTCCACAAGTCGGCCGCGACCCTCGTGGGCTTCGCCCGCGAGCTAAGCGCGCAGGACATCGAGAAGATCACGATCACCCGAGGCATCGGCCGAGACGACCTCAGGACGTTCGTGTTCGAGCTGTCGAACCGGCGCGCCACCGTCCCGCTGGCGAAGCGGCTGGAGGCCAGGAGCATCCGCCACATCGTGGTCGGCCGGATCACCGTGGAAGAGACCGAGGAGCCGACCGGGATTGCCGCCGCCCGCCGCGTATATGCGTCGGCCGTCGAAACCGCGCAGTCACTCTGGGAACAGGCACACGCCGGCGATCAGCCCGATCCGAACACCGCGCGCAAGATCATCGACAGCCTCGCCAAGCTGGTGTCGCAGGACCGGACGTCGCTGATGGCGCTGACGGCGCTCAAGCGCTACGACAACTACACGTTCACGCACATGGTGAACGTCTCGGTGCTGGCCATGGCGCAGGCGCGCTCGCTCAATCTGGACGGTCCGCTCCTGCGTGAGTTCGGGTTCGCGGCGCTGATGCACGACATCGGCAAGGTGCACACGCCGCTCGAGGTCCTGAACAAGCCGGACAAGCTGACCAGGGACGAATTCGACGTCATGAAGCAGCACGTCGTGGACGGCGCGCACATCCTCCGCCGCACGCCGGAGATGCCGGCCCTCGCGCCGGTCGTCGCCTTCGAGCATCACCTCCGGCAGGATCTCTCGGGCTACCCTGAGAAGATCGGCCACCGCGATCTCAATCTCTGCACGCAGATCGTCAGCATCGCCGACGTCTACGATGCGCTCCGCAGCAACCGGATCTACCGCGAGGGGCTGCCGAGCGAGCGGATCCGCGCGATCATGACGCAGAAGGACAGTCCGGCCTTCAATACGAAGCTGCTCCGGCGGTTCATCAACCTGATGGGGCTCTTCCCCGTCGGCACGCTCGTGCGTCTCGAGAGCGAGGAAGTCGGCGTGGTCATGCACGAGCACCCGAGCGACCCGTTCCGGCCGCAGGTCAAGGTGCTCCTCGACCGGCTCGGACAACCGATCGAGACGCCGGTCCTCGTCAACACGTGGGAACCCGACGTCCGCGGGCGCGGCGTGGTCGAAGCCGTCGATCCCGACACCGTCACGATCGACGGGCTGGCATTTTTATGACGAAGCCCCCGGTTGCGACGGCGGAGGTCCTGCCCCCGGTCACGGCAGCGCTGCTGGCGGACTTCGCCCGGAGCTGCAAGGCGGCCGCCCGCGCGGTGTCGCTCTATCCCGGCCAGCATCCGGCGATCGGCGCCTCCCTGGCGCGCCTCGTCGACGCCACCGGCCGGCTGACGGCCGAGGGCCCGCTCCAGCTGCAGGTGCGCCCCGAGCACCTGCTCATCGGCCACGCCGGCATGCCGAAGCCGGAGCAGGCCGTCCGCGAGCTCGCCGAACTCCTGCATCAGCACCTGATCGGCGCGCTGACGATCAATGCCGGCGCCGACGCAGACTCCTGGCGCACGCTCCTCCTTCTGCTCGCGCGCACGCCCGACGACGTGCGCAGTGACGGCGGCATCGCGCATCTCTGGGCGACGGCGGGCGGCCCCAGCGTCGAGATCCGCGAGGTCGATTACGCGGAAGTCCTCCGCGAGAAGCGCGGCGGCGCGTCGCTCGACGCGATCATCGAGGCCGCGCTCGACGGCGCCCAGGTGCAGCTCGACGACGACAACATCGATGCGCTGCTCGCGATCCTCGGCGATTCGACGCAGGTGGACGAGCTGATGGCGCGCCTCGAGGCGGCGGCCGCAGACCGTGGCGCCGACGCGAAAGCGACCGCGGTGCTGAAACTGCTGCAGAACATCGCCGCCCGGGCCCGCGAGATGGATCCGGTCCGCCTCGAGTCCACGCTGCGCAAGCTCGGTCGTGTCGCCGCGCGGCTGTCCGCCGACGACATGCTGCGCCTGCTCGCGCAGCGCGACGAGGCGGGGCCCGGCGGCGCCGCGGTCGGGGCCGTCCTCGAGCGGATGGCGGATGCGGACGTCGCCGGCTTCGTGGCCGCCTCGGTCGTCGCCGAGGGCGGGGCCACGGCGCGGCTCGCCCACGCGTTTCAGGCGCTCGTCCCGAACACGGACCGCCGGCGCCGTCTGCTCGCGCTCGCCGAGGAGGAGGTCGCCGGCTCGCGCCTCGCCGAGGACGCCAACTTCGACGAGCTCTGGGGCCGGGTCGAATCGATGGTGACGTCGTACACGGACTCGACCTACGTCTCGGAGGACTACGGACGCGAGCTCTGGCAGGCTCAGACCAAGGCCGTGGACGTCGAGCGCACAGACGACGATCCGCCCGAGCGCGTGGCGGCCTGGCTGGCGACCGTCGGCGATGCCGCGCTGCGCGGCCTGGACCACCAGGTCCTCAACGACCTGCTGGCCATCGAGTCGGATCCCGCACGGTGGCGCGACGTCGCCGAGACCGTCGCGGCGCACGCCGAGGACCTGGTGCGCGTCGGCTACTTCGCCCAGGCCTGGGCGCTGGCGGGCGCGGTCATCCGGCAGGGCGAGGCCGTCCCGGAACGCACGGCGTTCCTCCCGCAGGTGCTGCAACGCTTCGGCCGCGGGACGATCATGAAGCACGTCGCCGCGTACCTGCGCAGCGCCGACGAAGAGGCGTTCGAACAATTTCAACGGCTGTGCCGCGTCATCGGGACACCGGTCATCGCCCCGCTGGCCGAGGCGCTCTCGGCCGAGCAGGACGCGCGCTCGCGACGGCGTCTGCGCGATGTGCTCATCGGCTTCGGCGCCCAGGGGCGGGACGTCGTGCAGCAGTTGATGCACGCACCGAACTGGGAAGTACGGCGAACGGCGGCGTTCCTGCTGCGCGAGTTCGGCGGAGCCGAAGGGCTCAAGGAGCTCATTCCCCTGCTGACCGACAGCGAACCCCTCGTCCAGCGGGAGGCCGTGCAGGGCCTGGTGCTCAACGGCAGCGATGAGGCCGCCGCGATCCTCGTCCACGCGCTCGGCACCGTCAGCGGACGCGCCCGCGAGACCCTCGTTGCCGAGCTCACCGGCATTCGGGACCCCCGCGCCTCTCCCCTGTTCATCTACCTGGTGCGGCATCTCGACCGCTCGAAACACGCGCCGGTGTATCTCGCCGCCATCGAGGCACTGGGGACGTTCGGAGATCCCGACTCGGTGGACGCGCTGAAACTGGCGCTCCATCGCGGCGACTGGTGGGCCCCGGTTCGGACCCGCCGGGCACGCGCCGGGGCGGCGGCCGCGCTGCGGAAGATCGGATCGGCGCCGGCGCTGGACGTGCTCCGCAGTGCCTCGGCCCTCGGCAGCCGCGGGACCCGTGCGGCCGCCCGCAAAGAACTGGCGCAGCTCGGTTGAAGGACATCCGCATCGACGCCGCCGCGCGTTCCGCCCAGTACGACGACGTGCTGCGCCGCTTCGCGGCCGGCGTGCGCGCCAGCCAGCTGTACGCCCGGGAGCATCCGCTCCTCGCACGCAGCGTGGACGGCCTCCTCACCGCCCTGAAGCCGCTCCTCCAGGCCGCCCCGTCCCTCACCGTGGGCATCGTCGGGGACCAGTTCGTCGTGGCCGACACGCCGATGCCCAAGGCGAGCGCGGCCATGGGGGAACTGATCAAGCGGCTCAAGGACCAGCAGGTCGAGCGCATCGCGTTCGATCGGGGCGTGACCGCGGAGGAGACGCTCGGTTTCGTGCTGGCGGTGGCCTCGGGCGTCAGGGCCGACGACAACGCCTTCGCGTTTCCCCACATTCACGTCGGCCGCATCACGGGCGACGAGCGGAGCGGCGACGGCGTGGTCAGCGACATGGCGGCGATCCGCCGGCTGTACGCCACCGCGGTCGGCGCCGCCGAGGCGGTCTGGGATGCGGCCGCCACCGAGGGCACGCCCGATCTGCCCGGCGCGCTGCAGACCATCGACGGGCTCGCCGACGCCGTCACGCAGAACCGCACGGCCATCGTCGCCCTCACCGCCATGCGCAGCTACGACAACTACACGTTCACGCACATGGTGAACGTGTCGATCCTCACCATGGGGCAGGCGCGTGCCCTCGGCGTCGACGGACGCCTGCTGCGCGAGTTCGGGTTGTCGGCGCTGATGCACGACATCGGCAAGGTCCGCACGCCCAAGGACATCCTGAACAAGCCGGACAAGCTGACCGACGACGAATTCGGGATCATGCGGCGGCACACGGTGGAGGGAGCCGAGATCCTGCGGCGCACGCCGGAGATGCCGATGCTCGCGCCGGTGGTGGCCTTCGAGCATCACCTGCGGCTCGACGGCACGGGATATCCGACCGGCGTCCAGCGGTCGGGCCTGAACCTGGGCACGATGCTGTGCGCCATTGCGGACGTCTACGACGCGATGCGGTCGCAGCGCGTCTACCAGGCGTCGTTCCCCACCGAGCGCGTGCTCGCCGTCCTGAAACGGAACGACGGCCTGCAGTTCGACCAGCATCTCGTGCGGCGGTTCGTGCAGCTGCTCGGCATCTATCCCCCCGGGAACCTCGTGAAGCTCAACACCGGAGAGATCGCCGTCGTCACGCAGGTGCACGCGCCCGATCCCTATCGGCCGCGCGTCCGGGTGCTCTTCGCCGCGGACGGTTCCGCCCTGGCGGTGCCTCAGGACCGGAACCTCTTCGAAACCACGGGCGAGACCGCCCAGTCGGTCGTCGCGCCACTCGATCCGGCCGAGTACGGCATCGATCCGCTCGCGCATCTCGCGTAGATCCGAGGGGCTTCGCCCCTCGGACT
>JBBECO010000087.1:0-5389 GCA_040881785.1 Vicinamibacterales bacterium
GCGGGGACCCCTGCGCCCCGCGCCGCTCCCTCGCAGGCGCGCCGTGCGCGCCTTGCCGTCCGTGTCGGACACGACATTTTTAAAGGAACGCGTCGTGCCGTCGTGTCGTCGTGTCGTCGTGCGATGCCGAGGGCACATCGTGACACCCCGTAGTGTGCTCTAATCGCCTCTGTGTTCGCCCCAGGGGACCTCGTCGACAACCGGTATGAGATCATCGCGCCGCTCGCCGCGGGAGGCATGGGCGCGGTCTACCGGGCGCGGCGCACGCTGCTCGGCGACGAGGTGGCAATCAAGGTCGTGCTGGGCGATCGGCTCAACCGCGCCGCCTCCGAGCGCTTTCTCCGCGAAAGCCGCGTCGCCGCCAGTCTGAGGCATCCCTCCATCGTCTCCATCTTCGACTTCGACACGTTGCCCGGGGGGGAACCGTACCTCGTCATGGAGCTGCTCAGCGGTCCGAGTCTCCGGGCCGAGATCGATGCGCGCGGACGGCTCGAGCTGTCCGACGTGTACACGGTCCTGCCGGGCATTTGCGCGGCCCTCGAGCTTGCCCACAGCCACGACGTCGTCCATCGGGACATCAAGCCCGCCAACATCGTGGCGCACGAGTACCACGGCGGGCAGCGCGCCTGGAAGCTCCTGGACTTCGGGATCGCCAACCTCCGGCAGACCACCGAGGAGACGCGGCTCACGTCGGCGCATCAGTTCGTCGGGACGGTGTCGTACGCGTCACCGGAGCAATTGAGCGGGCGGCCTGTGGACGCGCGCGCCGATGTGTACAGCCTGGCCGCGGTGATCTTCGAGATGCTGACGGGGCAGCTGCCCTTCGGGGGCGGCGGCGATCTGATGGCGATCATCACGGCGCAGATGAGCGGCGCCACTCCCAGCGCCAGGGCCATCCGTCCGGAGTTGCCGGAGTGGATCGACGCCGTGCTCGCCCGGGGACTGGCGAGGAATCCTGACGATCGCTGGCCATCCGCCGCCGCCCTTCGCACCGCGCTCGCACAGGCGCAGGTCTCGCCGACCGCCACGACCATTGTGTTTTCGCCGGGAGCGGTGCCGGGGATCTCCGCGACCTACGACATCGGCGAGAGCGTCGGGCCTGGACGGCTCGGCAGCGAGGTCTTTCGCGGCACCCACCGCGCCCTGGGGCACCCGGTCGCGATCCGGATTCTGCGGCACGGATCCCATCCCAACTGGGCCGCGGTGCGGGAGCGGTTCCTGCGGGAAGCCAAAGCACTCCAGGTCTCGCACGAATCCATCATCCAGGTCCGCGATTACGGGGAGGAGCCGGGCCTCGTCTACATCGTCACCGACTACATCGAAGGCCTGAGCGTTCGCGCGCTGCTGAACGAGGCCGGCCGTCTCGAGTGGCCGCGGCTGCACCCGCTGCTGTCGCAGCTGCTCGAAGCCGCGCGCGTGCTGCACCGTCGCAAGGCGGTGCTCTGCGGTCTGAGTCCCGAGATCATGCGCGTCCGCGCGGCCTCCGACGATCCGGACTCGAGCGACGAGGGCGAGCAGCTCCTGATTTCCACCGCCGGCATCTGGACCGCGCAGGACCTGCTCGCGACGCTCAAGGAGACGACGCTGCGCGGGGTGTCGCTCGATGACGTGGAGCTGCGCTACGTGGCGCCGGAGCTGATGACCGGGGGCTCGGTGGACGTTCGCTCGGACATCTTCACTATTGGCGTGCTGGCGTATGAGATGGCGACCGGCGCGCCGCCGTTCGACGGCCGGTCGATGCCGGAGCTGCTCGGCCGGATGCTGGCGGGGGCGGTGCCCGATCCGCGTACGGGAGCGCCGGAGATGCCTGAGGCGTCCGCCGCCGCGATCCTGCGGGCGCTGCGCCCATCGCCCGCGGAGCGCTTCGCGAACGTGCGGGAGTTCGCTGCGGCCCTCGCGTAATTCCGCACGGAGATCTTCCGTCACGGATTCACCGCAAAGGTCGCAAAGGGCGCAGAGAGTCTTAATAGACTTGCCTTTGCGTTCTTTGCGTTCTCTGCGGTGAACCTGTGACGGCAGCAGCTAATTACGGGAGCGCACGATCGGAAAGACCTTCACGTCCTCGCCCAGCGCGTCGTCCAGGATGTTCCAGTCCACCAGCCCGTCGTCCGAACGCGGTTCGATCAGGTAGAACGCCAGGCGGCCGAGGGGCTGCTTGATATCCACCTGCACGGTGCCGGCGGGGAGGTCGCGCTCGGCGGCGACCCACTGGCCCTGGAGCGTGCGCTCGGTGTGTCCTTCGAACTTCCGTGCGGCGACGGTGTTGCCGGTGATCTGGAATTCTTCGACCATCACCTTCGCCGGCTTCGACAGCGTCGTCGTGCGGACGCCGTGCGCGCGCAGATGGTCGACCGCCTTCGTCAGGTTCGCGGGAACGTAGTACGTCGAGGGGACGCGCTCGGATTCGGTGGCCTCGAACGTGCCGTATTCGACCATGCGCTCGGGCTTTCGGTCGTTCGTCCGGAGCTCCATCGTATGGCCGTCCTTCGGGTGCTTCTCCTGGGTCGTCGCGCCCATCAGGATCTCGACTTCCGGTCCCCGGGCGAGCTGCGAGCGCAGCCCCAGCTTCGTTCCCACGATCGGCCGGCTGTCCGCTTCCTCGACGACCTTGCGGATCTTCGATGCGTTCGCGTGCACGAAGTTCATGTTCTCTTCGATGAAGCGCGACGTCGCGAGGATCCGGTCCTTGAAGCTCGCGTAGGCGAACGCCTCGCTGAGGACGGCGATGCGGTTCCGCAGGCCGATGTAGTTGTTGTTGAACCGCGGGCGGCTGTCGAACGACCGCCAGGCGCGCTCGGGCGGCGGACCGCCGGCGCGCCCGCGGCCGCCACCGGTGTTCCCGTAGTAGTAGTAGTCCCAGTCGTACTTCGTCTTGATCGTCCTGGTGACCCACGGCAGCCATTCCTGGCGCAGCAGCGCAATGATCGCGGGGTCGGTCGCCTGGTTCAGCGGCGGTGCGTACGTCAGGTAGTACGCGTGGCGGGTGCCGTTGGTGGTGTGCAGGTCCATCGACACGTGCGGGTCGTAGTCGTTCATCAGCGTCACGACCGCGCGCGCCTCGGGGGAGTCGAGCTTCATGTGGTCACGATTCAGGTCCAGGCCCTGCGCGTTGGGGCGCTGGCCCTGGCCGCCCATGGGGCCGTGCTGCGGACCGCGGTTGTTCAGCGCGAAGCGCTCGTTGCCGTCCGCGTTGTAGATCGGCGCGATCAGGAAGACCATCGTCTTCAGCCAGTCGTCGTGCTTTCCCTGCGCGAATTCACGGAGCAGGACCTGCGCCGATTCCTTCCCCTCGACTTCGCCGCCGTGGATGTTCCCCTGGATGTAGACGCGGATCTTGCCGGTTCGCCGAACGGCCTCGGGCGTGGCGGCCGGCGCGCCGACGATCGCGAGCGGGAGCGCGCGCTTCTCGTTGGTCTCGCCGAACGTTGTGAGCAGGACCTTCGTCGGCGCCGCTTTCGCGACGGCATTCATGAAATCGACGACCTCCTGGTAGCGGCTCGTCTCCTCGAAACTGGTCAGCTCGGGTTTGGTCTTGACGGCCTCCAGCGCCTCGACCGATCTGGCGGGGACGCGAGGCGCGCTTGCGCAGGTGGCGGCGCCGATTGCGCACGCGAGCGCGAGCGCCAGGGTCAGAAGCTGTTTCACGCGATTCTCCTTGGATGCGGCATCATACCGCGGACCTTCCGGACTCTCGGACCTTCCGGACCCTCGGACCCTCACAGGTATATAATCCCCGCCTGCATTCGAAACTACTGGGAGGTAGACAGAATGTCCCTGCGTAAACTCTCGGCGCTGTTCGCGCTGACCCTTGCGATGACCGTCGCGCCTGCGTACGCGCAGCAGACGGGCGGGATCGTGGGCAAGGTCGTGGATTCCGGCGGCGGGGTGCTGCCGGGCGTTACGGTCGAGGCGAGGGCTGACGTTCTGCCCGCGCCCCGCGTGACGGTGACGGGCGGCGAAGGCGAGTACCGCTTTCCTGCGCTGCCCCCGGGCAACTACACACTGACGTTTACGCTGTCGGGCATGCAGACGCACACCCGGCTGGCGCTCGTACAGCTCCAGGCGGAAACCGTCGCGAACGCCACTCTTGTCGTACAGGGTGTGACCGAGACCGTGACGGTCACCGCCACGACCTCGCTCGTCGACCCGAACACCTCCACGATCAAGAGCGCCGTGTCCAACGAGCAGATCATGTCGCTCCCTGTCGGTCAGGAATACCGGGATCTGGTCAAGCTGATTCCCGGCGTCCAGTACACCGAGGATTCCACCCGCGGCCCCGCCGCCGGCGGCAGCGGCCAGGACAACGTCTATCAGTTCGACGGCGCCAATGTGACGCTGCCGCTGTTCGGCACGCTGGCGTCGGAGCCCGCCTCGCACGACATTGCCCAGGTGACCACGATCAAGGGGGGTGCGCGCGCGGTCGATTTCGACCGCTCCGGAGGCTTCACCATCGACTCGGTCAGCAAATCGGGCACGAGCCGCTTCAGCGGGGAGCTCAGCTTCCAGCTGATGGACAACAGGTTCGTGAATGAGCTGGACAGCGGCATCGGTTCGCGCCACGAGCAGGACCGGACCTGGCTGACAGGGAACATCGGCGGCCCCATTCTTCCCGAGCGGCTGTTTTTTTACGGGTCGTACTACCGTCCCGAGATCACCCGCCACAACGTCGCCAACAAGTACGGCGAGCTGCCGGATTACACGCGTGTCCGCAATGAGGGCTTCGGCAAGCTGACCTTCACGCCGATGAGCTCGGTGCTGCTCAATGCCAGCTATCGCGATTCGCACCGGCTGGACAAGGGCGACCTGTTCGGCGACCGGACGGCGCCCACGGCGGGCAGCGGCGACGAGAGATGGCAGAAGATCGGCGCGGTCGAGGGTTCATGGATCGTCAATTCCCGGAGCCACTTCACGTTCAAGTACACGTACTTCGGCCTCGAAACGTCTGCCCGCCCGGATAACGAGGCGCAGGTCAACATCAGCACCGATCTTGGGACACAGCTCGACGTCGCCAATCTGGACAGGGTCGGGCGATTGAGTGTGCCGAATCCCGTTGCAGGCGCGACGGCCTACAACGCGTTCATCCAGCCGCTGATCGACCGCTACGGCTACGTCGAGGACGGCGTGCGCAAGGGTGGCGGCCTCGTCGGTTTCGGAAGCCAGTTCAACGACCAGGACTTCTTCCGCAACAATGTGCAGTTTGCCTACAACGTTCACTTCGGCGGAAGGATCTCCCACGAGCTGCATGCCGGTTACCAGCGGTATGTCGATCGCGAGGAGTTGCTGCGCCGCTCCAACGGCTGGGGACCGATCTCTGTGCCGGGCGGCCGCTCGACACCGCCTCCCGGGGCCAACCAGCCGGCGTTCTACACGGCGGTCATCCAGCAGCAGC
>JBBECO010000088.1:0-1005 GCA_040881785.1 Vicinamibacterales bacterium
GGGGCCGTCGGCTAACGGCCCCTACAACGTCACCGACTGTCCCCGGCCCAGTGCAATCGCGCGCTGATAGACAAGGTGCGCGGCGGCGACATCCTCCACCGCCATCCCCAGTGACTTGAAGATGGTCACCTGCTCAGCTCCCGTGCGTCCCGGAATCTTCCCACCCACGACTTCCCCCAGCTCTCCCTTGATATGCGTGGCTTCGATCGCGTCGTCCTTGATGGCGAGCACGATGTCGCCGGCCTCCGCAAGGGCGGCTTCGCGCGAATCTACATAGAGGCTCGCGCGCGCGACCAGCAGCGCGTCCATTTCCCGCTCGGTCGGACGGCAGGCGCCGACCGCGCAAATGTGAGTGCCGTCTCCGATCCACTGGCTGCGGACGACCGGTTCCTTCGAGGCCGTCGCCAGCGCCACGATCGCGGCATTGCGCACGGCCTCTTCGCAGGATCCCGCCCGGTGGATCCTGGCGTCCGTATGCGGCTGCATTTCGGTGACGAACGCCTCGACCTTTTCTCGAGTGCGGCTCCAGACGCGGACCTCCGTGAGGGTGCGGACGCGCGCAATCGCCTCGAGGTGACTGCGGGCCTGGACGCCTGAACCGATGATGGCAAGCACCGAGGCGTCCTCGCGCGCGAGCTGCTGGACCGAGACAGCCGACACCGCCCCGGTCCTCGCTTCCGTGATGTAACGGCCGTCCATGAGGGCGAGTAGCGCGCCCGTTTCCGGGTCCAGGAGCACGATCATCGCCAGGTGCGTGGGAAGTCCACGCTGTGGGTTGTCGCCGAACACCGTGACCAGCTTGGTGCCGAGCGCCGGCGTCCCTGGAATGTAGGCCGGCATGACGCCATAGAAGGCATGCTGCTCGCCGACGGTGAGCACCGTCCGCAGCGGCTGGGTCACCTTCCTGGCCGAGAAGTCGGACAGCGCGGACGCCATGGCCGGGATGAGGTCATCCATGGGGAGGAGCGCCTTGACGTCGGCTTCGGTCAGCAGGATGGGCATGGC
>JBBECO010000089.1:0-32555 GCA_040881785.1 Vicinamibacterales bacterium
CCTTTTAGGGCTGCCCCTCCGCCAGCCGGCTACGTCGCCTTCAGCGTCTTCAGAGCTCGTGCCCCCTGGCGGATGCTCTCCAGGCGCTTCCAATGCTCCTTGAGAGCCTCCCGGCCTTCCAGGCTGAGCATCGCGTAGGTGATCGGTGCTTCCCCTCGAACTTCTTCTCGATCGTCACGAGCCCTGCCTGTTCGAGCTTGGAGAGGTGACTCGACAGGTTCCCTTTCGTCAGTCCCGTGATGTTGAGCAGGAACAGGAAGTCGGCCTTCTCGCAGGCCGAGAGCGCCGTCAGGATGGCGAGCCGCGACGGCTCGTGCACGAGGCGGTTGAGGGCGGCGAGATGTTCAAATGGCGTCGGCATGGCGTTCCTCGGGACGGTGCGGCAGCGCCTTGAACAGCAGCGCGAGGTCGATCAGGCCGGCAGTCATCCAGGCCAGCAGTGCTGCCGGGAAGGCCCTGAGCTGCCACAACTCGAGCGCGTCCTCACCCCGAACCTCGGCGAACGGCAGGGCGAAGCCGAAGCCGACCGCGGCGACGACCAGATAGTGAGGGCCGTAGGGCCAGAGCCGCGCGCTGCACCAGAGCGCACCGCCGCCATTTTGGAAGTTGGGGAGTTGGAGGTTGGAAGTTGGCGAGCGAAGCGAGCCTAATCCTGTCGGATCGACACCCAGGGCTTCGGGATGAACAGTTGCTCGTAGAGATTGACGGCGTAGCGGTCCGTCATGCCGGCGAGGAAGTCCTTCGCGGCGACGTCGATGCCTTCCTTCTCCATCGTCCGCGAGTCCAGGAAGCCGGCCGGCTGCTCTTTCACCTTCTCCCAGAGGCCGCCCAGGATCCCGCCAGCCTTCTTGAACTCCGCCGTCGCGACGTCGTTCTCGTAGACGCTCTCGAACAGGAAGCTGCGCAGGCCGACGGTGGCCTCGAGAATCGGCGCGCTCATCCGGATCTCGGTCATCCCTCCCTCGATCGTCTGATGGACGACATCGGTCACCATCCGGCCGATGCGCTCCGACGATGAGTTGCCCAGGACGGTCACCCGCTCCGGCGGAAGATCTTCCTCCCGCAGCAGCCCCGCGCGCACCGCATCGTCGATGTCGTGATTGACGTAGGCGATGATGTCGGCGACGCGGGCGATCTGCCCCTCGATCGTGCTGGCGCGATGCTCGGGGTCCGCGCCGACCGGCATGCCGCTCTTGCCCTTGGAGTGACGCGCGATGCCGTCGCGCACTTCCCACGTCAGGTTCAGCCCGGCGCCGTCGTGCTCGAGGACATCCACGATCCGCAGGCTCTGCTCGTAGTGGTTGAACCCGCCGGGAATCAGCTCGTTGAGGACGCGTTCGCCGGAGTGGCCGAACGGAGTATGGCCGAGGTCGTGACCGAGCGCGATCGCCTCGGTCAGCTCCTCGTTCAGCCGCAAGACTTTGGCGATGCTCCGCGCGATCTGCGACACCTCGAGCGTATGCGTCAGCCGCGTGCGGTAGTGATCGCCGGTCGGCGCGAAGAACACCTGCGTCTTGTGCTTCAGCCGGCGAAACGCCTTGCAGTGAATGATCCGGTCGCGGTCGCGTTGAAACGCCGGACGGATCGGATCCTCCTCCTCAGCGCGCAGCCGTCCTTTGGTGTCGGCGCTCTTCGCGGCTTCGGGCGCGAGGATCTCGCGCTCGCGTTGTTCCAGCTGTTCTCGGATCGTCATCACCGCGGCACGTCCAGGATCTCGGTCAGGAAGCTCGTCCCGTTCGGCAGCTTGACGCCGAAGAGGTCGGCGATGGTCTGCCCGAGGTCGGCGAACGTCTCGCGGGTCCCGAGGTCCACGCCTTTTCTGACGTGCGCCCCCGTCACCATCAGCGGCACGTACTCGCGCGAGTGATCGGTGCTGGGGGTCGTCGGATCGTTGCCGTGATCCGCGGTCACGATCAACAGATCGTTCTCGCGGAGGTTCGGCAGCAGGTGGACGAGGCGTAGATCGAAGTGCTCCAGGTTCTCGGCATATTCGCGTGCGAGGTTCCGGTGCCCGAACTGCGTATCGAAATCGACGAGGTTCGCGAAGATCAGTCCGCGCGCCGTCTTCTCCATCGCCACGGCGATCTCGTCCATCCCCTCATCGTCGCTGGCGGTATGGACGGCCTCGGTGATGCCGCGACCCGCGAACAGGTCCTCGATCTTCCCGATCGCGACGACCGGCAGGTCCGCGTCCTTCAGCCGGTCCAGCAGCGTCGGCGCGAACGGCGTGAGCGCGTAGTCACGGCGATTGGCTGTGCGTTTGAAGCTGCCGCTCTTGCCCTCGAATGGTCTTGCGATCACGCGGCCGACGCCCATCCCCTTGCCGACGATCTCGTAGGCGATCTCGCACCAGCGATAGAGCTCTTCGACCGGCACGACGTCCTCATGCGCGGCGATCTGGAAGACGCTGTCGGCTGACGTGTAGACGATCGGCTTACCGGTCTTCACGTGCTCGTCGCCGAGCTGCTCGATGATGGTGGTGCCCGACGCGACGGTATTCGCCAGGGTGCCGCGACCGATGCGGTGCTCGAATTCCGCGATGACTTCGGGCGGGTAGCCGTTGGGAAAGGTCGGAAACGGACGGTCCAGCACGAGACCCGCCAGCTCCCAGTGCCCTGTCACCGAGTCCTTGCCCGGCGAGCGCTCCGCCATCCGGCCGTACGCGCCGATGGGCCCGGAGGCGCCCGGCGCGCCCATCTCGACGATACGGTCCAGGCCGAGCGAGCGAAGCCCGGGCAGCCGCAGCGGCGCCACGCGCGCGATGTTGCCGACCGTATCGCTGCCCTCGTCGCCATACGCGGCGGCATCGGGCAGCTCGCCGACCCCCACGCTGTCGAGGACGATCAGGATGACGCGGTCAGGAAGCGTGGCGGCCAATCAGTGTTCGTGGGTGGAGAAGTAGTTGCTGATCGGGCGGGGCGACCGGATGCTGGCGATCGCGTGCTTGAAGATCATGTGGTCGGCGCCGGAATGCTCGACGATGACGGCGAAGCGGTCGAAGTTCTTCACGCGCCCTTCGACGTCGGTGCCGTCCATGAGACGGATCTGGACCGCCAGTTTTTCCCGGCGCGCGAAGTTGAGGAAGACGTCCTGGATGTTGGGCTGCGAGGCTGGCGGACGGGGCTCACGGGACTGAGGCATCGGGGCGGATCTCCAACGACGTCAGGGCACGGGCGACCTCCTCCACAGTCTCCGCGCGTTCGCCTGCCGCGTGAATCCAGTGTAGGTCAGGTTCTTTCCTGAACCAAATCAACTGCCGCCGCGAGTACTGCCGGTTCTCGCGGACGATGAGCTCGCGCGTCGCGGCTTCGTCACGCACGCCGCGCAGGTGCTCGAGGGCCTGGCGATAGACGAGCCCGGTGAACGGCAGCGCCGTCGGCGGGACGCCGGCGTCCAGGATGCGCCTGATCTCGTCGAGCAGCCCCTGCGCGAACTGCGCGTCCACGCGGCGTGCAACCCGCTCGGCGGTCGCCTCGGGGGGAATCCGCAACGCAAAGGTGACGATCCGGTACTTGGGGAGCGGCGAGCGCGTGTCGGCGAAGTGCGACGTCAGCGGACGGCCGGTGAGGACGTACACCTCGAGGGCGCGGATCAGCCGCTTACGGTCCCGCGCCGAGATGCGCGCGGCTGAGTCGGGATCCACGCGCGCGAGCAGCGTGTGCAGCCGCTCGGAACCGCGCAGCGACGCGATCCGCTCCAGCCGCGCCCGCAGCGCCTCGTCGCGGCTCGGCCCGGGAAAGAATCCACGCGTGAGCGAGCGGTAGTAGAGTCCCGTCCCGCCCACGAGGATCGGCAGCTTGCCGCGCGCCGTGATGTCGCGGATGACCGCGGCGGCATCACGGGCGTAATGCGCCGCCGAATACTCCTCCGTGGGATCCGCCACGTCCACCATGTGATGCGGAATCCCCTGCTGCTCGGCGGCCGGCACCTTGTCGGTCCCGATGTCGAACAGGCGGTACACCGCCGTGGAATCGCATGCCACGACTTCGCCGTTGAACCGCTGCGCCAGGGCAACGCCCAGCGCGCTCTTGCCGGTGGCGGTGGGCCCCACGACCGCGACGAGAACCGGACGGCCCACGGTCAGAGGGCGCGATAGACCGCGAGCGCCGCGAGCACGCCGAGCAGGATCAGAAGTCCCACTTGCTGCGAACGCGTCGGCAGGGTCATCGATCTGGGGTTTCGTTGAAGTAGAACGTCACCGTGAAGAACGCGCGGTCGTCGGGATACTCCGGCGGCAGCGCCAGCGTGGGGTTCGAGGCCGCCAGCGCGTTGAACGCCGAGTTCGTGAAGGCATCCACCGACGAGGGCTTGACGACCTTCAGATCGGTGATCCGGCCGTCCTTGTGGACGTTGAACGTCACCACCACATGCCCCCTCATCGTCATGGCGGCGTAGGGGACGAACCAGTTGCGGCGGATCTGCGCGACGAAGCGGCGGAGCCACGGGCCGAACTCCACCCCCTTCGTGTCGAAGTGGATCGACGGGAAGTTGAGGTCGGGCGCGCCCCCCTGCAGGTTCTGGAAGCTCTCCTGCCCGGCGTATTTCTGCACGTTGCGGATAGCGTCGGCGAGAATCCCGGTCTCCGGGCCACGCATTTCCGGTTTCGGGTCCGGCCGGTTCAAGGTCAGGCCGTTGGTCGATTCACGCAGCGGCGGGACTTCGCGGGCCGACTCCCCTTCGGCGCCGCCTGCCGGCGGCGTGGGTTCAGGACGCTCGCGGGGACCGGTGACGGGATCCGCTTCGACACGCTCGGTCGTGTTGCCGCGTGCGAACGGCAGCGGATTCTTCGGTTCCGGCGCGCGCTCGACCGACGACGCGCGGCGATCGAGGTCCGACAACTCGGCACGCTCCGGCGGCGTCGCACGTATGTCGACCTTCGGCTGCACGAACACGAAGCGGGGGTTCTCACGATGCTCGGCGATCTGCTGCTGACGCTCCTCGATCGCCTGCTGGCGGCGCGCTTCGGCATTCTTGACGAACGGGAGCTCCGGCCACACGAGCGCCAGGATCACGACGAGCAGGTGAACGACGATCGTCGCCATTCCCTTTTCGCGCGACGTGAGCGGGCTGCTCAGGCGCGGCGTGTCGGGCCGGTTATCCCAGAAGTCGAAGTACATGAAGGAGTTACAAGTATAACAGCGCCGGGGTGCGGGATGCGGAGTGCGGGATGCGAACTGTGCCGAAATCCCGCCGCTACCCTCGCACGGCTATATACAGATAGACGATGCCGAAGGTCAACGGGACGGCTCTGACTGAGACAAAACCATGACTTTCAATGGTTTTCGCGAACTCAGCAGGAGGCGGAAAGGTGCCGACAGACGCCGGGAGGTACGAATAGGCGCTCTGGTGACGCGACACGACCTTGCCGATGGCCGGCAGCAGATAGCGGAAGTACCACGTGTAGAGCGTGCTGATGCCTGGGATGCGCGGCTGGCCGAACTCCAAGATCGCGAGGCGCGCGCCAGGCCGGAGCACGCGACCGAGTTCCGCCAGCGCCTGCTGCGGCTCGGCGACGTTGCGGATCCCGAAACCAATCGTGGCGGCATCGCACGACGCATCGGCCAGGGGGATGCGCGTCGCGTCACCTCGTACGAGACGGATACGTTGGGACAGGTTGGCGCGGCGGACCTTCCCGAGTCCGAGCCGGAGCATCGCACCGGAGAAATCGACGCCCACGACCGAGGCGTCTGCGTACCGCTCGACGGCCGCAAACGCCAGATCCGCCGTCCCGGTGCAGAGATCCAGCACGCGCGCCGCGGCGCCGAGCTCCAGTTCGCGCACCGCGCGCCGGCGCCACTTCTGATCGAGGCCGACGCTCAGGACGTGGTTCAGAAGGTCGTAGCGCGGCGCAATCGAATCGAACATCCCCGCGATGCGGGTGGGTGTTTTATCGGGTGGTGGCATCCGGCCCTGGAGTCATGCTCTTTCCCATTTCCCATTTCCCATTTCCCATTGCCTCAGCCCTGCCACGAGGGATAGAGCTCGTGCGAGAAGCCGAGCGCGGAGAGGATCTTGCCCGCCATGAAGTCGGCCAGGTCGTCGAGCGTCTTCGGCATCTGGTAGAACGCCGGCATGGCCGGCATGATCATGGCGCCGGCTTCGGCGCACAAGGTCATGTTCTTCAGCTGGGGCAGGCTCATGGGCGTTTCGCGGGGCACGATGATCAGCGTCCGGCGCTCCTTCAGCATGACGTCCGCGGCGCGCTCGACCAGATTGCGCGAGAGCCCGTGGGCGATCCCCGCCAGCGTCTTCATCGAGCACGGGACGACGACCATGCCGTCGCAGCCCTGGCTCCCGCTCGCGATCTTCGCACCGAGGTCCTTGTTGCTGTAGAGCGTGTAGCTGCCGTTGCGGACGGTGTCGCCGTACTTCGCGATGAGGAATTCCGTGAGTTTGTCGGCTGCAGCCGTCTCCCCGAGCTCGTCGCGCAGCAGCCGCCGGCCGTAATCGGAGATCACCACCTCCAGGTGGACGCCCCGCTCCATCAGCGCCGCCATCGTGCGCGTGGCATACAGGGCGCCGCTCGCGCCGGTGACCGCGATGGCGATTGAACGCCGCGTGTCGCCCGACCTGAAGGTCGGGCCTACGTCAGTGGCCATGTCGCTCCGCGCTCCTCGTAGGCCCGACCTTCAGGTCGGGCGCGTCACCGGACATAAATCGCCACGGCGGTTGACAGCAGATACAGAATCCCGACGTAGCCGTTGAGATCGAACGCCTTCTTGACCTGTGAAAGGTCGTGCTCGCTGACGAGCGACTGCTCGTATACCAGCAGGACCGCGACGCCCGCGACACCCGCCAGGTAAATGGGACCGAGATCGGTCACCGCCGCGAGACCGGCGAGGCAGGCGATCGTCAGCACGTGCATCCCCCGCGAGATCAGCAGCGCACGCGCGACGCCGTAGCGGACGGGAATCGACCGCAGCCCGTGGGCCCGGTCGAAGGCGAGGTCCTGGCAGGCGTAGAGCACGTCGAAACCGCCGACCCACGTGCCGATCGCCAGGCCGAGCAGCCACGGTTCCAAGCCTTCGCGCCCCCCGGCCGCCAGCCAGCCGCCGACCGGCGCCACCGCCATCGCGAGACCGAGAAAGAGCTGCGTGTAACTCGTGAAGCGCTTGGCGAGGGAATACCAGAACACGATGATCAGCGCGATCGGGGACAGCAGCAGCGTCAGCGTGCCCAACTGCCAGGCCGCGAACATGAACACGAGCGACGACACCGCCACGAACACCGCGGCTTCCGTGCGCGACATGACGCCGCGGGGGATCTCGCGCGAGGCCGTCCGCGGATTGAGCGCATCGTAGCGCGCATCCACCAGGCGATTGAAGCCCATCGCGGCGCTCCGCGCCGCCACCATCGCGACGATGATCCAGAGCAGGCGCCAGCCGACGTTGGCCCACGTCCAGTCACCCACCCGGTGCAGCGCGAGCAGCGCCCCGGTCAGCGCGAACGGCAGCGCGAAGACCGAGTGGCTGAAGCGCACGAATGACGCGTAGGTTCTGACGTTGGTCACGGTCCGGGGCTCGGGGCTCGGGGCTCGGGGCTGCCTAGCCAGGACACCTGGCCAGGTTCGATCCCGCTGAGTAGATATTCTTCCACATCCGTCACATCGGCCGGGACCGACACCGCGACCAGCTCGGCGCGCTTGCCCGGTTCGATCGTGCCCAGGTCCGCACCGAATCCCAGCGCATCGGCTCCATGTTTCGTCGCGCTGGCGAGGATGTCACGGGCGGGAACGGACGGCGCCAGCCCGCGCATCAGCCTCAGCTCCTCGAAGAGATTCAGGTCCTCGACACTCGACAGGCTGTCGGTGCCCACGGCGACCCGCACGCCGGACGCGTAGAAGCGATCGACCGGCGGCAGGCCCGCGCCGGTCCAGCGGTTGCTCCGGGGACACGTGACCACCGTCGCGCCCGCCTCCGCGAGCATCCGCAGCTCAGTGTCCGTCAGCTGCACGCCATGGACGGCCAGGAGCCGCTCGTGCAGCAGGCCCTGCGCGGCGATGTAGGACACGGGATCGGTCGCCGGCGTCACCCAGGCGTCCGACCAGACACCCAGGTTGCGCAGCAGGTCGCGCCACGCCCCGCTCCCCCCGCGGAGAAACTCGACTTCTTCAGCTGATTCGCCGAGATGGACGCTGACCGGCGCGTCGCCGGCGGCTCCGGCGATCGCGCGCAGGAGCGCCGGCGACACGGAATACGGCGCATGTGGAACGATCGAGATGCGCAGCCGCGCGCTCGGCGTCAGCGCCTCGGCCTGGGCGCGAGTCGCGGCGATCAGCGCCTCGGGATCGGCGACGCTGAACCCCAGCAGCTCACGGAACACGGCAGCCGACATGTCGCTCGCGGCCAGCGGCGCGTACGCCGCGAAGGTGTTCGTGATGTCACCGACGAGCGCCGTTCCCGCGGCGCGGGCCTCCCGGATCGCCTCTCCAATCGGCGCCTGCGGGTCGTGTCCCATCGTCCCCCGCAGGGCCATCAGACTCTCGACCCACTGCGGCATCGACGGCGCAGGCGGGACCCGACCGCGCATCCACGACAGCTCGAGATGCGTATGGGCGTTGACGAGTCCCGGGAGGATGGCGCCATCGATCTCAATGGCGGTCCCCGGTGCGGACCGGGCTCCGACGGCCGTGATCCGCCCGTCCTCGATGGCGACCCAGCCGTTGGGGATCGGGGGCTGCGCGATGGGGAGCACCCAGCGCGCGGAGAAGATCGTCATCCCTCCAGGTCGGAGCGTCTCAGCCGCTTCTCGGCCGCACTGCGCGCGGCGTAGCTGGCGAGCTCCGCCGGACGGCTGGTGTCGCCGTCGTGGCGCGCCACGGCGAGCTCCAGCATCCGCGGCACGTCGCGCTCCCGGAAGACCGGGTCCCCGAGCATCTCGTAGTGCATGTTGCGGCGCTTGGCGGTGAAGCCGGCGTTCTCGATGTTCCGGACGATCTCGATCTCGTCCATGCAGAACGCCGCGCCGGCTGCGCGGACGACGTTCTCTTCGATCATGACGCTGCCCATGTCATTGGCGCCGTAGGCGAGGCTGAGCTGCCCGACCTTCCCGCCCTGCGTGACCCAGGAGGCTTGCATGTTGTCGAAGTTGTCGAGCACGATCCGGCCCATCGCGAGCGTCCGCAGGTACTCGACGCCCGTCGCCTCGAAGCCGCCCAGCTCGGTGTGCTCGGGCTGATAGCTCCAGGTGATGAAAGCAGTAAACCCAGTGTTGAACCGTGTTGAACCCGCCTTCGCCAAGGCTTCGGCGGGCAAGCCGTGTTGAACCGTGGCCCGAGACTCGTCCTGGAGCTCCCGCAGGCGCAGCATGTGCTCCAGGCGCTCCTCGGGCGTCTCGACATGCCCGTACATCATGGTGGCGGTGGTGCGGAGCCCCGCGCGGTGCGCGTGGCGCATGACGTCGAGCCACTCGTCCGCGGTGGCCTTGTTGTAGCAGTTCAGGATCTTGCGGACGCGATCGACGAGGATCTCGGCGCCGCCGCCGGGAATGCTGTCGAGGCCCACCCTCACGAGGCGGTCGATCACCTCGGCGATACTGAGACGCGACATCCGCGTGAGGTGAATCACCTCGGGCGGCGACAGCGCGTGGAGCTTGAAGTCCGGATACCGCGCCTTCACGCCGCGGAACAGGTCCTCGTACCATTCCAGCGGCAGATCGGGATTGTGCCCCCCCTGGAGCAGCAGCTGGCCGCCGCCGAGCTCGATGGTTTCGTCGATCTTGCGGAAGATCTCATCGAAGCCGAGGACGTAGCCCTCCTGCGAGCCGACCGGCCGGTAGAACGCGCAAAAGTTGCAGCGCGCCACGCAGACGTTCGTGTAGTTGACGTTGCGGTCGATGATGTAGGTGACGAGGCGCTCGGGGTGTTTGCGCGCACGGATCCCATCGGCCAGCTCGCCGAGGAGCGCCGTCGGCGCGTCGCGATACAACGCGATCGCGTCGTCGCGATCGACGCGGCCGCCCCGCCGGACCTTCGCTGCGATGTCGTGAATGGCCTGCATCAGTCGATATAGAACAGCGGCTCGCGCGCGGCGTCGATCAGCCCGTGCCGCGCCGCCAGCTCGTAGTACGTCCGGACGCCGGTGATCTCGCCGTCGCCCAGCACGTACTGAATATTGTCCTTCAGATAGGCCCGGCCGAGCTCGGCCCGCTCCGGCCCGCAGTAGTCCGCCGCAATGGCGTCGGCGTCAGCCACGCCCGCATCGCGCGCCTCGCGGAGCGCTCGAACCGCCTCGGGCGTGACGACACCGGGCCGTCCGGCCCAGAACGCCCAGACGAACGGCAGGCCGGTCATCTCCGTCCAGTGCTCGCCGAGGTCGATTTTCTCCACCCCCTTCGCCGCCGGATCCAGGAAGAGCGCCGGGTCCCCGATGATGAGGGCGGCGTCGCAGGCCGCGAGCATGGCGTCGGGGTCGGGCGCCATCGGCCGGAATTCCGGCGCGATCCCGAACCGCTCCGCGCACAGGATCCGCAGCAGGGCATTCGACGTTCGCGAGCTGGTGTCGGCGGCGATCGTCCGCACCTCGCCGACGGGTTTCTGCGAGAACAGCGCGACCGACGCGACCGTCCGCGCCGAGACGATCGCCATCCCCGGCACGATGCGGTATTCCGGCCCGCGGCAGTACTCGATCGCGGGGATCATCCCTACGTCGATCTGATGCTCGTGCAGGAGGACGGCGCAGCGCGACGGCGGATCGAAGCGCAGCGAAAACAGGTCCGCGCGTTGGTCGAGCCCGTGTACCAGTGGCCGCGCGTTGAGATAGTCAACGGCCCCCAATCGAATTTGATTCATCTTTAATAAGGCAGCCCATAAAGGGCTGCGCTACACGTCTGGATTAGAAACGACGACCTGTAGCGCAGCCCTTTTAGGGCTGCCTCACGTTGAATAATCCGTCCCGCTCGATCGCGTCGAGACCGGCCGCCAGGATATTGCCCCGGATCTCTTCGAGCGGACTCCGCCGCGTGCCGAGCACGCCCGGATCCACGGCCGACACGTTGTCGATATCGTCGGCACCCACCGTCAAGGCCACCTGCGCCAGCTTGGGACCGTACAGCTGCCAGTCCACCTGGATGGAGGGCACGTTCGACACCATCACCCTTGCCAGCGACACCATCTTCACATCGTCATAGCCGGTCGTCGGCTTGGTCAGCGACATCGTCCGCGGCAGCGGCGCGAACGCCTTGAAGCCGCCGTCGGCCGCCTGCAGTTGCTCCGCGCGGGCGCAGAGATCCATCCGCGCGGCGTCATCCAGGCGCTCGACCGTGATGGTGTTCACGGTCAGACCCGCCTCACGAATCTGATGCGCGGCTTCGGTGGGATTCTCGACGGTATCGATCGGCAGTTGCGAGATCGCCGCGAGACCGGCCTCCGCCAGGGCACGCGCGACGCCGTCCAGCAGGCCGAGCGTCAACAGGTCCGTCACGGCGAATCCCGTAACAGGCACGTTGCCGGCGAGCGCCACCGCCGCTTTCACCGCGGCGACGGCCGCGTCGAGGGACCGCGGCGCGCCGACGATGCGGATTTCACCGGCCCGGGTGCCGGCGGGAAGTGCCCGCGGCAGCGCGTCCACGTGGATCTCGAAGACGCGGACGAACGTCGTCCGCTCGCCATGCATCCGGCGGCGGACGTCGTCGCCGGCGATGCCGGCGGCAATCAGGTCCGGCGTGTCCAGGATCTCCTGCGGTGTCATGACTTCCATCCCTGGCGGATCCTCTGCCACAGCTCCTCTGCCCGGGCCGCGGCTGCCGGCGTCGTGGCGATCTTCTTCGGCCACGGCCGCGTGAAGCCTTCCGACGGCCACTTGCGCGTCGCGTCGATCCCCATCTTGCTGCCGTAGGCCGGCAAGTCGCTGGCGTCCTCGAGATCGTCCATCGGACCGCGCGTGAACTGGACGTCGCGCTCCGGGTCGTAGTGCGTGCCGACGATCCAGGCGACTTCGGCCTCGTTCTGCACGTCCACGTCCTTGTCCACGACGATGACGGTCTTGGAGAACATCAACTGGCCGAGCCCCCAGACGGCGTTCATGATCTTGCGCGCGTGCCCCGGGTAGCGCTTGTCGATGGAGATGATCACGATGTTGTGGAAGATGCCGGCGGCCGGGAAGCTCATGTCCACGATCTCGGGCAGCGTTTTCCTGATGAGCGGCAGGAAGATCCGCTCGCTCGCCTTGCCGAGATAGAAATCCTCCATCGGCGGGATGCCGACGACGGTGGTGAGGTAGATCGGATTCTTCCGGTGCGTGATGCAGGTCAGGTGGAAGACCGGGTAGTCGTCGGGGTGCGAGTAGAACCCGGTGTGATCGCCGAACGGTCCTTCGCGGCGGCGCTCGCCCGGCTCGACGTAGCCCTCGAGGATGATCTGGGCGTTGGCGGGGACCTCGAGGTCCTGCGTAATGCATTTCACGAGCTCGACGCGCTCACGACGGAGGAAGCCCGCGAGCATCAGCTCGTCGAGCCCCTCGGGCATCGGCGCCGTCGCCGAAAACGCGAGAGCGGGATCGGGCCCCAGCGCCACCGCCACCGGCAGCCGTTTGCCAAGGCGCTCGGCGACGCGGTAATGCTGGGCACCTCCCTTGTGCCGCTGCCAGTGCATGCCGGTGCTGCGGGCGTCGAAGACCTGCATCCGGTACGTGCCGACGTTCCGCATGCCGGTCTCGGGGTCCTTCGTGAACACCATCGGCAGCGTGATGTATCGACCGCCGTCGTCCGGCCAGCACTTCAGGATCGGGATCTCGTCGAGCGAGCCGTTCCTGCGCACGACTTCCTGGCAGGGGCCGTCTTTGACGGTCTTCGGCAGGGCGTCTTTCAGGCGGCCCATCATCGGGAGCATCTTCATGGCGTCGAGGATGCCGCCGGGCAGCTTGGGCGTGGTGATCTCTTCGACCTGGTCGGCGAGGTCGTCGAGCGACTGGACCTCCATCGCCATGCACATCCGCCGCATGGAGCCGAACAGGTTGATCGCGACGGGCATGTCGTAGCCCGTGGGGTTCTCGAAGAGCAGCGCCGGGCCGCCGCCGGGAGATTTCGAGACACGGTCGGTGACCGCCGCGATCTCGAGGTCCGGGCTGACGGGTTCGGCGATCCGCGCCAGCATGCGCTCGTTGTCGAGGGCGGCGATGAAGTGGTTGAGGTCTTTGAACATCTGTTACTTGCCTGTGTACGGGCCGACGGCCTGTTGGCACGAAGGCCACTGAGCCCACAAAGAGCACAAAGAAAGAACACAAATATTTAACTGTTTTTCTTGGTGCTCTTCTTGGTGTTCTTAGTGCCCTTGGTGTCTTTGTGACGAGCGGCCGTCGGCCCCTGCAGCCGTAGGCGCCGGTTGGCCGCCGACCCTCTATACAACGCTCTCCATCTTGTCCGCAATCCGCGTCGCGAGCTCGAGCGCGGCTCTCCCGGCTTCCCCATCCACCAGCGGACGGCGCTGTTCCCTCACCGCGCCAATGAAGTCCGCCAGCTCGCGCCGAAGCGGTTCGTCTTTCTGCACCGGCAGCGAGCCCCCTTCGATGGACGGCCGGGCGCCGTCCTTCCGCACCAGACGCCAGCCTTCCACTTCCTGCGCCGCGTAATCGATCGAGATGTACGAGTCGGGCTGAAAGAAGCGGATCTTCCGGACCCGCTCGCGGCTGATGCGGCTCGCCGTGAGATTCGCGATGCAGCCCGACGCAAACCGCAGACGCGCGTTCGCGATATCGAACTTCGGCGTCAGCACCGGGACGCCGACCGCCTCCACCGACGTCACCTCCGAGCGCACGAGCGCCGCGATAACGTCGAGGTCGTGGATCATCAGGTCGAACACGACGTCGATGTCGAGACTGCGGTCCGGGAACACGCCCAGGCGATGGACCTCGATGAATTTCGGCGAGGTCACGAGCGGCATCACCGCGGCGACCGCCGGGTTGTAGCGTTCCGTCTGTCCCACCGCGAGCGTCGCGCCCGACGCGGCGGCCGCGGCGATCAGGGCGTCGGCTTCGGCCAGCGTGCGCGCCATGGGTTTTTCCACGAGGACGGCGATGCCGCGCTCGAGGAACGGGATCGCGATCTCGTGGTGCAGTTCGGTCGGCGCCGCGATGCTCACGGCGTCCACCTCGCCGAGCAGCGTCCGGTAATCCGTCAGCGGCTTCGTACCGGCGCTGGCCGCGATCTCCGCCGCGCGATCCGGCAGGGTATCGACAACCGCCGTCAGCGTGGCTCCCTCGAGGCCGGCGAGGATCCGCGCGTGGTGCCGCCCGAGGTGACCGACGCCGATCACGGCGACGCGCACGGTGTCAGCCATGCTGTTCGTTTCTCGGCCGCCCGACGATCGAAATGCCCGCCTCGTTGGCGGCCGTGAAGAACGGCTGGCCGTCCATGACCAGCGTCCGGCCGGCGTCGATCGACAAGGCCGTGGCGCCGGCGGCCTGCATGGCCCGGACGGTCGCGATGCCGACCACGGGCACGTCGAAGCGCATGTCCTGCCTGGGCTTGGCGACCTTGACGATCCGCACGCCCTCGCCCGCCACCTGACCCGCCCGCCGGATGACTTCGTCGGTCCCTTCCATCGCCTCGACCGCCACGACCGCTCGGTCCTTCACGGCGATCGTCTGCCCGATATCGAGGCCGGCCACGGTATCCGCCATCTCATAGCCGAACGTGAAGTCGGCGAGCTCGGCCTCGTCTGGCGCACGGCTCGTCAGGACACCTTCGCGGGCCAGCAGAGGCTGCAGGAAGGCGGTGGAATCGAGCAGCTCGATCCCATGGTCCCGCATGACGTCGGCGATGGCCGAGATCAAGGCGTCGGTGTTCCGGGCCTTCAGGCGGGTCAGCACCGACAGCAGGGTCAGGTCGGGGACGATCCCGGAAAAGATCTTCGAGTGCTTCACCTGGCCGGCGAAGACGGCCTGGGAAACCCCGTCCTTCTTGAGAATCTTGATACACTTGCCCAGGTGGCCGAGCGACACCGAGTGATAGCTCGCGTTCGCTTCCCGGGCCGCCAGCTCCAGCTCAGCGAACGCCTCTTCCTTCACGGCCACGACCGTGACGTCGTGACCGAGGCTGCGTGCGCCCTGGAGGGCCAGAAACGGAAATTTGCCGTTGCCGGCAATGATGCCTATGCGGGACATGAGCCAAACACCGCCGGGCGGCGTCTAAAGGACGGCCAGTTTTCGGGGCGAGTCGAGTTTATCAGAACGCCGGCGGCGCCTGCGGCCGGCGAGGAGCAGGAATGCGAAGAACGTTTTACGGGACCATGCTGCTGGCCGCGGCGCTCGCCGTCGCCGGCTGCGACAACGAGATCGAAAATCGGACGCCGACCGAGCCGGCACCGACGACGACCGATACCTTTACCGGCACGATCAACATCAACGGGGCCGCGACCCACACCTTCACGACGGTGGCCGCCGGCCTCGTCACTGCCACGCTGGCCACGGTGGCGCCCGATCCCGCCATCCAGGTCGGCCTCGGCCTCGGCACCTGGAACGGCACGAACTGCCAGATCACGCTGCCCAAAGACGACGCCGTGCAGGGGAACGCGGTGATCGGGCAGGTCTCCGGACCGGGTGCGCTCTGCGCACGCATCTACGACGTCGGCAAGATGACCGAGGCGCTCACCTACACCGTCACAGTAGTCCATCCGTAGCACGGCAACGCCGCCACAGATTTCACCGCCGAGGCCGCCCAGGACGCAGCGGCATCTAGTTTTCTTGCCTCTGCGTTCTCTGCGAACTCTGCGGTGAGATCGTGACGGCGAGACTCCGACACACCGACCACCGGTTACCGAATACCGATTACCGGCTATCCCTCTACTCTTCCCCGTCGTCGTCCGGACGGCGGCTCGGGCGCCGCAGGCCGACGCCGCGGCGCGACGAGCGGATGAACTCCACCACGTACTGCACCTCGGCACAGCTCAATGACCGGTCCTGCTCGATCTGGGCGAGCGCGCGGCTGGTATTGGAGTGCAGCAGGATGCGGTAGGCGCGCCGCAGCTTGGCGATCGAATCGGGCGCGAACTGGCGGCGCACCAGGCCGATCGTGTTGAGGCCGTAGATGCGCGCGCGGTTGCCGACCGTCTTCGCGTACGGCAAGGCGTCCTTGGTGATCACCGAGAAGCCGCCGATGAAGGCGTGCTGCCCGACGCGGCAGAACTGGTGAACACCCGAGAAGGCGCTGATCGTCGCGTAATCCTCGACCGTCACGTGGCCGCCGAGCGTCGCGGCGTTCCCGAAGATCGTGTAGCTGCCCACGTGGCAGTCGTGCGCGATGTGCGCGTACGCCATGAAGACGTTGTGGTCGCCGATGTCGGTGACGCCGCCGCCGCCGGCGGTGCCGCGGTGGATCGTGACGAACTCGCGGAAGACGTTCCCCCGCCCGATGACCAGCCGCGTCGGCTCGCCGGCGAACTTCAGGTCCTGTGGAATGAGACCGATCGAGCTCAGGGGAAAGATCTCGTTGTCGTCGCCGATCGTCGTGTCGCCGTCGATCACCGCCGAGGCGCCGATGCGGCAGTTGCGGCCGATCCGGACGTGCTCCCCGATGACGGCGTGCGGGCCGACGCGCGTGCCGAGGCCGATGCGCGCCGCCGGGTGCACCACCGCGGTGGGATCGATGAGCCGGCGCTCCGGCACGGACTCGGCGCCGCCGACGAGCCCCATGACCAGCTCCGCCTCGGCCACCAGCGTGTCGTCGATGTAGGCCTCGCCGTTCGCCCGTGCGATGCGTGCGTGACGGGCGCCGAGCGTGACGACCAGCCGGAGCCGGTCGCCCGGAACGACCGACTTTCGGAATTTGGCGTTGTCCACGCCACGGAGGAAGACGCGGTCGCCCCACCCGCCTTCGGTATCGTGCATCAGCAGGAGCGTGGCGACCTGCGCGAGCGCCTCGATCATCAGGACGCCCGGCATCAGCGGCGTGCCCGGGAAATGCCCCTGGAAGAACTCCTCGTTGACCGTGACGTTCTTGACCGCCACCATCCGCCGGCCGGGTTCGTGCTCCGTCACCGCATCCACGAGCGGTGACGGATACCGGTAGCAGAGACGCTCGAGCGTCTCGGGGATGTTGATCCCCATGCCGTGTGCGGCAACGGCCGTGCTTCGTTCGGCGAGAGGGATCGCCACTACTTCTTGACGGGTGTCTTCGGGGCTGCGTCGAGGCGCTTGATGACCTCCGCCGTGATGTCGATGGAGGAATTCCCCCAGACGACCACCTCCGCACCGACGATGGCGTGCAGCTCCTTCTCCATCGCGACCTGCTCGATGATCGGCGCGATCAGGTTCTGGAAGTCAACCTGCAGCTTCTGCTGCAGCTCCTGCTGCTCGGTGCCGGCGTCTTCCTGCATGGCCTGCAGCTCACGCTGCAGCTTCTGCAGGTCCTTTTCGGCCTGGCCGCGCGCCTGGTCGCTCATCACGGTGCCGCCCTGTTGCAGCTTGGTCTGGAGCGCCTGCACGGCCTTCCCCCTCTCGGTGATCTCGGCGGTCTTCTTCGTGACGAACGCCTGAATCTTGCCGCTCGCCGCCTTGCCTTCGATCGAATTGCTGGCGACGGCCTGCAGGTTGATCAGCGCGATCTTGGCGCCGATCGGGAACGGGCGGGGGGGCTGCGCCTGGGGGGCCGGCTGGACAGCGGCGGGCGGCGTGGCAGGCGGCTGCTGGGTGGCGGGCGGCTGCGTTGCGGGCGGTTGCGTCGCGGGCGGCTGCGTCGGCGGCGGTTGCGTCGGCGGCGGCTGCGTCGGCGGCGGTTGCGTTGGGGGCGGCTGCGTGGGCGGATTCTGCGGCGGCGGCGTCGCCGGGGGCGGATCCTGCGCGAACACGGGGCCGGCCGTCACTACTGCGGCGAGCGCCGCGCCCATCACGATTGTCTTCAGAACCTTCATGTAATCAAACCCTTTCAATTCAGCTCTCACTATCAGTGCACGACATCCCCAAATGGGGCGTTTTACCATTTCCCATTTTCCATTTCCCATCAGGCCGGCGTGTTTCAGCGGCCTGTGAGTCTGCTAGAACGTCGTCCCCACCGCAAACCGGAACTTGAAGCGCTTCTCCGGGACGAACCGGTTGTCGAATATACCGCCGCGGCTCGGGTTCATCGCAAAGATCAGCCGGAATGGCACGTTCAGCACCGGCATGAAGAAGCGGATCTCCGCGCCGATGGACGACTTGAAGGCGCTCAGTTCCCCGATCTTCACTTTGTTGGGCTCGATCGGGTCGGCGTCGGGATGCCGCAACCCGACCGTCGCGAACGGATCGGTCAGCGTCACCGTCTCCGGCGTGGGGAACTGATTCTCGTAGATCGGTTCCTTCCACATGAACTTCTCGCCGGCGTCGCGGACCTGGCCGACGTCGCCGAACAGGACGAGCCTGACGGGGCCCGCAATGTTGATCAGGTACTCGGCATTGAACAAGAGGCTCTTGTTGCCGCCGATCACGACGCCCGACGCGGGATCCCGCGGGCCGACCGTCCGCAGGTCGAAGCCGCGGATCGAGTACTCGCCGCCCATGAACAGCTTCTCGAAGATCGGCAGCGCCTGGGTGTTGCCGTAAGACGTGATGTATTCCGCCTGGGCCCGCAGGCCGAGCGACGTGCGCCGCGTGTGCTGGAAGTAGGTGATCGCCTCGACCCGCGGATTGACGAACTTCGTGTTCCCACCGAGCCCCGCCAGGTCCACATTCGCCGTGAACCGCTTGCCCGTCATCGGGAAGATCGGATCGTTGACGGTGTTCCAGACGTACGTCGGGCCGATCTTGCTGACCGTGCGCTTGCCGCCCGCCCCGAGCAGCAGCGACTCCTGCAGGAAGATGTTCCCCTGGGTGACCGCCGGGTTCACGAGCTGCGGGTTCAGGTCCTTGACGTGGATCCGTTCGTAGCTGTAACTGACGAACATCCGGCCGAAGTCCTGGACCTGGAAGCCGTAGACGATGTTGCCGCCGGCCGAGGCCTGCGTGTAGAGCCCGATGTACTCGAACTCGCGGCTGAACAGGTCGATGCCGACGGTCTGGGGACGGTCGAACAGGAACGGCTCGCTGAAGGCGATCTGGTAGTTCTTCGCGCGGCTCCCCTGCTGCGCCGAGATCGTGAAGGTCTCGCCGCGCCCCATGAAGTTCGACGTCTGGAACGACAGCTGGCCGAAGAACCCTTCGAACTGCGACACGCCGGCGCCGAACGTGAGCTGGTTCCGGTTCTGCTCCTCGAACTGCAGGTTGATGTCGACCTTGTTGTCGGCTCCGGGCGTCTTCTCGACGCCGATCGCATCCCCTTCGAGCGCCTTGAAGTAGCCGAGCTGATTCAGGCGCCGCACCGAGTACTTCAGGGCTTCCGTATTGAACACCCCCTGCTCGACGAGCCGGATCTCACGCCGGATGACGTTGTCGCGCGTCGTCGTGTTGCCGAGGAACGTGATGCGGTTGACGAAGTACTGCTTGCCTTCCTGCAGCCGGATCGTCACGTCCACGATCGGCGGCTCCGCCTTGCCGCCGGCCAGGGTGGCGGCCGGAGCCGGGGCCGGCGGGCCGGCGGGATCATCGACATCGGTCACCGGCAGATCGCGGGGCTTGAGGTCCGGATAGCCCGTGAACTCGTAGTAACCGCCGGCGCCATACGCCTCGCGAGCTTTCTCGAAGCCCTTGCGGACGTCCTTGTCCTTGTAGACCTTGCCTTCCTTCAGCTTGAAGAGCTCGCGCAGGAACTCGGGCTTGAGGATCGTATTGCCGTCGAAATCGATCTTGCCGATGCGGTACTGGTTCCCCTCGCTGACCGGCACGGTCAGCTGGACCCAGCGGGTCTTGCCGTCGTTCTCGTCTTCGAGGATCTTCAACTGCGGCTGGCCGACGCGCGCCGCCACGTACCCGTTGTCGCGGTAGTGGCCGATGATCAGCTCCGCGTCTTCTTCGAACTTGTCTTCCTTGAACGTGCCGCCGCCGGTGATGAACGAGAGCCAGCTCTTGGACTTGTTCTCTTTCATCTGCCGTTCGAGCTTGCGGTCGCTCATGGCGCGGTTGCCGACGAACTCGACATCCCGGATCTTCACCTTGGGACCTTCGTTGATGTTGAAGGTCAGGTGCACGAGCTTCGGCCCGCCCGGCAGCTCCTTGACCGACGGCTTCACCTCGGCGAACTGGTAGCCCTTTTCCGCATACACCTCGCGGACGATGCCGGTGACCTGGCGGACGAGACCCTGGTCGATGAAGGTGTCGATGCGCAGGTTGATGCCGCGCTTCTTCAGCTCCTCTTCGATCTTCCCCTGGTCCACCGTGGCGTTGTCGGCGCCGACGTAATCGACGATCTTGATCCGCTGGCGCTCCTCCATGTGGTAGACCACCAGCTTGCCGATGACGCCGTTGCCGAGCGCGACGTCGAGGACCTCGATCGACAGGTCATCGAGAAAGTTGGTCGCCCAGAGCCGCTTGAAGTCGCCGAGGATGACCGTTTCGATCTGGTCGGTATACGGCACCCATTTCTTTTCCACGGGGATGCTGACGTAGTTCTTCAGCTCCATGTAGAAAACGTAGGTCTCGGGCTCGACCACCGCCACGCCACCCTGCGCGGCAAAACAGGGCATGAGGGCGTAGAGGACCGTCGGCGTGCCCGCCGGCGGCAGGGCGGGCTGGCCCTGCTCATCGACCGGAGCCGGCACCTGGAGGTCGCAAACCGTGGCCGGCAGCGCCAACGGCTGTGACGTCGCCTGGGCCACGGCGCCCGCCGGGGCCTGGGCCGGGGCGACCGGCGTCAGCGCGGCAGGCTCGGAACTCTGTCCCGCCGAAGCCGCGAGCGGGGTCAGCGCCGCGAAGGCGGAGAGAAGACACACTAAAAAGCGCATAGATTGGGGGCGTCTGAGGCCAGTGGCCTCCCCGGGGGGGAAGGCCAAGCCATGAGTTTACTGGATTTAAGACGCCTGAGGCCAGCCTCCGGCCGTGGGCGAGTCAGGCCAGGGTCCGGCCGTCCTCGGTTACGCCGGCGGGGCGGTAGCTCAGAGCGCCCCCTTCGAGATAGACCTCGATGTCCCCCTCCTGCAGGTGGCCGCGGATCAGGGCCTCCGACAGCGGGTCCTCGATATAGCGCTGGATCGCGCGCCGCAGCGGCCGGGCGCCGTACGACCGGTCCTTGCACGTCTGCTCGATGATCCAGTCCACCGCTTCAGGGGCGATATCCAGGTGAATCTTCCGGTCCACCAGGTTCTCGTTCAACTGCCTGACCAGCATCCGCGTGATCGCCCGCAGGTCATCGTCCGAGAGCGCCTCGAACACGATGAGCTCGTCGATCCGGTTGATGAATTCGGGATTGAAGGTCTTGCGGACCTCGCCGAGCACCATGTCGTTGACGCTCCGCGCGATCACGCTGGTATCGGCCGACTGGAACCCGAGCGACGCCTTCTTCTGGATGAAACGGGCGCCGATGTTCGACGTCATGATGATGATCGTGTTCTTGAAGTTCACCCGGTTGCCGAGGCCGTCGGTCAGGTGGCCGTCCTCGAAGACCTGCAGCAGGATGTTGAACAGATCCGGGTGCGCCTTCTCGATCTCGTCGAGCAGGACGACGGAGTACGGGTTGCGCTTGACCTTTTCGGTGAGCTGCCCGCCTTCTTCGTGCCCGACGTAGCCCGGAGGCGAGCCGATCAGCTTCGAGACCGAGTGCTTCTCCATGTATTCCGACATGTCGAAGCGGATCAGTGCGTGGTCGCTGCCGAACAGGAAGTTCGCGATCGCGCGCGCCAGCTCGGTCTTGCCGACGCCGGTCGGGCCGAGGAACACGAAGCTGCCGACCGGGCGGTTCGGGTTCTTGAGTCCGGCGCGCGAGCGGCGGATCGCGCGCGACAGGGCTGAAATGGCCTTTTCCTGCGAGATCACGCGGCGATGGAGCTCGTCCTCCATCCGCAGGAGCTTGTTGCTCTCGTCCTGGTTGATCGACTGGAGCGGCACACCCGTCCACTTCGAGACGACCTCGTCGATCTCCCCTTTGCCGACCACGACGCGGCGGGTGTTGGACTTGACGTCGAACTTCTCGCGGACGAACTGCAGGTTCTCGCGCGCCTGCACTTCCTGCTCGCGATAGAACTGCGCCTTCTCGAAGTTCTTCTCCGAGACCGCCGTTTCCATCTGCTCGACGGCGACGCGGATGCTCTTGTTGATCTCGCCGAACTCCTCGCTGTAACCCGCGTCGCGCAGCTTGGCGCGCGCGCCGGCTTCGTCGATCAGGTCGATCGCCTTGTCAGGGAGGAAGCGGTCGGTGATGTAGCGGTTCGACTGGTAGACCGCGGCCTCGAGCGCCTCGGTCGTGTACTCCACGTGGTGGAACTGTTCGTACTTGTCCTTCACGCCGGTGAGGACCTGGATGGTTTCCTTCTCGGTCGGCGGATCGACCTTGACGGCCTGGAACCGGCGCTCGAGCGACCGGTCCTTCTCGATGTACTTCCGGTACTCCGCCGGCGTCGTCGCGCCGATGCAGCGGATCTCGCCGCGCGAGAGCGCCGGCTTCAGGATGTTCGCCGCGTCGAGCGAGCCTTCGGCCGAGCCCGCGCCCACGAGGGTGTGCAGCTCGTCGATGAACACGATGACGTTCGGGTTCTCGGTCAGTTCCTTCATGATCGCCTTGAGGCGCTCTTCGAACTGGCCGCGGTACTTCGTGCCGGCGACGATCAGCGAGATGTCGAGGGCGAGCAGACGCTTGTCGGCGAGGAAGTGCGGGACGTCGCCGTAGACGATCTTCTGCGCGAGCCCTTCGACGATGGCGGTCTTGCCGACGCCGGGCTCCCCGATGAGGACGGCATTGTTCTTCGTCCGCCGGCAGAGGACCTGCTGCACGCGCTCGATCTCGAGGTGACGGCCGACCAGCGGATCGAGCTGGTTCTTCATCGCCGCGTCCGTCAGGTCGCGCGAGAACTCGGCAAGCAGCGGCGTTTCCTTCACACGATTGATGGTCGTCTTCTCGTTGAGCAGCGCGACGATGTCCTCGCGGACGGTGTTGAGCCGCATCCCCTTTTCCATGAGGATGGTGGCGGCGACGGAACGCTCCTCGCGGAGGATGCCGAGCAGGAGGTGCTCGGTGCCGATGTAGTTGTGGAGGAGCCGGTCCGCCTCTTCCGCGGCGAACTGCAGCACGCGCTTGGTCTCGGCGCTGAACGGGATCTCGACGGAGGTCGAGACCTTTTCCTTGAAGACCGTGCGTCCCTCGATCTCTTTCCTGATGCTTTCGAGGGAGAGGTGCGAGCGGGCGAAGATGCGGCTCGTCAGCCCCTTGCCTTCGCGGATCAGGCCGAGAAGGAGGTGCTCGGTTTCAATCGAAATGCTCCCGAGCTGGCTGGCCTCGTAGCGCGCGAAGAAGAGCACGCGTCGCGCCCGTTCTGTGTAGCGTTCGAACATCCGGTATTACCCTGTGTGAAGGAGGGGGGGACTTCCTGGCCGCAATTATACACGTCCTGTCGGCCTAACTCCGCCTCTTTATAGGGTTTAGACGCGCTTGCGGCAGGTACGGTCCCTCGCGGTCAGGTGCCCGAACTGCTCCGCCGGCGCGAGGCTGCGGCATACTTGCGCAAGGAGGATTGGAAACGCATGAGAAATGGACTCTTGGCTCTCGCAATGGTCACGGTGAGTGGGATCGCCTTCGCACAGACACCCCAGGCGCCGCAGAAGCGCCCCGCCAGCCCTCCTGGCACGGCTCAGACACAGATTGGCGACCACTGGATCGAGATCACCTACAACCGTCCGATCAAACGCGGTCGTGACGTCTTCGGCAGCGGCGCCGAGTACGGCAAGCTCCTGCTCGCCAACGGCGCGACCGTCTGGCGCGCCGGGGCGAACCAGTCCACGCGCCTCAATACCGAGGTGCCCCTCGTCATCGGCGGGAAAACCGTGCCGGCGGGTGAGTACAGCCTCTTCATCGAGCTCACGTCGCCGACGGAATGGACGCTGATCGTGTCGTCGTATGGCGCGAACAAGGGCGGCGGCGACAAGACCCCCGACACGCTCTGGGGTTCGTTCGGCTACAAGCCCGACAAGGATGCCGCCCGGGCCCCGATGACCGTCTCGAAGAGCCAGGTGTCGGTGGACCAGCTCACGTGGGGCTTCCTGGATGTGACGGCCGAGGGGGGCAAGCTGTTCCTGGCGTGGGACACGACGAACGCGACGGTGCCCTTTACGGTCGGAAAGTAGGAGTCAACTACCAACTGTCCAACTCCCAACTGCCAACCCCACACGTCCCGGAAGTTGGGCAGTTGGTAGTTGGAAGTTGGGCAGTTGGAAGTTGGTGCTCAGGCTGGCGACAAACGTCCGTCAGCCAGCCTGAGCACCCTGTCGCAAGCCGCCGCCAGTCGTGGATTGTGCGTCGCGATGAGCGACGTCAATCCCCGCTCCTTGTGCATCTCCCGCAGCAGCTCGTGGAGCGTGTCGGCGGTGTGCTCGTCGAGGTCCCCTGTGGGTTCGTCGGCCAGCAGGATCGCCGGATCCATCATCAGCGCGCGGGCGATCGCCACGCGCTGGCTCTCCCCTCCCGACATCATCCCCGGCCGGTGGTCCAGCCGCTCCCCGAGACCCACACGGCGCAGGAGCTCTTCGGCGCGCTTGCGTCCCTCGGCATGCGGCCGCCTCGCGATCCGCATGGGCATTTCGGCATTCTCGACCGCCGTGAACTCCGGCAGCAGGTGATGGAACTGAAACACGAAGCCGACGTTCCTGTTCCGGAACGCGACAACCTCCGCGTCGGTCAGCGCGGTGATGTTGGTATCGCCCAGAGTCACTGTTCCGCGATCCGCGGCATCGAGGCCGCCCAGCACGTGCAGCAGGGTGCTTTTTCCGACACCTGATGCCCCCACCACCGCGACCATCTCGCCCTTTTCGAGAGAGACGTCGAGCCCCTTGAGCACCGGCAGCCGCGTGGTGCCCACTTCGTAGCTCTTCTCGACGCCGGAGGCGATCAGGAAACTCAACGGCAGCCTCCTGAAACGCTGCACGCGCCAAACGGCTTTCGGCTCAAAGAACACCAAGACCACGAAGAGCACCAAGCCAGAACCCAAACAAGAAAGAGAGCCTTGCCTTGTGTTCTGCTTTGTGAGCTTTGTGGTCTTTGTGGGCTTGGTGCCAACGGCCGTGTGGCCGTGACAGCGTGGCGGCGTGGCGGCGTGAAGCGCGGTCTCATTGGTACCTCAACGCCTGCGCGGGATCGAGCTTCGCGGCCTGCCGTGAAGGATAAATCGTCGCGATGAAGCAGATGACGACCGCCGAGGCCACCACCACAACGAAATCGAACAGCTCGAGGCGGAACGGCACGTGCGAAATCTGATACACGTCGAGCGGCACGCTCACCAGCTCGTAGCGGTCCGCGATGTAGATGACGATCCATCCGGCAACGGCGCCGGCCGTCGTCCCGATCAGGCCGATCACGAGCCCCTGGAGCATGAAGATCCGGCGGATGCTCGCCGCGGAGCTGCCCATGGTCTTCAGGATCGCGATGTCGCGGCTCTTCTCCATGACGAGCAGCACGAGCGAGGCCACGATGTTGAGCGCCGCCACCATGACGATGAGGCCGATCGTGATGGAGATGGCGAGCTTTTCGAGTGACAGCGCGCTGAAGAGCGACTGATTCAGGTCCGACCAGTCCTGCGGCATGTAGTCGTCGCCGAGCCGTCCGCCGATGTCATCCGCGATCTCCCCCGCCGCGAACATGTCGTCCACCTTCAACTCGATGAAGTCCGGTGCCTCACGGCCCGCGAGACGTTTGGCGCTCTCGAGATGCACGAACGCGTACCCCTGGTCGAATTCGTAGAGTCCGAGGCTGAAGAGGCCGACGACCTTGAACCGGCGCCGGGAGGGCATCAGACCAATGGGCGACAGCGTCGCGCTGTCGGGGGACATGAGCTCCACGGTGTCGCCGACGAAGCTCCCGATCCGCGTGGCCAGCTCGCGCCCGATGACAATCCCCGGCGGCTGCCCCTCCACCGGCGTCAGGGCGGCAAGGCTGCCCGTCTGCATCGCCTTTTCGACTTCGGTGACCTCGGCCTCGAGCTCCGGCAGGATCCCCTTGATCTGGACGAACCCGGAATCCGAGGCGCCGCTGATCATCCCCTGCCCCTGGATGACCGGCGCCGCGGCGAGCACTCTCGGCATCTGCCGGAGTCTCGCCATGTCCTGCTCGTAGTCCGCATAGCCGCCGACCTTGTGCACGAAGATGTGCGCGGACGAACCGACAATGCGGTCGCGGAGCTCCCCCTGGAGCCCCGTCATCAGCGCCAGGGCGATCAGCAGGGCCATGACGCCCACCATGACGCCGAGCGTCGAGATGAGCGAGATCAACGAGATGAACGCCTGCTTCCGCCTCGCCAGGAGGTAGCGGACCGCGACGAACAGCTCGAACGGCAGATTGTTCATGCGCGCGGCCGCATCAGCGGAAACAGAATCACATCTCGAATCGACGGACTGTTGGTCAGCAGCATCACCAGCCGATCGATGCCGACCCCCTCGCCGCCTGTGGGCGGGAGGCCGTACTCCAGGGCGCGGATGTAGTCTTCGTCCATGGCGTGCGCCTCGAGGTCACCCGATTCCCGGTCCTGGAGCTGCGCCTCGAAGCGCCGGCGCTGCTCGGCCGGATCGTTCAGCTCGCTGAAGGCGTTCGCCACTTCGAAGCCGCCGATGTAGAGCTCGAAGCGCTCGACCGTGTCGGGATCATCGGGCCGCTGCTTCGACAGCGGCGAGACCTCCGTCGGGAAGTCGTAGACGAACGTCGGCTGGATCAGATCGTGCTCGTTCAGCCGCTCGAAGATCTCGGTGGCGATCTTGCCGGGGCCCCAGGACGTCTGCGTGTCGATGCCGAGCCGCTTCGCGAGCCCGGTGACCGTCTCGACGGATCGCAGGTCCGCGTCCGTCACCTCGACACCCAGCGTCTCGGACGCCTGGACCCGCGCCCCCTCCCGCAGCGACACGCGCCGGAACGGCGGCGCCAGTGAGATGTCGTGCGCGCCGAACGTGATCTGGTCGGTGCCGATCGACTCGCGTGCCACCGTGGAGAGCATCTCCTCGGTCATGACCATCAGCTCCTGATAGTCGCTGTAGGTCTGATAGAACTCCAGCATCGTGAACTCGGGGTTGTGCTGGGTCGAGATCCCCTCGTTGCGGAAATTCCGGTTGATCTCGTAGACCCGTTCGATGCCGCCGACCGTGAGGCGCTTCAGATACAGCTCCGGCGCGATCCGCATGTAGAGCTGCATGTCGAGCGCGTTGTGGTGCGTCACGAACGGGCGCGCGAGCGCCCCGCCGGCGATCGGCTGCATCATCGGGGTTTCGACTTCCAGATACCCCCGCGAGTTGAGAAATGTGCGGGTCGAGGCGAGCACGCGGCTGCGGACCTCGAAGACCCGGCGCGAATCCGGATTGACGATCAGGTCCAGATAGCGCTGACGATAGCGGGTCTCCACGTCGCTCAGCCCGTGCCACTTCTCGGGCAGCGGGATGAAGCACTTCGCCAGGAACTCGAGCTTCGCCGCCTTGATCGTGAGCTCGTTCGTCCGCGTGCGGAACAGCTCCCCTTCCACGCCGACGAAATCGCCGAAATCGAGGAGCTTGTAAATCGCGAAGTCCCGCTCCGGCAGGGCGTCCTGGCGGACGTACGCCTGGATCTTCGATTTGCCGTCCGAGAGGACGAGGAAGTTGGCCTTGCCGAAGGCCCGGATCGCGAGGATGCGGCCGGCCGTCCGCGTGCGGATGTGCGCGGTCTCCAGCGCCTCGCCGGTCTTCGGCGAGTGGGCCTCCACGAGCGCGTCGATCGTGTCGGTACGATCGTACGTCCGCGGATAGGGATCCACGCCGAGGCGCACGAGCTCCTCGAAGTTCGCGCGGCGCTGCTTGAGCAGGTCGGACTCTTTGATCTCTTCGGACAACTTTGCTGCTTCCCTGATCGCCCGACCTGAAGGTCGGGCCTACGAACGTCTCAATTCTTTCCGCACCGCATCCAGTACGCCGTTGACGAAGCCGACCGCGGCGTCGCCGCTGAAGCTGCGCGCCAGCTCGATCGCCTCGTTGATGATCACCTTGCTCGGCGTTTCGGGCTCGGTGAGCATCTCGAACACCGCCATCCGCAGTACGAGCCGGTCGATCACGTTCATCCGCTCGATCCGCCAGTTCTGCGCGTGCGTCGTCAGCATCGCGTCGATCTCCGCGCCGCGGTCCACGGTGCCCCGCACGAGGCGGTTGGCGAACTCACGCAGCGTCTCGGCCACGGCCGCCTCGGCATCGGCGGCGGGCCAGTACGTCTCGATCGACTCCTCCGGTCCCGCTTTGCCGACTTCGCACTGATAGAGCATCTGCAGCGCCGCCTCCCGGGCCCGATGGCGGCCGTGTCCGTCGGCCTGGCTCATTGCGAGTGACCCGGGTCCACCACGCCAAAGGGGCCGTTGCCGGCGCGCGCCGGCGGACGGCCCATGCGGCGGAACAGCACCGCCATCTCGATGGCCGCGGCCGCGGCCTCGCGCCCCTTGTTGCCGGGCCCCGCGCCCGCCCGCTCGTCCGCCTGCGCTTCCGTGTCGGTCGTCAGCACGCCGAAGGCCATCGGGACCCCGGTATCCCCCGCCGCCGACATCACGCCCTGGGCTGTGGCCGCCGAGATGTACTCGAAGTGCGGCGTCGCGCCCCGAATGACGCAGCCGAGGCAGATGACGGCGTCGAACATCGCGGTTTCCGCCGCGCACCGCGCCGCCTGCGGCAGCTCGAAGGCGCCCGGCACGCTCAGTTCTTCGACGTCCGCATCGGCGACCCCCGCCTCACGCAGCGCCGCGCGCGCGGCCTCGAGCAGCGAGCCGGTGATCCGCTCGTTGAAGCGCGAGACGACGATGGCGAAGCGGAAGCCGGCGGCCCGGGGCAGGGACGCCGGCGCGATGGCTGGACGCACGCGCTACTTCCCCGTGAACTGCGCCTTGCGCTTGTCGAGGAAGGCGCGGGTCCCTTCGCGCATGTCTTCGGTGCTCGAGACGAGGCCGAACAGCGTGGCCTCGAACACCTGCGCGTCGGCGAAGCCCATGTCGAGCCCCTTGTTGACCGCGTCGAGGATGTAGCGGACCGCCACCGGCGCCTTGGTCGCCAAAGCCGCGGCCAGGGTCCTGACCTCGGTCATCAGCTCCGCGGCCGGGACGACCCGGTTGACGAGGCCAAGCCGGTGCGCCTCCGGCGCCATGACGTGATCGCCCGTCAGCAGGAGCTCGAGGGCCCTGCCGCGCCCGATCAAGCGCGCCAGGCGCTGCGTGCCGGCGTACCCCGGGATGATGCCCAGGTTGATCTCGGGCTGCCCGAGGCGCGCGGTATCGGCCGCGATCCGGATGGTGCACGCCATGGCCAGCTCGCACCCGCCGCCCAGCGCGAAGCCGTTGATCGCCGCGATCACCGGTTTGCCGAGGTTCTCGATCAGGTCCAGGATGTGCTGCCCCGTGCGCGCGTGCTCGCGCCCGCTGGTGGGCGTCTGCACCGCCAGCTCGTTGATGTCGGCGCCGGCAATGAACGATTTCTCCCCCGCTCCCGTGATGACGACGACGCGGACCCCGTCGTCATGTTTCAGCGCGAGGATGACGCGTCGGAGCTCATCGAGCGTCCGGGCGTTCAGGGCATTCAGAACCTTGGGACGGTTGACCGTGATCGTCGCGACGGCGCCGTCACGTTCCAGCAGCAGGTTTTCAAGATTGTCGAGTGAATTGGCAGTCATTCAACTTCCGAGTATAGCGTTTTCGCGCGGGCGCTCAGCCTTTGACGCCGTGCCCCTGCTTCGTCAGGTACGCACGCACGCGGTCCCGGAGATCCCCCTGCAGCTCGACGCCGCCCTCGCGCACCGCGCCGCCGCATCCGCAGGCTTTTTTCAGTTCCTGCAGCAGTCCCTTGAGGAACGCGTCGTTCTGCGGCAGACCGTCCACGACCGTGACCGTCTTGCCACCACGGCCCGCCTTCTCGATGCGCAGCTTTGCGATCAGGCGCGGCGGTACCGGCGCGTTCCTGGTCTGGCTCGAGCACTTGCAGTCGTCCGCCGGCCAGCCGCATTTCGGGCATACGCGTCCCGTCTGCGTGGAATAAACGAGCCGTGAACCCGCCATTACAGTGTTGAACCCGCCTTCGCCAAGGCTTCGGCGGGCCAAGGCCGTGGCATCTAAAGAGGCAGTGGATACATCAGCCAGCCGAGGATGATGGCCGCGGCCAGAAAGCCGCCGAACATCCGCAGCCCGAGGTGCACCTGCGCCCGTGGCTCGTCGCGCAGGAGGACGGCAAACACCACCGACACGAAGAGCGCGAACAGGGCCAGCAGCAGGAAGTGGTCGGTCACTTGCGGCCCACCGCCACGTCGTAGGCATCCAGGATCACGAGGAAGTTCAGCAGCCCGGCCACGATCATGAAACAGTTCCCGTACTCATAGCTCGCCGCGGTGACGACACCGGTGCCCACGTCGAACACCCTGGCGAGCAACCACGGCAGGCCGATGCCCACGTTGGCGGCGGCCGCCAGCGCGACGAGCGGCTCGGACAGCTCAAAAGGAAAGATGCGCCCTCGCAGGAGGATGCCGATGAGAAACATCAGCGGCAGGGCCAGGAGAAAGACCAGGCCTTTTTGACGGCGGCCGAGCCAGAGGTGACCGGCGCCGGGCACCAGCCACGCGCCGAGACAGAGCAGCACGAGGCTGGAGGGTTCAGCCGATGCGCGCGGGCGTTCGGCTGTCGTGGATTTCGCGGCCATGGGATTCCGCATCATAGCGCAGCATCTGCACGAACACCCACCCCGCCGCGGCGCCGAGCGGCAGCGCGGCCGCCGCGCGCGTGAGGTTCGAGAAGCCTGCGAGCCCCGCAGACTCGAGCGCCCACGTCACCCCGGTCGGCACGGCCGCCAGCGCCAGGAGCAGCCGGGTGTTGAGCAGGGGACGCGGGGAGGACCGCCAGGCGACAACCGCACCCAACGCGCCGGAAAGGTAGAGACCGAAGCAGCGCGCGCAGACGGGCAACTGCATGCCGGACAGCGCGAACGAGCGCTCGGCACGCTGATGACAGATCTGGCTGGCGGCGGCGTACAGATAGGCCACGGCCCCGCCCAGGGCGTCATGGCTGAGACCGGCGGGTGCCCCGACGAGAAGCACGACCCAGAGGACGGCCGCGACGGTCAGGCCTCCGGCAAGGAGGATGGTCATCCTCTCATTGTATCGGCCGCCATCCCTACCGGATGCGGGACGGCGAAACGCCCGCGATGGTGCGGGTGCTCTCGGCGACGTAGCCGGCGCGGGCGCGCGGGCGGAAGGACGGATCGGCGGTCACGCGCACGACGATCCGGCGGAAGCGGCCGTCGGCGCGGCTGTTGGACGGCGCGTACCCGATCGAATACTGCGACTCGAGCTCGGTCGCGATCGTCTTATACACGCCCTTGAGTTCGTGGACGCCCGACGGGAAAAACGACAGCGCCCCGGTTTCCTTCGCCAGTGTCTTCAGCGAGTACTCCGACTCCGAAAAATACTTGCGCGGAGTGGCCTTCCGCGCCGACGTGAACTGTGACTGCAGCGCGATGGTGTAGACGTTCACGCCGGTCTTGCGCGCCAGCGCCACGACATCCTCTGCGGTGACGAGGCTGGAGGTGTCCTCGCCGTCCGACAGTACGGCAATCGCCTGCCGCCGTACTTCGCCGGTGTCTCTCGCGGCGCGGCCGAAGGTCTTCAGCGCGATGTAGATCGCGTTGTTCATGGAGGTGGAGCCTCTGGCGATCGTTGCGTTGATGGCCGATTCGATGGCCGCCAGGTCGGACGTCAGATCCTGCAGCACCCGCACATCGTCGTTGAACGAGACGACGGCGCCGCGGTCCTCTGAACGCAGCATCTTCATGAAGCCGCGTGCGGCGTCATGCACCGTGCTCATCTTGTCGCGCATGCTGGAGCTGGTGTCGAGCAGGAGGATCACGTCCATCGGGACGGCCGATGCCTCGAAAAACCGCAGCTCCTGCTGCACGCCGTCCTCGTAGACTTCGAAGTCGTCGCGCGTCAGGCCGGTCACGAGCTTGCTGCCGTCGGTGACGGTGACGTTGAGGGCCACCAGGCTGGCGCTGCTGCGGAAGACCGTGGACGGCTGTTGCGCGGAGAGGGCAGGCGGGGGCAGTTGGGGGACGGGATCCTGAGCGATCAGCGTTGCGCTCAGAACCAGAAGCACGACCGGCGCGGCTGCAATCTGTCTCACGGCATCCTCCAGTCGGTCTGTTGTGCAAGGGATATTCCCGGATCGGCGGCGTCAAAACCATCCCCGAAAGACCCTAGGTGAGTGCCCATTACGCCAGATTGGCGCGCGTGTGGGTCAGCGCACGTCCGTCAGCGGTCCAAAATGTTCCTCATATCGCACCTTGAACTCCTGCCACGAATAGGCATGACTCTGCCCACCGAGGTGCTCGAGGGCATAGGTGGCCGCCACGCTCCCCAGACGCGCGCAGACTTCGTACGGCGCCTTTTCCGCCATGCCCTTGAGGAAGCCGCCGCGGAAGGCGTCCCCCACGCCGGTGGGATCCACGATGCGATGCGGCGTGACGGCCGGCACGTCGATGGTGCCGTCGCCGTGAAGGATGGTGCAGCCGTGTTCCCCCTTGGTGACCACCAGGGCGGGGGGGGGGGGG
>JBBECO010000089.1:32565-33277 GCA_040881785.1 Vicinamibacterales bacterium
GTGCGAGAGCACGCCGGCTTCGTCGAGGCCGGTCTTCTGCCGAATCAGCTCGAATTCGTAGTCGTTGCAGATGACGATCGCAGCCCCGGTGAGGCCCGCCGCCAGTTCCTCCCCCGACATCCGCGCGCACTGCTGCCCAGGATCCCAGATGAACGGGATGTCCAGCGTGCGGCACTCCTCGGCGTACTGCACCATCGCGGCGGGATCGTTCGGCGAAATGATCGCGAGCCGCGCCTCGGGTGCCGTGCGGAACGACAATTCCGCGGCATGGGCCATGGCGCCGGTATAGAACGACGCGATCTGGTTGCTCTCGGTGTCGGTGCTGCAGAAGAACGACGCGGTGAACTTCCCCTCGACGAGGTGGACGAGGCTGGTATCGATGCCGGCGGCCTCCAGCCACTGGCGGTACTCGCCGAAGTCCTGCCCGGCGGTGGCCATCAGGCGGGGACGCTGCCCGAGCAGCGCGAGGGTGTAGGCGATGTTCGGCGCGCAGCCGCCGCGTCGCTTGTCCATCGTATCCACGAGGAAGCTCAGGCTCACCCGGTTCATGTGTTCGGGCAGAAAGTGCTCGGTGAACTTCCCGGGGAAGGACATCAGGTAGTCGTAGGCGATGGAACCGGTCACGATGATGGACATAGTCGATTGCCGATTGGCGATTGCGGATTGCCGATTGGATTGACGATTGGCGATTGACGATTGGATTGACGATTGG
>JBBECO010000090.1:0-1000 GCA_040881785.1 Vicinamibacterales bacterium
CAGTATCCGCAGACCCGCAAGGGCGAGCAGGTCGATACCTATCACGGCACGAAGGTGCCGGATCCGTATCGCTGGCTCGAAGACGATACCTCCGCGGAAACCGCGGCCTGGGTCGAGGCCCAGAACAAGGTCACGTTCCCGTATCTCGAGAAGATCCCGTTCCGCGACGAGTTGCAGAAGCGCGTCAAGGAGCTCAACGACTACGAGAAGTACACGCCCCCCTCGCTCAAGGGGCCGTACGTGTTCTTCCGCAAGAACGCCGGCCTGCAAAAACAGAGCGTGCTGTACATCCAGAAGGGGATGAAGGGCGAACCGGAAGTGCTGCTCGATCCCAATACATGGTCCGAGGACGGCACCGTGCAGCTCGGCACCTTCGTGCCGTCGAAGGACGCGAAGTACGCCGTGTATGGCATGTCGCGCAGCGGCTCCGACTGGCAGGAATACAAGGTGATGGAGCTTGCGACGAAGAAGACGCTCGATGACACCGTCCAGTGGGTGAAGGTGTCTGGCGCCGCGTGGCACGGCGACGGTTTCTTCTACAGCCGCTATCCGGCTCCTGAGAAGGGACAGGAGAAGGCGTCCATCAACGAAGGGCACCAGGTGTACTTCCACAAGGTCGGCACGCCGCAGTCGGCCGACGTGCTGGTCTTCGAGGACAAGGACAACCCGCAGCGGTTCCATACGCTCGACACGACCGAGGACGAGCGGTTCGCGATTCTCGACGTGTCGGACCGCGGCAAGGGGAAGGACGGCAACGCCGTCTTCGTGAAGGACCTGTCGAAGCCCGACAGCACGTTCAAGGCGGTCTTCGGCACGATCGGCGACGACTCCTTCGGCGTGCTCGACAACGTCGGCGGCCACCTGCTCGTGCAGACCAACCACAAGGCGCCCAATTGGCGCGTCATCAAGGTGGATCCGGCCAACCCCGCGGAAGCCAACTGGGTCGAAGTCCTGCCGGAGAAGCCCGAGCCGATCCAGGGGGCCGGCACCGCCGGCGGCA
>JBBECO010000091.1:0-714 GCA_040881785.1 Vicinamibacterales bacterium
GGGAAGATGTACTCCTTCTGCGCGATGAATTCCTTGAGGATGTCGTTCTGGATCGTGCCCGAGAGCGTCTTCCAGTCCGCCCCCTGCTTCTCGGCGACGACGAGATACATCGCGAAGACCATGGGCGCGGGCGAGTTGATCGTCATCGACGTCGTGATGCCGCCCAGCGAAATCCCCTCGAAGAGCCGCTCCATGTCGGCGAGCGACACGACGCTGACGCCGCATTTGCCGACCTCACCGAGCGACAGCTCGTGGTCAGGGTCGCGCCCCATCAGGGTCGGGAGGTCGAAGGCCACGCTGAGGCCGGTGCCGCCGGCGGCCAGGAGCGTCCTGTACCGCTCGTTGGTTTCCTCGGGCGTCCCGAACCCGGCAAACTGCCGCATCGTCCAGAGCTTGCCGCGGTAGCCCGTCGGATGGATACCGCGGGTGTAGGGGAATTCGCCGGGATTGTTGAGGTCGCGCGTGTAGTCGAAATCCTCGAGATCGTCGGGGGTCGTCAGGCGGGCGATCTCGCGGCCGGAAATCGTGGTGAAGGGGACGGGACGCTCCGGCGCCTTGGTCAGCGAGGGCTCGAGCACGTCCCGCTCCCACCGCTGCTTGTCGGTCTCGGTCGCGGTCTTCATAGGTGCTTGCATTATAAGCGCTTGGGGCCACGGCACGGGGGGAGACGGAGGCGCGCGGGATGGCTCCCGCGCGCCCCCCGGGGGGCGGGGG
>JBBECO010000091.1:724-3735 GCA_040881785.1 Vicinamibacterales bacterium
CCCCCCCCCCCCCCCCCCCACCGGGGTGGCGGGCGCGTCAGCTGCCTGACGCGCGAGTTACGCTGCTACGGACCGGAGCGTGGCTGTCCAGGCTGGAGGCTCGGACGGGCACCACATTAATTGCTGAGGTCCGCTCGCAAATCCCAGGCCACCCCAGCCGTATCGGTGACCGATTCCTAAGCCTCTCAGCGCACGCGACTTAGGGTGGACGCCTGTGCTCCACCGCCGCACACATCCACCTCCATTTTTGTGGGCTCGATCACAATCCTGCGTGTACCGAGCGCCTTGGTCCCGTTGGCCCACGCGGAGATCGCGGCTCGGCGTCGGCACGCCTCCGACTAATTGGCCCGCTCCGTCATCCAGTCCACGACGCGAAGATCCACGCCGGCGGCCCTCGTAAGCTGCAGGAAGTCCCGCTTGTTTCTCGTCGCGAGCGGGATCTGGCGGGACACGGCCACTGCCGCAATCAGGATGTCACCAATGTCCCGGCGACGACTGCGCGTGGCAGCCGACCAGATGTCAGCCGCGACACCGGCGGCGTCCTGATCGAAGGGAAGCACCACGCAGTTGGCGACGAGCGCCTGGAACGCCTGGAGCTGACGATCGAACGGCCTTCCCGCACGAATCGCCGCTCGATACCCGCGCAGGCGTTCGAACACCGTCACGGCAGTGATCGTCAATCGCCCGAACTCGGCGAGATATGCCACGGCGCGCGCCGTGACGATGCGGTTTCCGCGGCTGAGTTCGGACAGGACATCCGTGTCGAGCACCACGAGTTCGGCCGCCATCGGGACAGCCCTACCTCTCCCGGAGCTTTCGCGTCAGCAGGCGAAGGTCTGAGACGGGGACATCCGCGAGGCTGGCCGATGCCAGCGCCAGGATGTCCGCGGGGGGCGGAGCGATATCAACGTCCTCACCGTAGTGCCGGCGCAGGAGTGCAATCACTTGTCCCTCAAAGCTCCGCCCGCACCGGTCTGCGTCTGCGGCCAACCTGTCACGCAGAGCGGAGGAGAACCGGATGGTACGGGCAATCGTCGAGTCTGGGGCGAGGGCAGAAGCGCGGCTCATAACCAAAAATGTACCAAATTGGTGACGAGAAGGCAAGCCGCGGCGCCTGCGTCATTCCGCCGCTCAGCGCGCAAACACCACACGGCCGCCCGCGATCGTCAGGAGCACCTTCGCGTCGAGGAGTTTGGATGGATCCGCCTTCCCCACCTCCACCAGGTTCGTGTCGAACACCGCGAGATCCGCGAGCTTGCCTGGCGTGATGGTGCCCTTCACATCCTCCTCAAAGGACGCCCACGCGGGACCCTTCGTGTATGCCTCGATCGCCTCTTCGATCGTCAGCCGCTGGTCCGGGAACCACCCCTCCTTCGGCTCCCCCTTCAAGGTCTGACGGGAGACGGCGGCATAGAGTCCATACACGGGGCTGAGGAAGTAGCGCGCGGCGTTGGTGCCCGGGCTGTCGCTGCCGAAGATCAGCACGGCGCCCGCGTTCTTCAGCGTCCGAAACGCGTACGCGCCGCGCGAGCGCTCGCGGCCGATGCGCTCCTCCATCCACCGCATGTCGTCCGACACGTGGTACGGATTGACCTCCGCCACGAGCTTCAGCGTCCCGAAGCGCGGGAAGTCATCCGGATGCACGACCTGTGCATGGATCACACGCCAGCGATGATCGGCGCCTGTGAGCTCGTGCTTCGCGAGCAGTTTCTCGTAGACGTCGAGGATGATGCGGGTGCCCTTGTCGCCGATCGCATGAATGTGCGGCGGGATGCCGCTGGCGATCGCCTGCTCGACCAGCTTCTCGAGATTGCCCGGCGGAAAGTCGGTGTAGTGCTGCGCCGCCGTCATGTTCATCGCGGCGCCCGGCTGCCCCTCGGGGCTCATGATCGGACGCAGCAGTCCCTTGTTCTTCGGATCGTGCGTATAGGGCTCGAAGAACATCGCGCCGCTGCTGCCCATGATGCCGTCCACCCAGGCCTTGTACCCGATGAAGCGGAGCCATTCGTCGCCGAAGCCTTTCGTGAGGCCGAGCGCGCGCGTGTGCGTGACGGTGTCGAGTGTCGGCCGCAGCATGATCCGCGACGTCAACTCCCCGTCCCGCTGCAGCGCCTGATACGCGCGCAACTGTTCCGCGCTCGTCAGATCCTGCATCGTCGTCACGCCGCTCTCGCGCGCTTCCTTGAGGACGGCGCGGACCTGCACCAGCCGCTGCTCGAACGACACGGGCGGAATGACCTTGCGGACGAGATCGGCCGCCGAACCCCTGAGGATCCCGGTCAGCCGGCCGCTGGCGTCCTTTGCGATCTCGCCGTTGGCCGGGACGGGGGTGGCCTCGGTGATGCCCGCCAGCTTCAACGCCAGTGAGTTCGCCAGGAACATGCTGCGGTCGAACCGCTGCACGAGTACGGGATGATTCGGCGTCACCGCGTCGATCAGGTCGCGCGAGGGGGTAAAGGGCCCCGCAGCGTCAGCTCCCGCACCCGCCTTCGCTGAAGCTACGGCGGGCAAGCCCTCAGCGTCAGTTCCAGCACTTCCCGTCTTCCATTGCTCGTACGCGCCCCAGTCGCCGCGGGTGATCCAGCTTCCTGCGGGCAACCGCGAGGCGGCCCCCGTGATCGCCTCGGTGAAGCCTTTCGCCTCGTGGATCTCGAGCAGGTTGACGCCGACGAGCAGGCTGCCGGTGCTGTCGATATGGACGTGCGCGTCGTTGAACCCGGGCGACACGAACGCCCCCTTCAGGTCGATCGTGCGGGTCTCGGGCCCGGCGAGCGCGCCGACCTCTGCCGCCGTGCCGACCGCCGCAATCCGCGAGCCCCGAATCGCCACCGCTTCCGCCCACGGTCTGGCCGTGTCAACGGTATAGATCCGTCCATTGGTCAGCAGGATGTCTGCGCGCTCCGCCTGACTGGCGCCGGTCTGAATGCCGCCGGACCAGAGGGCGATCGCAACGACCGAGGCAACGAAGAGCTGGCTTTTCATCGACTTTCCCTTTGTTGTCCGTGTGTTTG
>JBBECO010000091.1:3835-5254 GCA_040881785.1 Vicinamibacterales bacterium
TGTCCGTGTGTTTGTATTGACTTGGCGCATTCTGCCACAGTAGCTTGGACTGTTTGATAATTGGTCAACGGTCGGTTCTTCATACCCTAGGAGTGACATGGCAGCCGGCGGCAACATATTCAACGCGATGCTCCAGGAGTTCGACGGCGCAGCACGCCTGCTCGGCCTCGACCCGGGCATCTGGAAAATCCTCACGCATCCGAAACGTCAGATCACCGTGTCGTGTCCGATCCAGATGGACAACGGCCAGATCGAGGTGTTCACCGGGTATCGCGTGCAGTACAACATCACGCTCGGCCCGGCGAAGGGCGGCATCCGGTATCACCCGGACGTCACGCTCGACGAAGTGACGGCGCTGGCCGCCTGGATGACCTGGAAGTGCGCCGTGGCGCACATCCCATTCGGCGGCGCCAAGGGCGGGGTCATTTGCGACCCGACGCGCATGTCGCGCCGCGAGCTCGAAGCGCTCACACGCCGGTACGTCGCCGAGATCGTGGACGCAATCGGTCCGGACAAGGACGTGCCCGCGCCCGACGTGAACACCAACGACCAGGTCATGGCCTGGATCATGGACACCTACAGCATGCACGTCGGCTACACGGCCACGGCCGTCGTCACCGGCAAGCCCATCGAGATGGGCGGCTCGCTCGGACGCCGCGAAGCCACCGGACGCGGGGTGATGATCACGACGCGGGAGGCGGCCAAACATCTGAAGTTCGACATCAAGGGGGCCACCGTCGCCGTGCAGGGCTTCGGCAACGTGGGATCGGTCACGGCCGACCTGCTGACGAAGATCGGCGCGAAGGTCGTGGCGGTGACCGACTGGAAGGGCGGCGTCTATAACAAGGCGGGCCTCGACATCGCGAAGATGATCGACTTCGTCAAGCAGCACAAGACGATCGACGGCTTCCCCGGCGGTGAGCCGATCGAGAACGAACAGCTCTTCAAGCTCGACGTGGACGTGCTCGTGCCCGCGGCGATGGAAAACCAGATCACGATGGAGAACGCGCCCGACATCAGGGCGAAGGTGATCGCCGAAGGCGCGAACGGCCCGACGACGCCGGACGCGCACAAGCACCTGCACGAGCGCGGCGTCTTCGTGATCCCCGACATCCTGGCGAACGCCGGCGGCGTCACCACGTCGTACTTCGAGTGGGTCCAGGACCGCCACGGCTACTTCTGGGAGGAGGAGGAAGTCAATCGCCGCCTCGAGTCCAAGATGGTCGAGGCCTTCGATGACGTCCTCCAGACGTCGATCCGCTACAAGACCGATCTGCGCACCGGCGCCTACATCGTGGCGATCAACCGCGTCGCGACCGTGACGCAGATGCGCGGGATGTATGCGTAGCATCTCACAAATCGCCACGCGAATGAGCGGCAGCGAATGAGCCACGCGAACGGAGCGAGCCGGCGAAGCGG